>NZ_NIZW01000008.1 GCF_002727185.1 Rhodopirellula bahusiensis
AAGATCGGCACGCGGTCGCCCACCCTTTGGACTGGGTGGGTAGTCTGGAAGAAGTTCTTCCATCTGCTCCCACAATTCATCTGGCATGCGAAAATCATCAAAACTGCGTTGCCCATCCATGGCGGGCCCTCCTTGGGTTTGAGTACCTGTGAAATACCAACTCAAGGATGGTCCGCTCTTTTCATGCCAACTAGGTTTTCGGATAGGTTCTAAGCGTCCTGTTGGTTGAAATTTGCTTGCTCGATACTTCACGGCCAGGCCGTGGCACTGCAGATATTCGGCAATGGAATAAAGAGCACAAAGTTTCTTGTTACTGCGAAGAAACCTTTCACGGCCTGCATCTAAACGCGTGAACTCGCTATAGACAGGACATTAATCACGGTGATCACGGCGGATCCATGAACGCAATGCTATTCCAACCAATGAAGTTTGCTGCATTGCTAGCCGTTGTCGTGTTCTCCGTTCAACCGGTGCAGCGATCGACGTGTCGCTGCCAAAAATGCCCACAGCGTGCCAGCCACTCAGTTGAATCCGGCGAGTCTTCATGTTGTGACGAGATGGATTCGGGCGGATGCTGTTGCGACGACGGGCCAGCTGCTCCCGGCGAGCGTTGTCCCTGTGGTTGTCAGCAAACACCGACGGACCAGGGTATTGAACCGCAATCCAAATTGCCTCAGGTCGAAACCGTCGCCGACGACGCGGCGACATGGTTTCTTTCGTCGATCACCAAGCAAGTGTCTGCAACGGCCAAGCGTTCTCGCTCGACACCTAGCGTCTCTCTGTTCATTGCGCTTTGCCGGTTTCGTTTGTAGCGTAAGGATCGCGAAGGCTTCGGTCTTAGACACCGATTGGCGTTCGCAATCTTGATTCTTTGCCAAGACCAGTCGATCTGACCGGTCAATCTGACCACTCCGATTCGTAGCGCACGCGGGCACGAATTGCGTTCGGCATGGACGAAAGGCGTGGTCTATAAATTGATCCCAACAAACCAAACGAATTCATGGATGGAATAACGATGCTGATGCAAGAAATGACCTGCTCCAATCAAGCGACCGTACTCGGCGACGAACACGACAACGTGCATTTGGTCGGCTGCCCGACATGCGGTCGCGCGGCGAAAGTGAGAACACAGTGGCTCGACACCGAACTCGCTTGCGGGCACTGTTCGGCAACCTTTGTCGTCAGCGAGTTGATGGATGGCGACAAGCTTGCCCGATCCACCAACGCGGATAAGCGTCAGCCCAAAACCGAACAGCCGATCCTCAAGTTGGACGGTCACGGACGATCAAAGCCAAGGCTCGAGACGCAAGAAAAATCGCTGTCGCACAACCAAAGCCGCCGACCGATCGCGTTCCTGATCGAGCCGCGCGACGAAGTCTATGCACGGTTGGCGGGCGATCTGGTCGAGGCTGGCTTCCGCGTAGTGCGAGCAATTACGGTGACCGATGCACTGAAGGCATGTGGAAAATATCGCCCGCGTTTGGTCCTGGCTAACATTTCGTTATCCGAGCGAAAGGCGTGGCAGATGGCTCCAAAACTGGCAATGCTCGACAGCGACACGCGCGTGTGGCTGTACGATCATGCGATCGAGGTTCACGACTACGCGATGGCCGATTTTCTTGGCATCGAGCAATTGATCGAATACGGCGGCGACGTTTTCCGGTTGTCGTCGCATGTTCGTCAATCGCTGCGAGATTGTCATGCCAAGAGTTCGACCGCCGCGCGCTCGTCGGTGGCCTGAAGATTCAATAACCCACAAAACGAATGGAGTCATGAAATGCTAATTCTATCACGCAAGGCTGGTGAGTCGATTTGCTTGCCGGGAACAAACACGACGATTACAATCCATCGCTCAAGCGGTGGACGAGTCGTACTTGCGATCGACGCACCACGCGAAGTCGCGATTTTGAGGGGCGAGTTGGTCAGACTGGACGACGGCGATGCCCCGCCAAACGAGATGCACACGCAACAGCTTGTGACAATGCGTCCTCGGTGAGATACGCCCACGGTGAAAGGCGTTACAGCAAACCCATCTGTTTACGCTCGCTCAACGAAAAGCGATTGTCGATGTATCTCGCGATCGCTTTGGAGAGTATTCTTCGCATCGTCGTTTCATCGTAGTCGAGCTGCCTTGTTAGCTCTCTGGACCGTTTGCCAATCACATACGCAATCGTGTCGCGGCACTCGTGATAGATAGAGTTTCGTTCCACCTGTGTGCTATGCGCTCGACCGAGTGCATCTTTGATGTCAGGATGCTTGTCAAGGTAACTCTCGGTAACGAGGTCAACGAGAACGCGATTGAAGAAACCATTTCCATACCGAGACTCGGTTGCTACCAGTTCGTCACGAAGTCGAATCGCAAATCGGCTGGTCTCTGATTCTAAATCCTTGGATCTCACCTTCAGGTCAATCAATTCCTCGTTGATCTCAGAGTCCCAAGGGAATATCGAAATCGGCTTGTCGCTCCCGACGCTCCAGATTGAAAGTTGATATCCATCCAATCCAAACGATTCGTCCTCGTTGCGAACATCAACCACGAATTTTTGCCCGTGTTGAATTTCAGCAACCAGTCGCGCAAGCAATGGATGGTTCGCGGATGTTGTCACAGGAAAAGGCTCGGGCTGGTTCATTGTCTACATTCCTTAAGAATGCTCTGCCGCAGTGACGGTATTGCTGCTGGTCATAGACGACAACAGGAAGTGGGAGGCATTGCGGCATGCAATCACTCGACTCTCCTCAATGATACGGTCGCGGTTCGCATCGGCAAAGTCGCTAATGCCTTTGACGACACACCAGATCGGATGCTTCGTCACGCCGAGCAGTCCAATGCCCTCCATTTCTCCTCCGACGATACGGTGATTTCCGGCGGGCACAAGTCGCGTTAACTCGTCCCGGAATGCCGATGAATGCACAATCGCCGCCCCAGAGAGGATTGCCCCAAAATAGACATTGTAGTCGGAGGCCGGTTTTTCAATCCTGAATTGACGCAAAGCATTGACGGTCTTCTCCGCTGCATTCATGCGTGTCGCTGAGTCATAGTTGACTAGATATCCGTTTTCGGACAACGCGTCGCGGTAGTGGCGATGGTCGTACGGAATGACTTCCGTCGAGACGAGGACGTCACCGATCTGCTGCGTTGACTCCTCCACCCCGAACGCCATGCCGAGTTGAATGACTGAAGTTGCACCGGTGGCCCTTTGGAAACGCGAAGCCAACTCTGCCGACCCGCCATACCCAAGTGGCCCCATGCTCCTGGATCGAACCGCAATCACATTTTCAAACCCGATCAAACCCAAGTCGTAGTAGCTGCCCAGGAATGGATGGTGTCGTTTCTTAAACGATATCCCAAACTGTTTACACTGCTGCGACAATGCATCCAACTCCGACGATACAGCTGTCAGAATCAGCGTATCGCAGAGCGGGAAATCAGGGACGGATTCGCTATCTTCGGACATCCTCAACAATGTAGATGAGCAATGAAGGCGAGCCAACAGGCGGACAGAAATGCTCTGTCATTTGGCTTCTTCGCTAGTAAGTCACCGCACATCCACTCGTTGAACGCTCATCGCGCCTGAACTTCCAGCCAGTCCGAGTTTGTCGAGCCAGTGGGATATTCGTCGGCATGACGAATCTTTCTAGCGACCGCAACCCGAGTAAGATCGTCGATACAGAATCCTACGCGGAGCGACGTAGGTTGCTCGGTGGGCTGTGTACGAAGGGTAATAGCTGGAATACGAACGTGGGTAGTAGCTGTCGTAGCCAAACCCTCCGTAGCCGATGCCGCTGTAGCCAACGCCGTATCCGAGACCAATTCCGTAGTACGCGGCTCCGTGTCCGTGGCCGCCATATCCATGACCGCCATAACCATGGCCGTATCCGTGACCGCCATATCCATGTCCTCCGCCGAAGCCGTGACCACCGCCTCCGACATGCCCGCCACCGCCGTGGCCGCCACCACCGTGACCGCCACCACCGTGACCGCCGCTAGCCATGGCTGTTGAGGAGAGCATGACTGCGCCCGTCAAAATTGTGAGACCTGCAAACAGTTTCAATTTGGATGGATTCGTCATCGTTCATCGCCTAATCGGGTGGGAGGAAACCAATGTCCAGCGAAACATCGCTTGGATGAAGCTTGGCAATGAAGCAGACCGTGCGACTGCTTCGTGTTGTGAGAATTAGATGCGAGTTTCACGCCATTCCTTCACCAAACCGTTTTGCTTCGTCCGATCCTGCCGCAAAGACTCCGATCATCCGGATCGAACCGATCGTTCGGGGCCGTTTTACCGCTCGGAGCGATAGTGGGCATCGGTGCATCGGCGGGCGGATTGGAGGCATTGCAGCAATTGTTCGACAAGCTGCCACCGGACACTGACCTCGCGTTTGTTGTCGTTCAACATCTTTCGTCAGACTTCAAAAGTCTGATGGATGAGATTCCGGCGAACCTAGTTGAAGACTCGTTCGCCCTCTCGTGCCAGCATCAATTCCTCGTTCGATTCGATGACGAGGATTCTGCCCTTCGTGCCAGTCGTCGAGACATCCATATCACTTGTGACCGCGGCGTTTGCGATCGGGTCGAGTTCGAGCCCTAGAAAAGCAAGTCGCGCACACGCTGCGGCGCGGATCGTTGCGGAATGCTGACCGACACCGCCTGTGAAAATTAAGGCATCGAGACCGCCCAACGTCGCCGCCATCGCTCCAATACCTTGGCGGAGTCGATGAACATAAATTGCAATCGCAAGTTTCGCCCGCTCGCTACCAGCTTCTGCGGCCTGCAATACGGTTCGCATGTCCGACGAGACGCCGGAGACTCCGATAAGCCCAGACTCTCGATTGAGCGCATGATCAAGTTGATTTGCGGAGAAGCGATTCTCTCGAAGTAGATGACACAATAGTCCTGGGTCAACGGACCCGCTACGAGTCGCCATCATTAGACCCTCAAGAGGCGTGAAACCCATCGTCGTGTCAATCGACTTGCCATCGCGAATAGCCGCTAACGACGCGCCGTGTCCAAGATGTGCGATGACAACACGTAGACCGAGCGAAGGTCGATCCAGTATCTGTGCAGCCCGTTGGGAACAGTACGCATGACTCAGCCCGTGGAATCCAAAGCGACGCAGGCCCCACTCGTCTGACCATGCTTGCGGTATCGCGTACGTATACGCTTCTGGAGCGAGCGTCGAATGAAAGGCCGTGTCAAATACGGCCACATGTGGGAGGCTGGGGAATACTTCTCGTGCCGCAACGATTCCTTCGAGGCAGCTTGGGTTGTGCAGCGGTGCCAAAGGGGTCAATTCGTGCAAGGCGTCTTCAACCTCAGCCGTCACCAGCACGGGTTGTGTAAAACGAGTTCCCCCATGGACGACTCGATGAGCGACCGCTGCAATCACTTCGTTTGTGTTGACTCGGAGATCGGCTGCGACTCGACCAATTGCGGGCTTCACGTCCGACCAACCGACCTCGCTGAGAACGGCTGGCGATTCGGTTGATGTGAATGTGTAGCGAGTTGGCTCGCTTGCCCAATCGGTGTGACTGCTGGCATGAGTGTGGCCGTCAGCTGTCTCGATCAAACTGCACTTCAGGCTGCTGGAGCCGACATTGATCGTCAGTACATTCACCCCTTCCACTTCCAATCCTGAATTTCCGGCATGTCCTCGCCGTGAGTCTCGATGTAGTGCTTGTGTTCGATGAGTTTGTCTCGCAACGCCTGTTTGATGTAAGCCCCTTCCGAGCCGATTGTTTGAGCACGATCGACTACATCTCCGGCCAAGTGGAATCGGTCCAATTCGTTGAGCACGACCATGTCGAACGAAGTTGTCGTGGTTCCTTCTTCCTTGTAGCCTCGAACATGCAAATTTCGATGGTTTGTACGGCGATACGTCAGTCGATGAATCAGCCATGGATAGCCGTGGAATGCAAAAATGATCGGCTTGTCAGTCGTAAACAGCAGGTCAAAGTCTTTGTCGCTTAGTCCATGTGGGTGTTCGGATTGCGGTTGCAATTTCATCAAGTTCACGACATTGATGACTCGGATTTTTAGATCGGGAACGTGCTCTCTGAGCAATTCCACTGCTGCCAAGGTTTCCAATGTTGGCACGTCACCACAGCAAGCCATCACAACGTCGGGTTCACTGCCCTGATCGTTGCTCGCCCAATCCCAAATCCCCAGGCCCGCCGAGCAATGCTTCACCGCCGCGTCCATGGTCAACCATTGCGGTGACGGTTGCTTTCCAGCCACGATCACGTTGACGTAGTTGCGACTGCGCAGGCAGTGGTCCGTGACACTCAGCAAGGTATTTGCGTCGGGCGGCAAGTAGACCCGGATGATCTCTGCCTTTTTGTTGACGATATGGTCGATAAATCCAGGGTCTTGATGGCTGAACCCATTGTGATCCTGTCGCCAGACGTGTGACGTGAGCAGATAGTTCAAGCTGGCAATTGGTTGTCGCCAAGGAATGTGGCGACAGACCTTCAACCACTTCGCATGTTGATTGAACATCGAGTCAACGATGTGAATGAACGCTTCATAACAGGAAAAGAATCCGTGGCGACCAGTCAGCAAGTAGCCTTCCAGCCAGCCCTGGCACTGATGTTCACTGAGCATTTCCATCACGCGACCATCGGGCGAAACGTGATCGTCTGTCGGTAGGATTTGGGCTGTCGAACAACGGTCGGTCACGTCGAAAACCGCGCTCCAACGATTCGATGCTGTTTCATCAGGACTGAACACACGGAAGTTTTTTGCGTCCAAATTCAGCTTCATGCATTCGCTGATGAATTGCCCCTGCACACGCGTCGCTTCCGCCATGACACTGCCGGGACGCGAAACGTCCACCGCGAACTCTCGGAAACCAGGCACGCGAAGATCTCGGAGCAGCGTGCCGCCATTGGCGTGAGGATTCGCGCCCATCCGTCGATCACCCTTCGGTGCTAAGTCCGCAATCTGAGATCGTAGCCGACCGGTATCATCGAAGAGTTCATCGGGCTTGTATGACCACATCCAAGATGCGAGCAATTGGACGTGCGCAGGATTCTCTGCCATCTTCCCCATCGGCACTTGGTGAGAACGCCAAGAGTCTTCGACTTGGTTCCCGTCCACTTCCGGGGGACAGGTCCAGCCTTTTGGCGTCCGCAGCACAATCATTGGCCAGCGCGGTCGTGAATGAAAACCATTCTCGCGAGCGTCTTGCTGAATCTGACGAATTTCCGCGAACACCTTGTCAAACGTCGCCGCCATCAATTGGTGCATGTCTTCCGGATCGCTGCCTTCAACAAAGTAGGGCGTGTATCCGTACCCGCGAAACAGTTGTTCCAGCTCTTCGCGGCTGATGCGAGACAAGACGGTTGGGCCGGCGATCTTGTAGCCGTTGAGATGCAAGATCGGGAGCACGGCACCATCACACACCGGATTAAGGAATTTGTTGGAGTGCCAACTCGTCGCCAGTGGTCCCGTCTCGGCTTCACCGTCGCCAATCACGCAAGACACGATCAGATCAGGATTGTCGAACGCGGCTCCGTACGCATGTGACAAGGCGTAGCCAAGCTCGCCGCCCTCGTGAATCGAGCCTGGCGTTTCGGGGGCGACGTGGCTCGGAATTCCACCCGGAAATGAGAACTGTTTGAAAAGCCGTCGCAATCCATCTTCGTCTTGCGAAATATCCGAGTACCGTTCGCTGTAGGTGCCTTCGAGATAGGTGTTCGCGACCAGGCCCGGGCCACCGTGACCGGGACCGGTTACATAGAGCACATTGAGGTCGTGTTCCTTGATGACCCGATTGAGATGAACGTAGATGAGATTGAGACCAGGTGTCGTGCCCCAGTGGCCGAGCAATCTGGGTTTGATGTGTTCGATCTGCAGCGGCACCTTAAGCAGCGGATTGTCGAACAGATAGATTTGACCCACGGACAGGTAGTTCGCGGCTCGCCAGTAGGCGTCCATGCGCTGAAGTTGTTCGTCCGTGAGAGGTGAACCTAAGCTCTTGTCTGAAGTCATGATATCGGCTGCACTGTCGGTTGAGTCGAAAAGAATGTGTTTGTGCCTTGAGACTCGATGGCTTCGCCGATGCGATTCAGGGCGTGAGCGTAAGCCGCCGTGCGCATGTCAATCTGGTTGGCGGCCATCAACTCATAAATGAGGTTGAATTCTCGCTTCATGATCTGACTGAGTCGCTCGTGAACTTCCTCGACCGTCCAGTAATATCCGGCTCTATTTTGTGTCCACTCGAAATAGCTGACCGTCACACCACCGGCGTTCGCCAGAATGTCTGGAACGATGAGCGTTCCCTTTGCGTTGAAAACTTCGTCCGCTGACGTCGTCGTGGGACCATTGGCGACCTCGACAATTACCGGTGCGATGACTCGATCGGCGTTCTCGGCAGTGAGTTGATTCTCGAGGGCAGCGGGAATGAGGATATCGACATCAAGCTCCAATAGTTCCTTGTTGGTGATTACTTTACCGGTGCCTGCATCGTCGGGTTGGCAATGGCACTCGACACAACCGCATTCGGGGCAGTCACAGACACTTCGCGAGGCATAGACTTCCGACATGTCCTGGCGCTGTTGTTTCAGTTCAATCGCACGCGGAATATCCAAACCTTCTTCGCGATAAACGCCACCGCGCGAATCACTGATCGCGACGATTCGGTAACCGTCGGCGTGCAGTAGCCGAGCAACATGCTGCCCCGCGTTTCCAAAACCTTGCACGGCGACGCGAACTTCTGTTGGACTCCATGATTTCAGACGCTCCAGTTCCTTGATGCAGTAGTACGCTCCACGCCCGGTGGCATCATCGCGACCCAAGCTACCACCTAGCGGTATCGGCTTGCCGGTGATCACCGTTGGGGTGCGACGTCGTTGAATGTTGGAGTATTCATCCATCATCCAGCCCATGATCATGGCATTGGTGTAGACATCGGGGGCAGGAATATCCGTTTCAGGTCCGATAAAGTCGGCAACACGCTGGATGAACCCGCGACTGAGTCGCTCCAATTCAAGCCGTGACAGTTCTTTCGGATTCACGATGATGCCTCCCTTGCCGCCACCAAAGGGAATCCCCGCGACGGCGCATTTACACGTCATCCAAAAGGCGAGTGCTTTGACTTCGCCCAGGTGTACGTCGGGATGAAATCGAATGCCTCCCTTGGTCGGCCCGCGTGTGTCATCGTGACGGACTCGGTATCCCTGAAACACACGCAGTGAACCGTCATCCATTCTCAGGGGGATGGATACTTGAAGCATCGACTTGGGATACCGCAACCGCTCCAACGCCTCGGGCCCGATGCTGGAGAATTCAGCAGCCTGATCGAGTCGGCCAATGGCGTTCTGAAAGATTTCTTCATCGGCTTGGTGACTCATCGTTGTTTCCTTTTCTGTGGTTCGCTGACTCAGTCTCGACGTTGATCCCATTTTCACCTAGCAGGGGCAGTTTCACTTGGGCTAGCCATTCCGACGAGCGTTTGGCGTTGGTCTTCGGTCAACACTTCCGCGGCTTCGCCGACCGATCGAATGAACGCGATGCGATTGTCAGCTTGCAGTTTGGCGATCTCTCGTGCTTTGGCTTCGATCTTGTTGATGTCGGGTTGGGCTTCGGCTGTCAGCGTCCAGAGTTCTTGCTCGGCTTCTTCGATCTTGCGCTCCGCAGTGGCCGTTGCCAGCAGTGCGGCTTCCTTGAGTCGGTTGAGCTTGAGTTGTTGTTCGTCTGACAGAGTGATGTGCTGTGGATGATCGAGAAAGAATCCGGTCTCGCCGATGTGGTACAGGTGCGACGCGCCGGCAAAGCCTGGCAGGGCGGATGGCATGCTCATGCTTCCCATCGACCCCATTCCATCCATGGATGATTTCATGGCGGGGTTTCGACCCATCATCCCCATGCCTTTCATCATTCCCATCCCTTTGCCCATTCCCATGCCACCTGACATTCCGCCCATGCCCGACATCATTCCCATACCCATGCCGCCCTTACCCATGCCGCCGGACGACATCGACGAGTCGGTCGTGTCTTGGTTCATGCCGCCCATCCCTTTCATCATTCCCATTTTCATGCTGTCCATGCCTTTCATTCCACCCATCCCTGCGGAGTCTGAACCGGACGACGGATCGGCGGCACCTTTATCCATGGCCATCTTCGACATCGCACCGGGCTTCGCGTCCGCGCCATAGCGAGCTGTGTGTTGCGATTGCAGGGTTGTTTCGAGGTCGGCCACTTTTTTTCGCAGTGCTCGAAGTTGTGTAGCAAGGTCGCCGTCCGCAGTTTCTGAAGCGGCTGGGTGAGCGGCATGCGGATCGGTTTTGGTTTGTGCAAACAACGATGGAGCGAACAAAAGGAGGCTACTGGCGATCAAAGCGGCTGAAACGGTCGATTTGCTGAACGGTGACGTGAATTTCATCGGAAAACGCCTTGTTGGTTTAAGCTGGAAGGAGGAATGCAGCGACGACCGGCAGGTAATCCGTCGCCCTTGATACCCTGGCGGGGTAAGCTAGAATCTGTCAGTAACAGTAAAAACGATCCGCTTGGCGAAGAGCCACCAAGCGGATCACGACTTTCAAAACAATTCGCTTCGATGAAACGCAATGTCCTGGACGCTCTCACTCACCGCGTTTTGCTGGCGTTTCGCCTTCGGTGGTGGAGGCGTGCTTCATCGCGTCATGAGCGGCGTCCTCGTGACCCATCGTCTTCATCAGCTTGGCGTGGTCTTTCGCCACTTGGTCAAGCGTGGCGGTGATTTTGGCCGACATGTCGCCGCAGACCTTTCCGTCGGGCGAGTCTTTGCAGCATTCGGCGTGCAGCATTTCCTGCGTGTCGGCCGTCTTGGACAGCTTCGTTTCAATCGCCTTGACTTGCTCGACGACCTGCGGGTTACTCGCGTTTTGGTCCCGAATGACCACCATCTCTCGCTGAATACTCTGGATTTGGTTGCCGAGCAGTTGCGATTCCGCTTGCGTGACCTGCGGCCGGATCACCGGCGCCTGAGTCGCGTATCGTTGGATGCTTTGCGAGTAGTTCCGGGCGTGCTGAATGTTGCGGGAAGCTCGCTGGTTTGCCCAGAATCCGCTGCCCGGGCGTTGCCGTCGTTCGGCTGTCGATCGAATTTTGCTCTGTGCCAAGACGGGTTGCGGAACAAGGGAGGTGGCGGCGAACATGACTGCCAAACCAAGAACCAACTTACCGACGTGTTTCGTGGACATCTGTTTTCCTTATTGAGGAGAGGGGAGAATTCTTCGTTGAGGTCGTTTCCTCAATCGGGTAATTGGATGCTTGCCCGATTCGCGTTCTTCACGAAATTGCCGCAGAATTGTGATGGCAATGGCGTGTGTTCGCGTACGTCGTCCGAACTTCGCTCAACCTGCAACGTCAAGGAGCCACTGTTTGAATAGCCGGCGGCGTGACCAACCTGCGTCCGATGACTTTGCAGCAATGGATCACAATTCCACGCAGCGAATGGTGGCTGCTTGCATCGCTGGCGATCAGGACGCGATGCGGATGCTATACGAGCGTTGTAGCCAGCGCGTGTACGCGCAGATGGTCCGCATGGTCGGCGTTCAGGATGCGGACGACGCGACGCAGCAAGTATTCATCCACCTGTTCCGCAAGTTGGATAAATTCGATGGTCGGTCGAAGTTGGAGACTTGGGTCTACCGCCTGGCTAGCAACGAAGCCTTGCAGTTCATTCGTTCCAGGTCTCGTCACTCGACGGACTCGTTGCTCGATGATCCCACGGGGAATTCGCACGACATGAGAGAGCAGACAGAGCAAGCTGAAATGCTGGACGTTGCGTTGTCAAAGATCAACCCAGAGCTGAGGGTCGTCTTGGTGCTCAAGGAGCAAGAGGATTTGTCATACCGCGAGATCGCCGACGCGGTCGGCATTCCAGAAGGCACGGTCGGTTCGAGGTTGAACCGTGCTCGTGCCGATCTGCGTGAAGCCTTGCTGCAGCTTGGTTGGGAATGAGCGAGAATTGAAGATTGGCGACTGAAAGATTGCAGATTGAAAAAAAGACTACCTGGAAATCAATCTTCGTTCGTCAATCTTCAATCAATACGGACAGCCGACCGTGCGATCAATCTGGGCGATCGTGCCGGCCAGGGACGCGTTGATGCGAGCAAGCTGCGTCTCAAACATCAATAGTTCGCGATACGTTTCAATCAAGGTGAAAAAGTCGGTACGTTCGCCACGATAGTCTGCGATCGCTAACTTCAACGTGTCTTCGGTTCTTGGAATGATGCGATCTTCATAGATGTCGGTTTGCTCGACGAGTGAGTCGGCTTGAGCAAGCAAACGACGCAGACGACCATAAATTTCGTCACGCTCGGCTTCCAGGCGTTGTTGCGTGCTGCTTGTTCGTCGTGAAGCTTCACGAACACCGGCATTGATCTTCTCACGCCAAATCGGAAGCGTGGTTCCGAACGTGATACTGAGATTGTCATTGCCGTTGGCCACGGGACTGATCACGTCGTGATTGTCACTGACAATTCCCCAGTTCAGTCCAACCATAAAGTCGGGGTATTGCTGCAAACAAGCGAGCCGTTGTTTCTGGCGATCACGCTGAATCTCTGCGGCCAAACCTCGCAGGCTCGGGTTGCATTGTTCGGCTTGAGAGATCAAAGCGTCCAGTTGCATGGGAGCGTCGGCAATGCCGAGTTCCTCGGTCGCTTGCGGCAACAAAGACACGGGTTGCTGCAACAACGCGGCGAGGTCGGCCTGTGACATTTCCAACTGCTTGGTGAGTTGTACGATCTGATCATCGAGTCGGTCGATTTCCAACTGCGCGCGAAGCACGTCCTGCTGGGTTCCGCCGCTGCGATAGCGAGCCTCGGCTACCTTGGCGAGGTCGTCCACCAGGTCGCGAGATTCTTCAATGATCGCAATCGCACGGGTCGCGTACCAGACTTCGTAATAGGACAAGCGAACCGATTCAGTGATCTGCCGTTCGATGCGTTCCACCTCGGCTTGGGCAATTTGGGCTTCGCGGCTGACGATCGCTCCCTTCGTCCGCAGTTTGTCTGGGAATGGCACACCTTGTTGCAGCGACATCTGGTTGGCGATCCGCCCACCCGCGGTTTGCAACGCGTTGTCGTGCAGCGGCCAGAACGTGTTATTGAATTGGGGATCGGGCAATGCAGTGACCTGTGGAATCCGTTCCAATTCGGCCTGAACACGTTGGCGTGCAGCCTGAATGCTGGGGTGAGCCGCCAGGGCCTGAGAAATGAAGTAGTCGACGGGTTGCCCGGTGCTTAGTTGGGGGTTGGGAGTTGAGAGCTGGGAGTCGTTGTCAGCACTTTCCTCGTCATCGGCGTCCTGCTCACCATCTTCTTCCTCGATTTCAAGCATCTCTCCAAGCGTCTTTGGCTCGTCTTCTTCCTCATCTCCTAGACGCATGGGTGCCGCCAGATCTAGTTGTGCCGCCAGGACGACCTCACCTCTCTGTGGCGGCTGGCCATACCCGACGGTCCGAAAATTCGATTCATTGCTAGCATCCGGAGCTGGCTGCGGGAGTTCGTCACTTAATGACTCTTCGCTGACGGCCGGTCGCGATACGGCCGCGTGCCGCGACCCGTTGGGGCGAACGGGACCGCTGGCACAACCGCCAACGGAGAGCGTGACTAGGGACAAGGCCAGCAAATGACGCTTGCGATTTCGCGAAAACACGGTGCTTTTTCGTATGTACATGACAAACTGGCTCCCTCCAGCTATCCTTTCAAAAGGGAAAGTTCCGTGATGAATCAGATTCGTCTTGAACTTTCTGAGTGTATTTCCGATATACTCCTAATACCGGTCCTAGGTATATGTTTCGGAAGGCCCACGTGTTTCGCTGTCGTTTAATTCGCACCGTCGTTAATCTTTCACTGATCGTCGCAATGATGATTCAGCCGGGGATGGCGTTGGCTTTTGCTAACGACTGTGGTGCCGAATGTGCCTCCGGCTTCAAGTGCGAAGGCTGTGGCTGCTGCGAAGTTGCTTCGCCGACCAAGAAGTGCGGCTGCTGCGGTGGCGGCGAACAGGATGTCGACGGTAGCTGCTGCATGTCGGCGTCGAAACCAGTCGAACATGGTTGGACCGATGAGGAGTGGGCCGAAGACGAGATGATGGCGGAAGACCTGGCGGCGAGCGAATCGCTCGAAATGCAGGTCATCGTCATCAGCACGACCGACGAGGATGCAGTCGACGAAAGTCAGGCCCACGAGGTCACGTCGGCTTGTCATTGCGGCTTGGAAAGCCAGCCGCTCGGCGACTCCTCACCCTCGCGTCCCACGATTGAGCGACGTGACTCGGTGGCGATTCGTTTCGCTGACTTGGCAACCATCTTTGGTGCTACCCATGTTAAGCCGCCGCGTCAGTTGCAAAGCGAAGCATCGAATCCGCCAGCACACTTCTCTCAAATCTTTCTCTGTATTTGGCGGCTGTGATTCTGTCTGCCTGAGCAGTTTCATGCACGTTGCACAACGCGAGCGTGCATGTTCCCAACGATGACTCGT
This sequence comes from Rhodopirellula bahusiensis, assembly GCF_002727185.1. NCBI lineage: Bacteria > Pseudomonadati > Planctomycetota > Planctomycetia > Pirellulales > Pirellulaceae > Rhodopirellula > Rhodopirellula bahusiensis. Next base: position 14,470 of record NZ_NIZW01000008.1, read on the forward strand.
TTGCTCGTGGCCCTTCTTTGCAGAATCCGTTTCGATCGACGGTTGAATCCCGTCCGACCATTCACAGCCTGATGGCAAGTGCCAACACCTAACGGCAAGTGATGGAGCGGCGGCAAATTCCCTTCGGTTTGTCGTCGATCCGTCACCCCTTTAACTTCATCGCCAATGATTGTGCGATGCGGAGTTCATCAATATGTCAAATCACGATCCTCAAAATATAAAAGCAACCGACGAGGATGCGGAGAAAAGTTCCGAGCCAGCCGCTCAAGTAACTGGCGAATCATCCGTGCCTGAAAACAAGGAGGCGTCAAGCATGAATAGGAATCATCAGCCGAGTACGAACGAGGAGCAGGACGTGTCAGCGGAAACGAAGTCATCAGACGCCAAGGTCGACGCCACGGATTCAGCCGGCCCGGCAAGCCAGTCGGAATCACCGGTCGAAGCAGGCACTCCGGAAGCGACCGCTTCATCGGCCGCGTTGGCCGAAACGAAAGTCGCTGGATTTGGGTGGTTGTTGCGCGTCGGAGTCAATGCCGCTGCCGTCACCGCCGTGGCCGCTTTGATCTTGGTCATGATCGGATTCGCACAACGTTCCCAGTGGGTGACCGCCAATGGTTTCTCCGGCGGCGAGTCGGAAGCGGTTGCCGATGCGGGCGGCGGCGAGGAAAAACGATATATCTGCCCGATGATGTGTACTCCACCATCGACCGAACCGGGCCGATGCCCCGTTTGTGCCATGGAGTTGGTCGAAGCGACCGGCGGCGGTGGCGGCGATGGGATTTCGGTCACGATCGAATCCTCGGCGAGACGGCTGGTTGGTATTCAAACCGCGACCAGCAAAATGGGCGAGATGAATCGAACGATTCGCACGATCGGCTCGATCGACTTTGACGAAAGCCGACTGTCAACGATCTCCGCGTACATCGACGGGCGACTCGAAGAATTGTATGCCGACTATGTCGGTGTCGAAGTCAAAGAAGGCGACGATTTGGCATTGATTTATAGCCCCAAGTTGTACTCCGCACAGACCGAATACATCACCAGTTTGGAGAGTGAGTCGGTGGGACGATTCAGTATCAACAGCCCCGACATGCTGGCTATGGCACGTGAAAACCTTAGCGAACTCGGAATGACGACCGGGCAAATCGAAGACCTTCGCGAGAGTCGCAAGCCGCAGTCACGCATCCGAATCAAGTCGCCTCAAACGGGCACGGTATTGGAAAAGGCAGCAGTCGAAGGTGACTATGTCAAAACGGGTCAGAAGATTTATCGAATCGCGGACCTGACCTCAGTTTGGATGATGTTGGACCTATTCCCCGACGACGCTTCATTGGTTCGTTTCGGCCAGCAAGTGGAGGCAGAAATTCAGTCGATGCCGGGTGAAGTCTTCACCGGGCGCGTTGTATTCATCGACCCCACGGTCGACCCTGTAACCCGAACCGTTCGCGTTCGCGTCGAAGTGATGAACTATGACGGCAAGCTGCGGCCCGGCGACTATGCGACGGCTCGGATCAGCGTTCCCGCGGTTCCGGTCGACATGGTTTACGACCCGGCACTGGCTGACAAATACATCAGCCCGATGCACCCGCAAGTGATTCGCGATGAACCCGGCGATTGTCCCCTTTGTGGCATGGATTTGATTCCGACATCGCAACTGGGCTATTCGCCAAAACCCGTCGAGGCTCAGCGCGTTGTTACTGTGCCTCGTGACTCCGTGTTGCTGACGGGTGAGCGGGGTGTCGTCTATGTCGAAACCGAGCCGGGGCGTTTTGAGATTCGCCGCGTTACCGTCGGAGCGATGAATGACGACGACGCGATCATCGTCGAAGGCATGGCCGCCGGAGAAACGGTTGCAACCAACGGCAACTTCTTGATTGACTCGCAAATGCAGCTTGCGGGAAACCCGTCATTGATGGACCCCAGCAAGGCACCGAGTTATTCGCCCGGTCCGCTCGAACTTCCCGATCGCGATCCCGTCATGCTTGCGGGTCAATCGGGCGAGCAGTTCGATCGAGCCTACGACGCCTACTTTGAGATTCAATGTGCGATGGCGGCCGACATGACGCCACCACCCGTTGCGCTCAACACGCTGCTGGATTCACTCAACAAGCTGGAAATGTTGGCCGAAGTTCCTGACGCGGCACAAACACGATTCGCTAGCGCCCGTCGCGGAGCGTCTCGGATGGACGGTTCCCTGGAAACCGCTCGGGAGGCGTATCGCAGTGTCAGCCACGCGATGTTGCACGCCGCAACGATTGCACGCGGCCCTAAAACCGCCAAGTCGCTGGTCCACATGTATTGCCCGATGGTCCCCGGTGGTGGTGGCGATTGGATGCAACCCGGCGGTGAATTGCAAAACCCGTACTGGGGAAGCGAGATGCTGACGTGCGGCGAGACCGTTCGCGACTTGGCAATGAATGCCGCCAACGGCGATGGGCAAGAAGTGAGTTTCAAGGTGGTTGGATTCGGCACGGACAACGGAGAGATGCAATGAACGAGCAATCACAATTGTGTCGGGTGCGTGCTAAGAAAATCATTCAACTGCAGGGAGGCCAACAATGTTAAATCTACTCATTCGCTTTTGCGTTAAGGAACCGTGGCTGGTCGTCATGCTGACGATCGGCCTCAGCGTCGGCGGCTGGTTCGCATTCAAGGCAGTGCCGATCGACGCGATTCCGAATGTCGGTGAGAACCAGGTCATTGTGTTGACCCCTTGGCCGGGGCGTTCACCGAAAGACATTGAAGACCAAGTCACTTATCCGCTGAGTGTTTCGTTGCTGGCCGTGCCCGGCGCGGAATCCGTTCGCGGGAAAAGCATGTTCGGCTACAGCTTTGTGCAGGTGACGTTCAAGGATTCAATTGACTTCTACTGGGCGCGAAGTCGAGTCTCGGAGCAACTCGGCAGTGCCGCATCGCAGTTGCCCGATGGTGTCGTTCCGCAACTCGGTCCTGATGCAACCGGACTCGGGCAAGTTTACTACTACACGCTGCAACCGCCCGAAGACGGCATGAGTCTCGCCGAACTTCGCAGCCTGCAGGACTTCGTTGTGAAGTACGAATTGCAAGCGGTCGAAGGTGTCAGCGAAGTCGCGTCGATTGGTGGTTACGTCCGCCAATATCAAATCGAGGTCGATCCCGACAAACTGCGATTCTACAACGTCTCGCTTGACAAACTGGCGATGGCAATCAAGGGGTCGAACCTGGATGTCGGTGCCAAGACGGTCGAATCGACAGGAATGGAATTCATCGTTCGCGGCAAAGGTTTCCTGGGAACTGATGGTGATAAGTCCAAAGCCGTTTCCGACATCGAAGATACGGTCATTCTGCAACGAGACGGTGTGCCGGTCCGTGTGAGTGACGTGGCGCAGGTTCAACTAGGACCCGATTTTCGTCGCGGAGCGTTGGATTACAACGGTGCCGAAGCGGTCGGCGGCGTTGTGGTGATGCGCTATGGCGAGAACCCTCGCGTGGTCATTGACCGTGTCAAAGCCAAGATCGCTGCGATCGAACCGGCGCTCAAAGGTGTCAAGATTCACGGCGTGTACGACCGCAGCGGTTTGATTGACGAGACGATGGCAACGCTGACGCACGCATTGCGAGATGAGATCATCATCACCGCGTGCATCATTCTGCTGTTCCTGCTTCACATTCGCAGCAGTTTTGTCGTTGCGATCTGTTTGCCAGCCGCCGTTTTGATGTCCTTCATCGCGATGCACTTCGTGGGAGTCGAGGCAAACATCATGTCGCTGGCGGGCATTGCCATCGCGATCGGCACGATGGTCGACATGGGGATCATCGTCTCCGAAAATATTTATCAGCATTTAGCAGACTGGGAGAAGGAGGACGGTGCGACAAAGGCTGGAGCAGACCGGGAGAAATCGCGAACCGAAGTCGTCTACGAGGCAACGATCGAAGTCGCTCCCGCCGTTGTCACGGCCGTCTTGACGACAATTGTTAGTTTCTTGCCGGTGTTCTTTTTAACCGGGCGTGACTACCGACTGTTCTCACCACTGGCATACACAAAAACGTTCGCCATTGCCGCCGCGATGATTACGGCGGTCACGATCGTTCCCGCACTCAGTCGTATCATGCTGCGAAGTGCGAACTATCAGAAACTGTCGGCAGCGATGGCCGCGATCTCGCTCTCGGGATTGCTGGCCGCGATGTCGCACTTCCTGTGGGGCGATGATTTGGGCGGATATTTTGGTCTGGAAACCTGGATCATCACCGTCGCAGCGGGCGTTATCGGTCTGGTCGCCGGTTGGCAGTTGCTTCGCGAACGCATTCGACCGATCGAAGAAATTCCTTCCAGCCGTTTCGTTCGTTGGATTTATGCGGCACGTTTGCGGCACGCGTTGAATCACAAAGCGTTCGCGCTTTCGTTCCCCGCCATGTTGCTGGTCTTGGGACTGGGGGCCTACTTTGGTTTACCTACCATTCTGCAACCGGTCGAACGCACCGCCCGTGTGTTCGGTGCCGAACTAAACGACTTCCCCGGCTATGTCGATGCCAAGCACGTTTTTACGGGACTGCAAAGCGACGACTGGATTGCGCTGGACGAAGGCAGTTGGTTCTACATGCCGACGCTGTATCCGGCAGCCAGCTTTTCGCAAGCGATGCAGGTGTTGCAAACGCAAGACGTGTTGATCGGCCAGATTCCTGAGGTCAAAGACGTGCTCGGCAAGATCGGTCGCGTTGAATCGGCGCTGGACCCGGCTCCCGCGGCGATGGTCGAAACCTACGTCATGCTTAAACCTGAAAGCGAATGGCGCGAGGGCGTGACGGCGCGTGATGTTTGGGACGAGATCAACAAAGTCGCCACACTTCCGGGAGTCACTCCCGCGTCCGCTTTGCAACCGATCGAAGGCCGAGTCGTGATGCTGCAATCGGGCATCAAGGCACCGATGGCGATTCGGGTGTATGGCGACGACCTGAAGACGCTAGCCAGCGCCGCGATGGACGTGGCGGGAACGTTGAAGAAGTCACCGGTTATCAACGAGGGAACGGTGAACCCAGACATCGTGCTCGGAAAACCCTATATCGAATTCACGGTCGATCGCGAAGCCGCCTCTCGTTACGGCATGAGCGCTTCGATGGTCAACCAAGTCATCGAGACAGCCCTCGGCGGAATGAATCTGATCAAGACCGTCGAAGGCCGCGAAAGGTATCCCGTGCGATTGCGTTACAACCGTGATCTTCGCGAACGCATCGACCAACTCAATCGACTTCCCGTGGTCACGCACAGTGGAGCGGTCGTGCCGTTGGAAGAATTAGCAACGCTGGAAACGACTTGGGGACCGGGAGCGATCAACAGCGAGAACGGACGGCTGGTTGCTCACGTTTCCTTCATGACGAATGGTTCGCAGGGCGATTTGGAATCGGTGACGGCGATCGAAGATCAACTTCGTGAGGCTCAATCGCTTCCGCCAACACACCCGGATCACTTAGGGCTTCCCGCCGGGTACTCGCTCGAGGCGGTGGGCAGTTTTCGTAACCAGATCGAGGCCAACTTGCGGTTGATGTGGATTATCCCCGTGGTGATCGTGATCAATTTGTTGTTGATCTATTTTGAATTTCGCAACTTGCCGATCGCGATGGCCGTCTTCACCGGCATTCCGGTCGCTTTTGCAGGCGGCATGATCCTGGTGGCATGGATGGAGGTGGAACTCAACACCGCCGTCTGGGTTGGCTTCATCGCGTTATTCGGCCTCGCCGTGGACGATGGCGTCGTGATGGCGACTTACATCCATCAGTTGCTGCAAAAACGAAAGATCACGTCGGTTCAAGAAATCCGTGACACCGTTTACGAGGCAGGGCTGAAACGCATTCGACCCTGCATGATGACGACGGTAACGACCCTAGCCGCACTGGTGCCCGTGTTGATCGCGACCGGTCGTGGAGCCGACGTGGCCCGCGCGATGGCGATCCCGGTCTTTGGTGGCATGCTTGCCGAGCCGTTCACGTCGTTCATCGTGCCAACGCTCTACAGCGCCTACTTGGAAATGAAGATGCGGTTCGGGTTTGAGGATGAGCTTTGGGAAGGAACAGAAGAAATAGCGGCTGTTGAGGAGGTTAAACAGGCCGCTTGAGTTTGAGTTGCGAAAGTGAGAGTAAGGAGTGGAACAATTTCTACTACCCACTCTCAACTCTGAGACTTTTTTCAAAACACGTGAAGGATTCCTGGTCGCCAGGCATCCAACTAACAACCGAAGCGGCCAAAGGAATCGGTCGCATACGCCTAGAAAGGAATGAATTTCGATGAAGTGCAATACCCTATTCGCTGCCTTGTTTATGGTCGCTTTGGCCTCAACGGCGGTGGCTCAGCACAATCATGCTGGTCATAACCACACGATGCCGGGCCAGACGATGGCTTCCGAGCTTGTTCGTCCGGTCGCCGGACCCCACGGCGGTTCTTTGAAACAAGCTGGTGGCGTTCAATTGGAAACGGTCGTTTCGCAAGGCGGCATTCATATGTTCGTATACGACCGTAACGGCCAAGCCGTTGCGATCAATCAAGGGCGCGGAGCCGCGTCGCTTCGCGTCGAGGGTAATGCAAAACGTTACCGCTACGATTTGTTGCCCGATGGCAAGGGCGGCCTGACCGCCCCGGTGAACCTTTCCCAGATTGCCGGACGTCAAATCGAGATTGACGTCCAACTCGTCGGTATCGAATCCAGTAGCGGAAAACCGCTCAGCCTGAAGGAAGTGGCAACTGTTCCGGCCAGCGAAATGCAACTCGCCGCTGCTGCGATTGCACGTCAAAAAATCTGTCCCGTCAGTGGCAAACCTCTCGGCAGCATGGGGGATCCGGTTGCCGTGGATGTGAACGGCCAGCGTGTCTTCGTTTGTTGCGGTGGCTGCGTAAATACCGTCAAGTCCGATCCAGCGAAGTACGCGGCCGGACGTCCTCAAATAACCGTCGCAACTTCGACGGCGGCCGACGCGCAAGCGATCGCTAAACAGAAAGTCTGTCCCGTGATGGACGAGCCGCTCGGTGGCATGGGCACGCCAATCAAAGTGACCGTTGGCGACAAGCCGATCTATTTGTGCTGCAAGGGTTGCATCAAGAAGGTTCAAGCAGAACCGGCGAAGTACTTGGCGATGGTTTATGGCGATCAGAAGGGGAGTGGGGGAGTCGGGAGTGAAGGAGTCAACGTTGGCGACTTCAGCATTGCCGTGACCTCTTCTACTCAGGCGGATGCGCCTTTGATTACTCGCCAGAAGGTTTGTCCCGTGATGGATGAACCGCTTGGAAGCATGGGTGATCCTATCAAGGTCATGGTCGGTGACAAACCAATCTTCTTGTGCTGCAAGGGCTGCATCAAGAAGGTTCAAGCTGATCCGAGCAAATACCTTGCGATGGTCTATGGTGGCGGTTCATCGGGTTCAGTGCCAGCAGGAACCGAGCAAGTCCGCGAAGGAATCTTCAAGGTGAGTGCCGAGGACGCGCCCTTCATCGCTGCCCAAAAGAAATGTCCTGTGATGGATGAGCCACTCGACGCGATGGGCGGTCCCTACAAGGTGCATGCCGCTGGCAAAGCGATCTATATCTGCTGCCCTGGCTGTGCGAAGAAGATCGCGGCAGAACCGCAAAAGTGGCTAGCCGTTCTCGCACAGCAGGGGGTCAATGCTCCAACGCTTCGATAGGCGGAAGTGGAAAATGGATTGGCAAGGTAGCTCACCGGATGAAAACGCTTTGCATTCATTTTCGCAGAACCGCGGGGGCGGTGTCCCGGTTGATTCACTTCGGTGATGACGCTTACACGCTGCCCCCGCCTTTTTTTGCCGAGCCGTTCGGCATACTTCAAATCTTAGGTGGAAACGAATTCCACTTGTAACCACGACAAGGACGTTCCCATGAACGCAAAGTTATCACGCTTCGTTGCCCTCACGATCGTCGCGGCGGCGACCAGCACCACCGGATGCACCGGCGGATTGCCCTGGCGAAAAAAACAAGTCGCTCAGCAAATAACGGCGGAACAATATGCCCAGCAAGCGGCTGCAAACATCGAGTACAACACATCGGATGTTGACTTCTCGCAGGATTACACACCAAGCCCTCAACCGTCGGCGAGCTACACCAGTCCGCCCCGGCTTTCCTCGGCGTCTAGTTCTGGCGGCGGAAGCTGCAGTAGCGGTTGTTGCCACTAATCCAACCGCGGAGTCAGCCGATGCCCTTCCTTACTCGTCTAAAACAGTTGCCTTACCGGGTGATGCGTCGATTCGCGATCGCGAATCAAACGCTGTTCTTTGGTTGCGAGCTTGTTAGTCTTTCGGGCGTACCCTGCCCGGAAGGCTTGACGGCGGTGCAATGGTCCGAGAACGATCTTTTGCAGCACCAGGGAGAGGAACACTACCTCGACGAGAGCCACGCGACTTGGCTGGGCGACGGGCGAGCGATTTGCTTCGCAGTCATGGACGAGGAGAAGCTCGCTGGATTCGCTTGGATTGCCCTGGGCGATGTTCCAGGAGAAATGAATCACGATGGCCATCCCGATACGCAGCTTCCCCTTTTTCTGCCGGATGATACTGGCTTCGTTTTTCATGTTTTCATCCTGCCTGCCTATCGTGGTCAGCGTTTGTACGCGGCGTTGATGTCCTATGCGGCGGAGCAACTGCCGGATCACGGTGTCGGAAAATTACTCTTGACCACTGAATGCACGAACAGATCGGCGCTTCGCAGTGTCAATCGGATGGGCTTTCGCGAAGTCGGTCGCGCTTGGTTGATCAAAGTCGGACCGATTTGCAGCGTCGGCTATCCAGAGCAGCCTTTCTTTGGTGGAGTCCGAACGGGTGCTTACGTCGGCGACCTGCACGAACGAATCAACGATTGAAAGCCGAACTTCGCCAGGGGCTATTTAACTTTCCGATTCGTTCAAACGATCATCCTCTTCCACCAGTTCCGCCACAACCAGTGTCGTGTCATCGAAGGCGTCGCGATCATTGCGAAACGAACCAAGTGCCTTCGCAAACCGTTGCACTAACTCCGATGCGTTTTCGCCGATCGCCTGTTCGATCGTGTCAGTCACACGCTCGGTACCGAACTGTTCGTCGTCAGGGTTAAAGGCCTCGGTAACGCCATCACTGACCAATACCAGTTTGGTTCCGCTGCAGATCGAACGGCGGCTTTCTTCGTACGTTGTGTCCTCTTCGACACCCAGTATCAAGTCACTGTGGTCCAGCCGCTGAACCGGCTCTTGACCACATTGCAAAAATGGAAGTTCATGGCCAGCATTCGCGTAGACTAGTTGTTTTTCCGCCATGTCAATCCGCACAAGTACCATCGTGGCAAAATAACCCAACATGACGTACTCGTGATACTGCTGATTGACACGCGTCAGAATTTCTGCCGGATGCCGAGACTGCTTAGCCGCCTCGGCAACAAACGCCTTCAACAACGTCGCTGCCATCGCCGCAGGTACACCATGCCCGCAAACATCGGCGATACACAACAGCGTTGAGTTGTCGTTCAGACGGATGACGTCGTAGTAGTCGCCGCCGACATCTTCGGCAGGCTCGAACAGTTCGGCGATGTTTAGCCCCGGGATGACTTCCGAACTGGGCCGAAGGTTTTGTTGGATCGCTTTCGCTTTGCTCATATGAATGCGACGATCCCGTTCGGCCGCATCCAACTTCGCCGCCATGTCGTTGAATTGCTCGCCAAGATAGGTCAGCTCTCGACAGCTATGCACGTCGACTCGTGATTCCAGATTCCCATCACCAACGCTCTGCAATGACGTTACCAATCGACGAATCGGTTTGGTCACGATCTTTCGCAACACAAGGTTTACTAAGAACGCGGCGAGCGAACCGGCGAGAAACACGGCGATCATCTGACGAATCAGCGCCTCGCGAGCGACCGCAAGAATGTTCGACCGTTGTTCCGAAACGAGTACTTGCCCGGCCGGTCCCTGAAACGCGCCGACCACCATCGCCTCAGCCATTGGTTCCGCGTCGACGTGTCCATGGGCCGCTGCCATCATTGCATCAAACATCTCCGGCGATGAACGCCCGTGCGATTTTGCCTGCAGCAGTTCACCTCGCCATTGTAACGCAATGTGGTGCCCAGGCGATTCGTCGGAGTTCATTCGGGCGCACACGCTGTCGACCAATTTCTGCACCGCGTCTGAGTTCTCGCCTTCGACAGCAACAGCAGATTCGTACAGCGTTTTGGCTTCTTCGGCCAAAGCGACTCTGGTTTGCCCAACCTCCCGCCGCACCCGCAATCGGTGGTCCACCACCAAGAAACCACTGATCATGATCAGCAGAAACGAGTTCACCGCCAGCAGTAGTTGACGGGCCAGGGGAAGTCGCCGCCAAAACAAAGGCGTTCTTATTCGCTTCATAGATTTGTCACATCAGGGTTGATAAGCGCTCCGAAATTTAGAGCCGAACTGTTTGGATGCTTCGAATGGCCGAATACTTCATTCAATCAACAACTCGCCACCCAGAACGAATGTTTTGCGAGAAAAGCGGGAAATGGCTGAAGACTTGAGGTCGAGCGGGCATCTAAGTAATCACGTGAGTCTAGCTACCCGATCACGAGCGTAGATATCCGCTTATTGCTGCACAGCCGCCGCCTCCGAGTTACGATCGCCGTGATTTACACGAGCGTCGTGCTGGGCACTGCGCTGATGCACAATCACCCCCACGGGCATGATGGCAGCGATTGCTGTTCATTGACTGCCGTGGGACTCGCTCCGGTAGCCGGTGAATCGCAGCAGCAAGCAACGACAGACCATGACTGCACCTGTCATCACGCTACCGCCTCCTCGGGGTTAGACCCATACGCCTCAGAGGATTCTGCCTCTGGGCACTCGATTGAGGAATCCGGCGAACTTCGTGCATCTCCGTCGTCAAGTCATTCAATTCACAGAGGCTGCCTCGCTTGTTCACTTGCGAGCGAATCGAGCACCCCGCCGTGCTCGGCAGCCATTTCCTCGCTTTACTGCGTCATTACGCAGTCGACACCGCGCCAGCAGACTTCACGACTCAGTGCGTGTCTGCGTCCGCCGGTGCGTGGACCACCGGTGAGATTCTTGTAGGTCGAAAGCACGCTGCTTTCCAAATGAGCCGGACGCGAAATATCGTCGCGTCTTTCGTTTAGCACATTCATCGCCAGCGCAATGAATAGGCATTCGTGTTTAGCACGATGGCCAAAAATGTGTTCCCAACCTCTCAAGAATTGAATCGACTTATGAAATTTTCCGAAACGCTCCGGCGTGGTTTTACGCCGATTGAGCTTCTCGTCGTGATTGCGATCATCGGCATTCTGGTCGGGTTGCTGCTTCCTGCCGTCCAAGCCGCCCGCGAGGCGGCTCGACGGATGAGTTGTCAAAACAACATGAAGCAGATTGGACTAGCCCTGCATAATTATCAAAGTGCCTTCCGAACTTTTCCGCCTGGCTGGTTGGGCAATGATGAAGCCACGCGGCAGCCGTTCGTGGATGGCCCATCCGGTTGGGCCTGGTCCGCGATGATCCTCAGTCAAATGGAACAGGCTGCCGTGAATGACGAAATCGACTGGGGCCGGTCGATACTTGACGCACAGAACGAAGTGCCACGCCTGACGGAACTTCCGACCTTCCGGTGCCCCTCGGACGTCGGCGACCCGACGTGGGAAATCGAAGATCGTGATTCAGGTGCGACGTTGACCCGGCTGAGTACATCGAACTATCCCGGTTGTTTCGGAACCGTTGAGATTGACGAGTGTGAAGATGTCCCGATCGGAAGCGTTTGCGAATCCGACGGCATTTTCTTTCACAACAGCAGGACGGCATTTCGCGACATTCGTGACGGTACAAGCCACACGATCATGGTGGGTGAACGCACCTCGCTGCTGAGCATGTCCACATGGACCGGCAGCGCGCCGAACGGTGAGGACAGCTTTGCGCGTGTGTTAGGCGTCGGCGATCATGCACCCAACTATCCCGAAGCGTTGCCCGAAGACTTCAGCAGTCTGCACGAGGGAGGTGCCCAATTCACCTTTGCCGATGGCCACGTTCGTTTCATTACCGAGTCGATCGATGAAGACATTTACAAAGCATTGTGCACGCGAGCGGGTGGTGAGGTTCCTCGTGACGACTACTAAAACGCCATTTCGGTTTGTTCAGTTCAACATCGGCAATTGCCTATTGACGACATAGCCGATGCTGGGGGGCGATACGCCGGTTCTCCTTGCCTAGGAAAACTGAATCTTCCGTCAGCCCACTCTGCTTTCCTCTGCCAAAAAACAGCGATTTAGCTTGACTCCGTACCACGGTACGGAGTCGATAATGCTTCCACGAGAGGGTCAGATGAGTCGTTTTACCATTGGGAAAGTCGCAGAAGCCGCCGGCGTCGGCGTTGAAACGGTGCGGTTCTATCAGCGTCGCGGATTGCTTGCCGAGCCGTCGCCGGTGAGGACTTTGTTCCGGGAGTATCCGGAGAGCACTGTTGACCGAATCCGCTTCATCAGGCGTGCGAAGGACCTTGGATTTACACTCGCGGAGATTGGCGAACTACTCGCACTTTCAGAGATACCCCATGAATCTCGGGGCAAAGTGAAGCAGCTCGCCGAGCAGAAGCTTGTGGCAATCCGGCAGAAGCTCGTCGACCTTCAGCAGATGGAGACCACGCTATCGGGGCTTGTCCAAGATTGCAGTGGTCGCGGCTCGCTGGACGGCTGTCCGATCATCGAGGCCATGATCCATGAACCAACCAAATGTGACCATCGAGGAAATTGAATCCATGACAGTGACCGTTTCAACAAATATGACTTGCGGAGGATGCCTCGCGAAAGTTGCCCCTCTGCTGGAGAACGATCCAACGATCGTAAGCTGGGACTCTGATCTAAATGATCCTCGCAAACTCGTTCGAGCAGAGCTTTCATCCGAGGGTAGCCCGGATCGAATCGTTGAGTTGATGAATCAAGCAGGTTTCCGGGCAGAAGTCGTCAACGAACCAAATTCTCCGAAACCAGAACAAATCGAAGATGGAAAAACGACATTCAATCTCAAGACGTACAAACCACTCCTTTTGGTTGTTTTGTACGTCCTCGGCGGCGCATTTCTCTTGGAGTCAAATCAGGATCAATGGAATTGGATGCGATTCATGAGCAACTTCATGGGCATGTTTTTCCTCGGGTTCGCCTTTTTCAAATTGCTCAATGTCGAGAAATTTGCTGATGCGTTCGCCACCTACGACGTAATCGCTCGTCGGTCGCGAACGTACGCGATCTCGTACCCCTGGATCGAGGTCGCGTTGGGTTTACTCTTTGTAACGGGAAGCCTCTTGACTGTCGCAAACATTCTGACTGCTGCGATCATGTCGATTGGCTTGGTGGGGGTAATCATGGCCGTGCGAAAGAAGCAGGCGATCCAGTGCGCCTGCCTGGGAACCGCTTTCAATCTGCCCATGTCCTCAGTGACTATCATCGAAAACAGCGTCATGATTGCGATGGCGATTGGGATGCTGGTCATCTAAGCGACCATCAATCTGACTGCCCATGCAAAGCACAAGCGAATGTAAGTCCGTTGACCAAGTGTTGGCTAACTGAGCGTAGCGATCCAAGAAGGCGTTTTCATTGCTGACCCGTTGGCTAGTATCTGCTTGAGCCATCTGCGAGATCAACCGGTTCGCTGTTCCCACTTCCTCCGGCGGTTCTTGCGACTTGCAAACGACAAAATGCTTTTCAGTGTCACGAAGCATTTGCAGGCTGGCGTGCCACAATCGGTCAGCAGGCTCCGTGACTGCATTCGCGGCGGGGCCACCCGTCTCTTGCATTGCTTTAATCAACGACGCCACCTCCAAACAAAATCGCAACACGCGGCTCATGGCGTAACGGTCTTCGGCAAATCGAAAATAGTGCAGCGATGGATAAAAATGATGCGACTCCAATAGTTCCGCCATGTTTGCCGAGAGTGTGTAAAGGTCTTGGTTCAACAGTGGCATCTCATCGGACGAAAGATACGGAACCAAGTATCGCAGGCTATCACCCGTCTGTGCAGTTCGGTAATCAATCTCGTTAGCAAATTGATTGCGACGAGAAAGCGTCGAATAGATCGAGATGACGTAAGCCAATACCAGGGTGAAAAAGCTGAAACCAAGCCCAGCCGCCAGGATGGTCAAAAGCTGCATCGCTGCGGTTTTGGGAACGAGATCACCTACCCCAAGAGTGGTCACGGTAAAACCGGCGTAGTAGATGGCCGCCCAGATCGTTGTATCCGTTGGCTTTCCGGAACTGGCAACGATGCCGCTTCCCAACTGTGGCCAAACAATCAGGCTGAAGGCGAGCAACAACAGCGACGCCCAGCAGATCACCTGAGTCACGATCAACACCGGGCCACTCAACAAGGTGACATAGCTCGACTGCCCGATTGATGTCTTCAACAACTTATGAAACATCCGGTTCACAAACGAAGTGACCGGCCCGGTAACCGCTCGCGGATGCAGCACCGCCATGAACGTTTCCAGGATGCTCAGAGCGACAATGATCGTCCCCAGAATGGTGAGTAACCACATGTTCATCGTGCTGCATTTCTGGTTGGAGTATCTGGGATAATCGGAATAATCGGCAAGCGACCATGATCGTCTCACTGCCGCCAGAACCTTCCCCTGTATACCCCACCACGGTAACGCCGATAAGACTGGGGAATCGTTCCCTCCGCTCAAGGAAGAAAAATGACCGCCTATTCGTTTAAGTTTCACCGGGTCATCGCGACGGTCGTGATTGGTTTCACGTTCAGTGCGGTGACCGCACAAGACACGTTTGGACAATCGTTACCGCAGCCCGTCACGTTGGCCGCGCCCGAGATGGGCAACATGTCGGACATGTTGCAGTCGAGTTCAACGCCCGAAATGTCCGACGCCATCGCACCCACCAATCGCAGCGTCACCGAACTGCCGGCAAGCGTTACCAGCCCCAGCGGTATCCTGCCATCGTCGACGGGTGGGCCTTTCGTCTTCGAACCACTTGCCATGTGCGGCAACGGGTGCAATCCACGTCCAATGATCGACTGCACCGGCCCGGACTATTGTGGCTGCACCAAACGAATCTACTACGGCACCAACCCGTGTGACGACGATCCGATTTTACCGCTGCACCCGTCCGTCAACGACAAGATAACCAAACACTGGTATCAGCACGCGTTCAACATGGTGACGCGGAAGAAAGCGATTACCGAAGCGATCAAATAGGTTCGTACCGCATTTTTACCAAACTTTACACCTGGGCCAAGATGGCCGGGATGAGCGGATGACTCATCCTTTCATTACAACGGAGTTTTCAATGTCAACGCTCAGTCGTGTCGGTCGCTTCCTGGCGTCGACGTCTCTTCTTGTTTCCGCCACGGTTGCGACCGCACAGCAGCCGATCACCGATTCCGAGCGCATCCAACGACGGGGCACGGACGTCAACAACCCTTACCCGCCGACGTCGCCGCAGGACCTTCGTCCTCGCATCGGCGAGAAATTCACCGAACCACCACCGGTCCCACCGGTTCCCGAATCACTCTCTCAAGGCATGATCGTCAGCGACGAACCCGCCCTGACATTGGCGTCATTGGAGTCGATGGCGTGCAGTCAAAACCCGACCCTGACCCAGGCCCAAGCTCAGATTCAAAGCGGACTGGGCAAGGCAATCCAGGCCGGATTGATTCCGAACCCGACGCTGCAATACGTCGGCGAACAAGTCGGCGTCGGTGGGACAGCCGGCGAGTGGCAGGGGGCAGTGTTCTCGCAGCGAATCGTGACCGCCCGAAAATTGCAACTCAGCCGTGCCAAGTTCTTGCAGCTCACGCGAGCTGCCGAGTGGCGAGCGATGGAGCAACAGTACCAAGTGCTCAATGATTTGCGGATCAGCTTCTGGATGACACTTGGGCAACAAGAGCTTGTTCAAATTCACCAAGACATTTTGAAGAACGCCGAAGACGCCGTCGTCACCTCACGCGAGTTGTACAACGCCGGTCAAGCGACTCACGCGGCCATGCATGATGCCAATATCTTGTTGCAACAAGCTCGTTTGGATCTGATGCTTGCCCAGAACAACTTTCGCCAGAACTGGTGGGAGATGATCTCGATCGCCGGGGCGAGAATGCAGCCCACTCCGTTGCTTGGAACCTTGGAAGGTGAAGTCAATCTGATTGATTTCGATGTGGCTTTGGATCGTCTGCTAAGCGAAAGCCCACAAATCCTGGCCGCGCGAGCTAAATTGGTCGCCGACGAAATTAAGGTCAAGCGTGAGACCGTCGAACCGATTCCGGACATTGTTGTAAATTACGGTTACGGTCGTAACCTTGAAGCCAAAGAGAATACTCACATGACGGGCCTCGCAATCGAGGTTCCGTTGTACGATTGGAACCAAGGAACAATTCGTCAAGCAGAATCAGACGTTGTGCGTCAACGTGGCGAAATCAACCGGGTCGAGTTGACGTTGCAACGCGACCTTGCTCGCGCCTACCAAATCTATTTCACCGCGCTGCAAAACGTTCGCAGCTACCAGGAGGTGATTGTGCCAGAATCGAAACTGGCCTACGAAGTCTTACTCGACGCCTACGAGGAAGACCGTGTCGATTGGCCACAAGTCCTCGAAAGTCAAATCAAGTACTACCGCCTGCGAGCACAGTACATCAATCACCTGGTCGCGTGGCGCAGCAACGAAACGCTGATCGCCGGCTACCTGCTCAACGGCGGCTTGATGGCCCCGACTGGCCCGCAGCCTCCGGGACACATCTCGGCCGTACCGAAACCGAGGTAGGAAGAAGAGGGGGAGTCTGGGAGATGGGGAGACACGGAGACACGGAGACACGGAGTTCTGCATCTCCCAAACTCCTTGTCTCCCAGACTCCCCATCTATTTCGTCGATGCGTACTTATCAAAAAGGACGATCAGCTCCTGCAAGATCGCTTCCCGCTGGGCAGCATCATCGGACGACGCCGCGTCCGACAGACTGCCAGCGAGGTGGTCCTGAAGGACGAGTTGCGCCACTTTGGAAAGTGCGCCCGACGCGGCACTAATCTGCATGACGACATCCACGCATGGTGCTTCTTCCTGCACCATGCGATCGACGGCCTCGGCCTGTCCGATGATTCTCCGAATCCGATGATGAATTCGTTTTTTGTCGTCTTCGCTCAGCATATGGCGGCTGACTTTCACCCTGATTCGTGGCCTAAAACCGTAGTGTAGATGGTTTCGCCCGTCGCGGCATCCCCAGCTACATGTTCATGCCCATCATCTTGGGAGCGGCCTCATAACGCTCTGGGTCGCCGAAGCGGCGCACGATTTCGGCAAACACGGCCCCCTTTTCGACCGGCTCGTTGCTTTCCATCACCAATTTGTAAAGGTCATCCGGCAAGACTCGCAGAACGGTCATCAAGCCCTTCACCGCCATCGGATAGTTCGCCCGCATGCCCCTGACCTCGCGACGATTCCAGATCGCCTCCATCTGGGGCATCGTTCGCTCCATGCCCAACATCTTTTGCGGATAGCCGGGCGTGTTGAAGCCTGGATCATTGCGAGTGAAGTCAACGGCCGGCCGCGTCGATGTGTCCTGCAAGTAACGATCCACGTTCACACCTTTGCGAATCCGCGGTCCAACTTGCCGTGTCATGTGGTTCATCATGTGGTGAACCATGTGGCAATGGAAAATCCAATCGCCAGGGTTGTTGGCGATAAACTCAAAGTTGGTCGCTTGAGCAATCCCCACAAGTGAGTTGTTGCGAGGAATCCAAGCACTGCTCGGAGTTCGTGCTCCTTCGTGGCCCGTTTCCCAATACGTGTGCCCATGCAAGTGGATCGGGTGGTGCTGCATCGGAGCAAAATTCATCAAGCGAATGCGGACACGTTCGCCATGTTTGCAGACCAGCGGTGTGGTGAGCGGCCCGCTACGTCCGTTGATTGTATGCCAGTTCCAATCCATCTTCCAACTATCAGCAACGGTCTGCGTCGGTTCAACAAAGAAGTTTTGAAAGATCAGGCCGAAGTCACGGTCAACTGGCGGATCGTAAACCTTTTTCGGATGAACGATGAACCAACCGACCTGTCCAAACGCTTCTTGCATCGGGACATGCGAATGATAGAAGAACGTGCCTTCCTCATGGACATCGAATTCAAACACCATTGTCTGCCCCGGCTTGATCGGATTCTGCGTTAGCGTCGCCGCTCCGTCATACTGGACCGGCAATTCAAACCCGTGCCAATGGACAAAGGTGTCTTCCGGCAATTCGTTCGTTACGACAATGCGTACGCGATCACCCTGCGTCACTTCAATCGTTGGCCCCGGCATGCTGCCGTTGTAGCCATAGACATTCATCCGATAGCCCGGCAGGAATTCTCGCTCGACTGCCATCGGCACCAATTGGAACTCCTTCGCGCCGTTGACCATCTTCCAAGGCAGCTTATCCAAGTCCGGAGCCTCGAACGGGGCCGGACCTGTCGACGCGGGACGAAAGCCCGGCATCTTTTTCCCGATGTAATAGTCCGAATCCGGATCGTTACCGCGAGACGGCTTGAACCGACTGAAGCCATCGATTTCCGCGACTGCGTCTGATCCGTCGGGGATGCTGGGTTCAGCCGACGCGTTCCCGATCGGCGACGGAGCATCCGGGGCATTGGGCAAGTTCAAATCGCCGTTGCCTTCTTGGGCCATTGCCTTGCCCGCCAGCCCCGCGGCGGCGGCAATCGTTCCCACTTTCAAAAATTTACGTCGGTCCTCTGGATTAGTCATGGTGCTCCACTCAGTGTTTCAGTTCTAGGATGCTTTGCACCGATACGCTGGCGATTGCGTAACGGATTCGGGTAGGGTGCTGCCAACCCCCGCACATACCCTTGCGGGGTAACCGGATTTTAATTAGCGATCCGTTGGAAATCAAACAAAACCCTGGCAGGGGCGGCATGCGTTTGACAACCAATCATAACTTCGCCTTCGCAACTCACTCGCGTCAAACAACGAACCAGAAAACAGATTGGTCCCTAATTAGCAGCCAACAGCACATCCAACTCGGATGCGTCTCGCAAACCAATTGCGGTCGTCCTCGCATGAGAGCCTTCCCACGAGACCGCGATTCCATCCTTGCTTTTGGCAACCTGGAGCGTCTTGTCACCGCGACGAACAAGTTGCACTGGAAGATCGCCGAAGCTCACCTTTTGCGACTTGCACTTTTCAACCAACATGTAAGTTGAACCATCGGGTCGCTGGCAGACACACGCGACGCAGTTGCACCCGTCGGGGCCACAGAGGCACTCACCTTCGGCACAGTTGCATTCCGGCAACGTCAACAAGCGAGTCGATACCAACTGAACGCCAGTCGGAAGCGACTTTTTTGCCTGAGGCCGGAACCCTAAATCCTGTTCTGCATCGTCAATCGACACCTCGGTTCCGTCGTACTTGGAGGCGAACGAATTCACTGCGAGATTGGAATCTTGGCTAAAGCCCAGCACCACGTCTTGAAAGTCGATGGGCGTTGAAGGCATGCCAGCCATCGCTCCGGCATGAGAATGCGAGTGCTGTTGTGCGACTGCATGTTCATCCGAAGGCTCAGGCTGTCGAACCGACAACAGGATCACGACGGATGCCGCCAGCGCGGCGACAATGATTGCAACATCCCTTAGTCTTCGCCGACCGCTGGGCGTGTGATCAGGCGCGAGCTGCACCGTTGGTTGCGCCCTATTCATTCGGGCGGCAAACGTCTCCCAGGAAGGGGCTTCGGCCGCTGGTTCGCGATACTGCGTCGACAGTTTGCGAATTCCCGCGAAGGATTGCAGTTTCGTTTGGCAGGTCTGGCACGACTCCACATGCTGCCTGACTCGGTCAGCCACCTCGCTGGCGAGTTCGTCGTCGAAGTATGCCGATAGCTGTGCGGCGGCTTCTTGGCATTTCATGTTAAGGCTCCCACCCTAAGTCAATCAGTTGTACTTGAAGTTCTCGTCTGGCTCGATTCAATCGGGAACCCACGGTTCCCTCAGGGATGCCGACCGTCTGCGCGATCTCTGCGTAGGCTAGCCCGTCGATCTCCTTGAGCTGAAAGATTATTCGCAGCTCGACGTCAATGCGACGCAACGCCGCGTCCAGAAGCTCGGACAACCCGGCCTGCCTTCGCGTATCCTTTCCAGTCATCGAATCCTCGTAGAATGGTTCGGTTGGATGCCGATTGCGAGAGCGGACGTGTTGCAGAGCCTGATTGACCGCGACACGATGCACCCAAGTCGCGAATGCGGCGTTTCCACCATAGGAATCAAGCTTCGACAGCACCTGCATGAACGCATCTTGGCTCACATCATCTGCATCGGTTTCACCAACGATCCGCCGGACCAGCCGGTAGACGCGAGGATAAAACGCTTCATAGATCTCGCGTTGAGCCTCTGACTCACCGCAGATTGCTCGCTCAATGACCACTTCGTTTACGAACATCAGCACTCCTTTAGGCGACGTTTCGCCACGGGAGTGCGAATTTCCAACCATGTGCAGGGTTTAGATGATCTCGACAGGCCGTTTCTTCACGGAAAGTGGAAGAATTTCGTGGAGGTTTCGTTTCTGAAGCGAAAGCCGTTTAGGTCAGCTTCGCTGCGCGAAGACGCAATGCGTTCGCGATCACCGATACACTGCTCAAGCTCATCGCCGCCGCCGCGATCATGGGACTCAGCAAAACGCCAAAGAACGGGTACAGAAGCCCTGCTGCAACGGGAATTCCGAGGGCGTTGTAGATAAACGCGAAGAACAGATTTTGCCGAATGTTGCTCATTGTTTTTCGGCTCAAGTTTCCGGCCGCCGCGACGCCCCGCAGGTCACCACCCACCAGTGTGACACCCGCCGATTCGATCGCGACGCCGGTTCCGGTCCCCATTGCAATCCCCACATTGGACTCGGCAAGTGCCGGTGCGTCGTTGATTCCGTCACCGCACATCGCGACGGTCTTGCCTTCATGTTTGAGTTTCTGGACAAAATCGTGTTTGTCCTCAGGTGAAACGCCCGCATGAAACTCGTCGATTCCCAGCTTAGTGGCCACGGCCCTCGCGGTCGGTTCAGCATCACCGGTCAACATGATGACCTTTAGCCCGAGATGATGCAGCGTCTTCAGAGCCGCCGGCGTGCTTTCCTTGATCGGATCGGTGATGGTAAGGATCGCGGCGAGCGCGCTATCAATCGAGACAAACACGACCGTTGCACCTTCGGCTTGATGCGAACCTGCTTTCGACCGGCCCGCGTCGACACCGGTCACGCCTTGTTCGTCAAGCAAGTCCGCTTTGCCAATCACGACCTCGTGCTGACCGACTCGGGCATGGACACCGCCACCCGTGATGCTGTTGAAATCGCTCGCCTCAGCCAATTGCAGATCGTCGCTCTTTGCTCGCCGGACAACCGCCTGAGCAAGCGGATGTTCACTCTGGCTCTCGACGGCCGCAGCCATCCGCAACACGTCGTCTTCACCCCAGTCACCGAATGTCTCGACCGCTGTGACTTCCGGTCGCCCCTGCGTCAGTGTCCCCGTCTTGTCGACGACGATCGTATCAACCTTCTCCATCACCTCTAGCACTTCGGCGTTCTTGATCAACACACCTTCCTTCGCGCCTCGCCCCACACCGACCATGACCGACATTGGCGTGGCGAGTCCGAGAGCACAGGGGCACGCGATGATCAACACGGCCACGGCCGCTACGAAGGCATGGGCGAGCTGTGGTTCGGGACCAAACACAGCCCAGCCGATGAACGCCGCTATCGAACAAACGATCACTGCCGGAACAAAATATCGGGAAACCACATCGACCAGTTTCTGAATCGGAGCACGGCTTCGCTGAGCGTCGGCGACCATTTGCACGATTCGATTGAGGACGGTATCGCCGCCCACCCCGACCGCTTCCATTACCAAAGCACCCGTTTGATTCAATGTCCCGCCGGTGATCTCGTCCCCTTCGACCTTTTGGACAGGGATCGGCTCACCGGTCAACATCGACTCATCAACGCTGCTTGAACCGCTCATGACGCGACCATCCACAGGAACCTTTTCACCAGGCCGGACTCGCAGACGATCTCCCTTGTGAACGGCATTCAACGCGACTTCTTCTTCGCCATCGTCCGTGATTCGGTGAGCTGTCTCTGGCGCAAGCTGCATCAACTCACGGATCGCACCACCTGTTTGCTGGCGGGCCCGCAGTTCCAACACTTGCCCCAAAAGGACGAGTGTGATGATCACGGCAGCAGCCTCGAAGTACAGCGGGGCAACACCGTTTTCATAAAACGCTTCCGGAATCACGCCAGGCAACAGCACGACGACCAAACTGAAAAAGTACGCCGCCAGTGTTCCGACCGCAATCAGCGAGAACATGTTTAGATTAAAGCTGCGAAACGACTTTGCACCTCGCACCAACAACGGCCAACCGCACCAAAACACCACCGGCGTTGCGAGCGCGAGTTGCAACCAACCGAACACCGATTGACTCATCCAGTCCGCCACGCGCAAGCCCACCATCGGCCCCATTGCGATCACCAACAGCGGCACCGACAGAACAACGCCGACCCAGAATCGACGCTTCATGTCGGCGTACTGTTCGTCATCACCATCGTCCGCCATGTCGACAAATTTCGGCTCCAAATCCATCCCACAGATCGGGCAGTCCCCGGGGCCAACCTGCTCGATCTCCGGGTGCATTGGACAGGTGTAGATCGCTGTCGGGTCTGCGGGCGTATCGCTCGCCTTGGATGATGAGTGACCACCGCAGCACGACGACGCCCGTGGCTGCTCGCCGATTTGATGCACAGCCGCTCCGCCACCGCAGCATGAGGTCTCGTTGCCCGCCTCCTTCTGAGCACGCTCCGCCAGCACGCCCGCCGGATCGCTCTCAAACTTCGTTAGGCATCCGTCGCTACAGAAGAAATATGGCTTCCCGTCATGCTCGCTACGAAGCGATTCGGCAGGATTGACGGTCATTCCGCAGACCGGATCGGTTGCATCGGCTTGGGGCGTGGACATGCTGGCTCCTTGGGCTGCCTTTTTGACAATTTGCATTATACCCCATTATGGTATGCAAGTTGCATTCCGAAAAGGAAGCGGCAACGCGGCCGCACAAACATTTCCACTGGAGACGCTAATGAGTACCGCAACTGCATCCATGAAAGAATGCCTTCAAAACTGCCAAGAATGCCAAACGACCTGTGCTGACATGCTGACCAGCCACTGCCTTTCCGAAGGCGGCGACCACGTCGAGCAAACCCACGTCAAACTAATGCTCGACTGCATCGCCGCCTGTGCCGCCTGCGTCGACTTCATGAGCCGCAACAGCGACAACCACACGTTGTATTGCCGAGCCTGCGCCGAGATCTGCAAGGCGTGTGCAGACAGTTGCAACAAGGTCGGCAACATGGACAAGTGCGTCGAGTGCTGCCGCAAATGCCAAGAAAGCTGTTCTTCGATGGCTGCATAGCACCAACCAAAATCTGAAGACGAAAAAACGCCGACTCCTGAATAGGGAACGCCGGCGTTTTGTCGTATCGTGATCGGACTGCTGAAGGGATCAGCGGTCAATTTTGTGTCACGAGAATGCAATGTCTAGGGAAACGCCCAACAATGGCCACTTCGGCCTTTTTTTGCATGGACTTTTTGAAGCAGATGTTCGCGAAAGAACCGAACACGTTCTGACTCCACTTGCCCAGACTTTTGTCGATGCCGTTCGAGCCTCGATGGATGAATTCATCGAAGGCTATCCGGCCGCGAAGGAAATTTGTCGCGCGCAACGCGGCCACTTGTCGCTAAATGTTCGCCTCGTCAGCAGAATCGGTGGGTTTGATTTGGCTCGGGTAGCTTTCCTAACTGGTGATACAGGGCGATTTCGATCGTTTTATACGACTTGAAACCGTATGCCTTTCTCAACGCCAGTTTGGCTTTGGTGTTCATGCCTTCCACGCTGCCGTTGGAGATCTCGCCACGAGCGAGAAACCAGTTCAACAGTAGGGTTCGGTGTCTGCGTAGTGTGCGTGCCATATCCTTCATCGGTTCGATTTTCGAGCGCATCGCTCGAGTACACCATTGATCGAGAAATCTGCCTGCCCAGGCCGGACTTTGGTAGCTCCAGAACCGTTGGAAGTCTTCTCGCATCAGATAAGCTTTGATGCTCTTCAGGTTATATTGCAGGAGATCATCAAGCTTGACCGTTTGCTTGTCCGTCAGATTCTCAGGGCGTTTTAGAAGGCACCATCGAGACCCTTTTGGCACCTCTTCATAGCCATCGGCTTTCAACTGCCGGGCCTCCTCAACCCGGACCTTGTTGAGCGCATCGCCGAACTTCTTCATCACGTGGTATCGGTCCAAGATGTGTACCACGTCGGCGGCCTTCTCGGCGATCACGTTCATGTACTGACGCCACATGTCGGTGCAAATGAACTTCAAACTCTGGATCGATGTCTCTGGAACGGCGTTGAAAAAACCGCGCAGACTTTCCTCGGTTCGATCTCGAGCGACGTAAAGCAACCGTCGGCAGTCGGCATCAATCTGGTAGACCAGCGTCAGGTACTTGTGTCCTCGACGGTAGGCAATCTCATCTACGCCGATCGCTTCAATGGAGCCGATTTCCCGGTGGATCAGTCCCCAACGAACCACCCAGG
The DNA here is from genome assembly GCF_002727185.1 of Rhodopirellula bahusiensis. Lineage (NCBI taxonomy): Bacteria > Pseudomonadati > Planctomycetota > Planctomycetia > Pirellulales > Pirellulaceae > Rhodopirellula > Rhodopirellula bahusiensis. Next base: position 39,041 of record NZ_NIZW01000008.1, read on the forward strand.
CAATTGCCCGGTAGACCGTGTCCCAGCTGGTACCGAAGACTAACGCTGTTTCTTTCCAGCTCAGCCGCTTTGCCCATGCGGCGAGAAAAATCCGATAGCTGTAGGTGCTGTGATGCTTTCCATCTGCCCAAGGAACTTTCTCGATCACCACGCCACAGGCGGGGCAAGCAACTCGCCTCATCGCGTAAAGAAAAAACACCGGGAAACCCCACAGCGGTACAAACTCGAACCGCCTTTCTCCTCGCGTGTCGTATCCGGGGCGTTTCGTTCCGCAGCCACTGCAAATGGGGCGACTTCGCGCGTGTGGCTTGATGCTGATCGAGATCGCTTGGTTGTCGTCACTCCATCGGATACGAGTGTAAACAAACCCCTTTTGCCTTTCGACTCGGTTGAGGATAGTTTTGAGCTGCATCTTGTCGGTCCTGGGTTGTTGCTGAAGTGTCGCAACAACATCAATAGCTCAGTGTCCGGCAAGATGCATCTTTTTTGTGACGTGATTGTTGGAGCCCCTTCCGCCTCGCCTTCGCATCGGCCTGACACTGGCCCGCCCCAGGTCGATGCGAAGGCGAGGCGGGAGGGGCGGCCCCATTCTGCTGAGCCCGAGCCGAGGTCGACAAACGGTCCCCATTCAACCGGGGCTCAAAACGTTTTCACCCACCGATTCGGCGGAAGAGCCAAATGTTCAGGATACAGATCTTGCTCCCTACGAGAAGGATCGAATGCTGCCCAACAAGTGTGTTGGTGCTGGACGCATCAAAAGGGCAGGCAAGCCTGTGTTCTATGGTGCCGAAGATGAAAAGACCGCAGTCATGGAATGTCGTCCATGCCGAGGCGAAGTTCTTTCGGTCGCAACCCTCAGGACGAACCAAGATCGACGCATTCTGGATTTGAGTCGCAAGTCGTTCGTGGGCAAAGAGTCCACGACATGTTTCTGTTCCAAGAGCCGTTCATATATTTGATTATCGGCAACGGCATCATCGTCGCAGAAATCTCGATGGTGATTCTGAAATCCGTGCATGCGAAATCGGTTCAGAGCAAACCAATTGAATACGAGCCGAAGCCGTTTCACACGGGTGTCGCCATCGGCGGGATGATTTTCGGAGCTGGATGAACAATCACCGGGGCATGCCCCGGCACAATCGACGCCCAGATTGGCGGACGCGCGGATGGCCCTATTCACACTCGCCGGAGCCCTGACCGGAATATTCCTGTACGCCTGGATAAAGCCAAGCTAACGCATTAGATGTTCAACTTCGTTCGCACGATCCAGCAAGAACCACGGAGGGGGGCAATTGCTGCAGCGGACGAGAAAAGGATTGCCACGTCAGACCATCACCAAATCGACTCGTCGAATTTGATGTCCGATGCGTTTTCGATACCGACGCCGGCTTCTTCTAGCCAACCGTACAACAGATTGACGTTCTTACGGCTCTGCTTCCGCCTGAACCGAGATTTTGCGAAAGTGAAAAGCACGCGTTGTTTCGCTCGTGAGAAGGCGACGAAAAACGCATTCGCGTCTCCGGCTGGGTCTTTGAGGTTGTTGAATGCAGCATCTTCAAGCCCGACGAATATAACGGTGTGATATTCCAGTCCTTTGCTTTTATGAATTGTCATCACCGGAATTGAAGTCTCGCCCAGTAGATCGCCGATTACATCGGTCCAGGTTCCAAACTGATGTGGTTCGTCGCCGTAGCGATACCCAAGTTGCTTGACTACGTTGGAGACAGTTTCCTCGAAGAAGGTACCTTGTCGATATTGTGGATGACTTTGTCGAAACGACTTTTCTCCAATTGCGTCGATGACTCGATTCACTTCGACCTTGATCCCATCGTCTGTCTTTTCACACTGCGGAAGTGATAGCCGCAAACAGTCGATCAAAGTGCTAAGCAGTTTGTTGCGAATCTTCTGCTGTTGAGTGGAGTCACTGCGTCCAGTCTTCTCTAGTACTGATTGAAGGCGGGACCATGAATCCGGCTGAGGCTCATCGCTTACCGCGACGAGAAAAGCATCTACAACCAGTTCGACAAGGGGCTCAGCCAGCAAGTCCTGTAGTTTTGTTTCATCGCGCACTCTCGCCAAACCGTTGATCTGCTGCAACGCCTCGACCAGATTGGATGAGTATTGACCGACAAATTTCCGACAGATCACACAGATGTCTCGCGGTTCGACACCTTCATCCTCGACCAGTTCATTCAATACCAATGCGATTGCGATCGCCTCCTCTGCTTCATCCGAGAACGCGATGACACGACATTGGCCCTTTCCAGACTCACGCCCCCGTCCACAAATGGGGAGAATCGCCTCGGGCTCGATCTGCTGGGCAAGTGATCCAATGATGTGGATCAGTTCGGGTTCTGAACGATAGTTGGCTCGAAGCACGTAGGGATCTGCAGCGAATTCTTCCGAGTATCGCTTCGTGATTCCGGCCAATGCCCCTGCCCAAGTCATGATGCACTGCTTCGTATCGCCCACTGCGGTCAAGACTGAGTCTGATTCAAGAAATGCGGTTCGTAGAAGATCGTAGTGAAGGTTTGTCGTGTCCTGGAATTCATCGAGGAAAACGTGAGAGTAGGTTGCCCGCATTGCGTGCAAAACTGCCGGGTTGGTTCGCAACGCCAGCTCTGCAAGACGAGCGATCATGTGAAAGTTGAGGTAGCGGTATTTTCCATGAAGATAGTGCTGCCACTGAGACACGGCCAATTGTTCGCGTATGGAACCGATTTCCAGGATCGCACTTCCGTCGATTGGGAGCCGAAGTGAAAAGCACTCCCGATACCACCGGATTGGTCCAATGCCCGCCACGTCAGCGGGTTCGCAATTGAGTCGTTGGGCCGCCTCTCGGATCATACGGTCTGCACGCTCCTCCTTTATGTTGAATTCAATACGATAGTCGTCGTTTGGTCGCCAGAATTCTGGAATTGCCAGGCGAAATCTATCGACAAGATTCTTGCTGAACGCGTCGAGCGTCATCGAGTCGAATCGCTCTGCAAGTTCCGCAGGCAGACGCTTCCCGACACGATCCTGCAAGTTCTTCGCAGCATCACGCTTTAGGCTGATTGCGAGGATTCGGCGAGGTGACTTGCTTGTGTCCGTTCGCAGCAGGTAGTCAGCTCGCTGAGCCAGCAATTCAGTTTTACCGGCACCTGGGCCAGCAACGACGATACTGTTCCGTTCAGCTTGAACAGCGGTCAGGGCGTTGTCTTCCAGAGACTCGATTCCAACGGGCTGCCAAGACTGCTTTTCAATCTTCAGATTTCGATTACGCAGTCTAGCCATTTTTAATTTTCCTCTTGACCGCGCGAATCAGTCTCTTCAATTCGTCAGGGCATTTCGCCAGCAAGTCTTCGTCTTCAATTTCAGCAAGAGCCGCCATGTGCGTCGCGGGTTTGCTGCGTTGAATAAAGAGGTAGCGATACCATCGCAGACTTTCGTGATGAGACTCAAGTCGATCGGGTTGCGCAATCTTGCCCTTTCCGAAGACGCTTCGGAATAGACCTGCTACCTGGGTCTTCCGAACTTTCGGATCGTCGGAAAGTGATCGTGGCTCGCCGTCAGCGGTCTCGTGGTACTCCCCCGGAAACTTTTGCAGCATCGAATAATCCAGATCGAGCGGGTCTGAAAAGTAGACGCCATATTCGCGCAAGCTCTTCACCCATCCCATGAAATACTCGTCTGGCACACCCCAAGTGGGCATCTCAGCGAATTTCTCCTCGCTCAGGACTGATGTGCTATCGCCATCACTAATTTCGAGAATATCTTCTCGCTTATGCCCAAGTTCAATGAGTTGTTCACAAACGTAGTGAATCCGCCCCCAGCCGCCGCCCTTTCGATCGCAATCCATGTCTAGCAATGTGAGATGGGGAATGGAAAGACTATTGAGCAGTCGCCACATGTGGTTCACATGACGACCACCGAGTGGAACGACAGAAATGACATTGGGATCGGAAGGTAAATCGTTCGTATCAAGGAGACGTGCCAGTACAACTTGTTCGCTATCTCCTTCTCCGAGAACAACGAGACGAGCGAAATAGAGTTCCGGATAGGCACGAACCGCCTGTCGAATGAACTTGTCCGCATCACACTGTTCTGTCGGAAGATCCAGTTTGTGAGCGGACGCGACCGCCGTGGTTGGATCAAGCCGCAAGTAACGAATCTCTTCAGGTTCAATTCGGGCAAGCACCGACGGAGAGTGCGACGAAAAAATCGCTTGAGCCCTCGGCGGTTTGATGATCTCGCGAAACATTTTTACGACCCGCCCCAGCAAATGCGGAGCGAGGTGGGTCTCTGGCTCTTCGACCGCGAAAACTGTCAGCAACGGAGGGTCAAGGCGTTCTTCGTCGAACGCGTGCTCGCCAGAGAAGTCATCGATTGCGGCCTGCTCGATCTGAAAGGCGGATTTAACTATCGAAAAGTACAAGAGTGATCGCAGCCCGTCGCTCAATCGATCTACAGGAACACAATCATCTTCTGCTGCGGTTTTCATTCCTGCTGTGAAGGACGAGACGAAGTCTTCAACGGTTTGTGTTTCGAGGTGCAATACAATTTCTTTGAATCGACTGCGGTTGTACAACCCGTTCCAAGACTCATTGAGCGAACGCTGAAGCTCTGTAATTGCCGGTTCACTACTAAAGTTGCTTACGATTCCGTCGGTCGCAGCGTTGATCGAATCGGCAAGGTCGTCTGTCCAACGAGCGGCATCGAGCAACCGTTTGAGCAGCGATTGTGATGAAACGCGGACATGCTTCGATGGATCACGTGCTCCGGGAATGTAGTGAACGTGAATTCGCTGTCGCTCGAATGCCGAAAGTGGCTGGCGATATTCGTCGTTAATTTCTTCTGAAATATCAGACGACGTTTTGATCCAGTTCAGCGATTGCTCCACCTCACCTTCAGGCAAATTACCTTTCTGCCAGACTGCTTCGAGGCGGATTCGACAATACGGTCGACCACCGGGTTCATTCACCCGCATCTGCTTGAAATGCTCAGGAATAGCGGACGCATCATCTCCGCCGCCTTCCGTATCGAATTCGATTCTGGCCTCGATCCAAAGTGACAACGACTTTAGATCGGCATCAGATCGCGAAACTCCAACCGGCAAATGAAAGTCATCGGCGCGAATTGAACGTTGCTCTTTGGTGAGTCCGAACAAACGAGCCAGTCCGAGAAGAGCGGCTGACTTTCCAGCCCCGTTCTCACCTATCAAAACCGAGATATCGTTCAAGTCGATCGAAACTGGGGCAGGTCCAAAGCAACGAAAGTTGCAGAAACTCAGGAAGCTGATTTTCATCGTTTATTTCGCAGCCGACATAGTGACATTGACGCAGGTTGAAAGTTACCGGGCTCCAACCGCTAGCAAGTAAAGCTCAAGATTCTACAACCCTTATTGGGCTCGTTCCCACGGGGTAGCGGCCCCGTTCGTTCTGATTCCGCAAATAGTGGAGAAAAGAGACGCCCGATTGCGTTTGGTGTGGACGTCACGGTGCTGATTGCTTCGTACAACCCGACCGAATACCTATTCCAACCTTGGATGCCCGAGAAGACCGCGAGGTAGAAGATGCGTACGAACGAAATTCTTGGGTCGGCCATGCGAACGCTTGATGCGGTGTGCCAATCCGTGTCGCGGAAATACTTCGGAGCGACGTTGAGTCGTACGCAGGTGAAGGTGTCGACGCGGCAACACACTTGGTCATCGACTTCAGCTGAAACACAAAATCGACGGCCATCTCCTGTGTTACATGTGAATCGCCAATCAACACGATCTTGTTTGATGAACCAACTTTCAAATGCGACGCAAAAGATTGAGCAACATAATTGTCCCAATGAATAGCCCACACTCCATGGGATATGCGGCATCAGCGATTGATGCGTAGGCGAAGAATAAAACAAAACACGCGGGACTCATTTTTCGACGCCTACTGATCGAATACCATCCTGGGAAAATGGGCGAACGACACGGCGGCGGAGCGGAAGGACTTCGACAGGCAGTTGCCGCTTGCCTGCCCGTTTGCGTACGCGGTTGACTTCGCGAAGAATCATCAGCATTTGCCTACGCACCGGTGCGTAGGGTGCAACCGGTATCTCGTACAGTTGCACGGCAAGTCGCGGGAGGCTTTGGCGTAGCGCCTGTTCGGCAAACCACGCTCGGAGATCGAGGTATCGCTGGCGGTCGATTTCAACGTGTGAGTGCCATTTTTCGTCGTTGCTGCCGTCTTTTTTCCGGCCGCCGGGTTTGTAGCTGATAGAGTAACCAGCGTACTGGATCGGAAAGCGGCGAATATCGCGGATGAGGTTGGCCTCTTCGTCAAAGAACCGATGCTCACCTTTCGTCGCAAGAATTACGAATTGGGATTCGTGACGAATATACTGAAGGTTTGATCGCCCCGACTTCTTGCGGCGGGCACGAGTCGACTCACTGACCGCAATCCCGTATTTACTGATGAGCTTTTCGTCGATGGCTTCTGCCGACTTTCCGGCTGGAACTTTCCCTTGCACGTGAAACCAGTATCCGTGCCGCAAATAGCAACACGCAATTTGCTGCACGAATCCTTCGACTGATGTTGCTACGGCCCGGTACTGCATGAGCTTCCTTGCTTCAAACTCCTCAAACTAGAAAGTGGAACCTGTTTTGCGACCAAATTGGTGCGCGCGGCACAGGTTCCCAAAGCCGCTCCTATCGAAAAACGCTAGCGAGAATGCTGGGGCGACTGTTCTGTGCAAAGACCAAGCAGATCAAATCACAGACAGCAGAAACACCCCTTCAGAGTTGAATGCCGGCGCGGCACTACATTCATGTATTGTGCCACGCCAATGCATACAACCCTTCACGCAAACAACCTCCCGGCAGAACCACTGAAGTGCAGACGCACGTCGGGTACTGCCGTAAAGTCATCGCCACAGAAGACCAGTGCTCCCGCACATGTCTTGTGTGACCGCTTGCGTCCTTCCAAGAAATGCCGACTGAATTCGTTTCGGTCGACAACACAAAATCATCAGCAGATTTCAGCGGAGTGCCGGCATCGCACAGAAGTGACTCGCCATTGCGAATGCTCCCGTGCGAATGCCAAACACCAACCGCATAAGCTGCCCGTCAGTCCTTTCGTCGTGGCAAAGTTCTCGGCACCACCCGATCACGCCAACGAGACTGCACTGCCTTGCACAGCCATCGCTCAAGTCGCACAGAAAGCTCCCGCCGACTGGCTTCTCGACTTCTAATCAGACCACACTCCCACTCTACGGCGTTTGAATCACTCAGCGAACCACTGCCAAGCACCGGTAACCGTCCGGCTGCCATAGAGCTTCCTGCGTTAGCTATTCTCTTCACCTTGCGGATCACGTCGCTATCCCGTGTGACCGGGAGGGAATTTGGCTGTATGTCCAGTTCGCCAGAACCGGCATAGTTTCGATTGCAAGTTGCAATTCGCAACATCGCAATCATTTCTGAGGGGCGAACGTAGAAGCCCCCTCTTACCCACCAACCAAAGTCGTTCGCTGCTCGGCAGCGTCTTCCGCAAAGTTTACCGGCAAGCCCTCGCGGGCCTTTCGTAGTTGAGCTATTCGCCGTCGTTGGATTTGCCAACGATCGCCGCAGTAAGTCGCCTGCGGTTCGGTCTGTCGCCAGACTCGAAACTCCCCACGCCGGGCAGGTTGAGCGAGGTCGTTGACCTCGAACCCCCTGCACAGGATTACGCATCTTTCCACTCATGAATCTCTTCATCAGAAAGTACCTCACCTGTTTTGAAAATAGCGGCCTCAATGCGTTCTACGAGAACGCCTCAAGGTTTTTCCGCATCGCCCCCGCCCAAGGCATCTCTCCGCCAACGTCGATCGGCGCAGGCGGTGTCCTCGCGGGACCGATTTGCATCGGATCGAATCGTCGGATTACTCGGAGTTGAAATCACTGGCATACGAGGCCAGCGGACAAAACCGGATTAGTCGACGAAGCCTCCGTCGAACTGGACAAGCACCTCTCGATGCATCCAGCTCTACGGGCCAATCGCATAGCAGGAGGTTAACTCTGCTCCCTTAGCCTCAGTGGTGAACCGAGGTTTACCGGGTGCGATTGCCTACTGATGTTTGTCATGCGTGTCACAACTCACTGGCGGAACTTGCCGCTCGCTCGAAGCAACGCGTTTGACTTTCTTTACAGCAATGGTTGGAAATCCGATTTCCCACCACGCGCTGTGAATACCGTACCGATGCAAGATTGCAACTCTGGCCTAGATGGAGACGAAATTGATTTGAGACGAATACCGTGATAATTACTTGTAATGAAAACGCACCAGCCCGATGAAAGACTCGTGTTTGTCGACTTAGAAACGGCAGGCTTGAAACCTTGGCGACCGATCGTTCAGATCGCCGCGATCGCCGTCGATTGCAACTTGCAAGAGTTGGAGCGTTTTGAGGCGAAGATCAAATTCAACGAAAACTTCGCCAACCCCAAATCGCTTCGGAATGCGAGCTACTCCGCCCAGCGATGGAGAACAGAAGGGCTTCCGAGCAAGATCGTGATGAAGATGTTCACTGAACTACTTCGTCATCATGCGACGGTGGATCAGATATCTGCTAGCCGGAGTGTATTTCAAGTCGCCCAGCTTGCCGCTCACAATGGAGCCTTTGATGGCGCATTCCTTCGCGTCTGGTATGACCGCGCCGGCGAGTTTCTACCAGCATCCCCGAGAGTCTTTTGCACGCTGCAACGCGCTATCTGGCTATTCCATGAAGACAAATCACTGACACCTCCACCAGACTTCAAGTTGCAAACACTGTGTCACTACTTTGGCGTGCCCCTCCGATCTTCGGATGCTCACGACGCACTCAACGACGTGCGTGCCACGGTCGAACTCTATCGAGCGATGTCGCGGCACATCGACGACCTGAGCGCACGCAAGTTGCGTTCCTGTGGATAACTCAAAATGGAGCGTGTAGTTTGCGTCGCACGGAATCACGCGATTCGCGTGTAGACGGCGTCGCGGTTTCTTCGATTCGCGTGTAGTTGGCGTCGCAGTTCTTGTCTTGCGAATCGCGAGTTGCGCGATCCAAGTAGTTCAGACTACTGATGATTCCTCCCCAAACGCTACGACAGGGGTGCGTCACCAAAGTACTTGTACAAAGTATTACTGGTACAACCAAAGGAGTGCTTTTGGAATTGGCTTTCTAGATCATTCGGTTGTCGAAGATCCTGAAAGTCGCATCAGACCGTTTTTAGGATGTCGGCGGCAGTCTCAAGCCCCGCGTCTTTTGAGCCAGTTGTCCCTTTCGCCGATTGACCAAACACTTCGGACCGAATCGTCGCGAACAGCTTTTGACTTTCATCAGAGAGCTTCGTTGTTTTCTGCTCCGTTCGTCTCACTTCGTGCCACCAATCAGGAGCAGTCCGCCTGCCGCGATGAGCCTTGCTCACCGAATCGACGAGAAAGGCCATTGGCGATTTTTTGAAGAACGTTCGCCCGAACCGCTCCGAGGCAGCTTGGGTTATGTCGCACCACTCTTCGAGCAAGCGGACGGGGTAGCGCCGGAGCAGCGACTGAGCGGCACCGATATCGAATCCCAGATGAACAAGAGTTTCAAGCACCGGCTGCATTTCCTGATGATTTGCATCGGGAGTGGCTTTTCGATTGAAGTAGGCCCCGCGCCCAGCATTGACCACGTAACGATTCTTCGCGACACGCGTTACTGTCGAACCTGAAGTCACGCCGTTTGCATCCAACTTCTTAAGACAACGGATTACCTTCATTCTCAAGTCACGAGGAGCGACGTCGGACGAAAACCCGAGTACCTCAACGGCCACGTGTCTCAACTCGAATTGCGGAAGTGTGCTACAACGATGAAAAATCTTGGAAACGAACAAGAAGAGTCTTCGTGAGGCGGGATCGAGCTTGCGATACAGCTCTAGATCGAACCTCAAATGGCTGGCTCCATGTTTCGCGAGGTCGAAGAACGTTCGATCCCAATTCAATCGCCATGCTCGTTGAGACGAAGGATCGGTGGGTAGGTCGTAGCTAAAGAAATGGAAGCTCACGTCGCGATGTTCAGCGCGAACCGAGTCATAGAAGGCGTCGCAGAGGTAGCTTGTTACCGACAGCCGTCTCAATGCATCTCGAAACAGTCGGTATTGCTCGCCGCCGCGTCCGGAGCGTGAATCGACGATACCAAGCTGGCGAAGGCACCAATGCGGTGTTGCGACTAGTTCGTAGCGATCGTCAGCCTGAGAGAGCGTCAGAGCCAGCAAGCCCCACAGATACAGCTCGTCACTGGCGGACAACCCCAGCGGACAAAACACTCTGGCACGGGCCGTCCGCCTTTTCCGTCGCGCATCGCTGTACTGATATTGAGCTTCGTGGACAAGGTTCGAGACAAGCGACGATGGGCGGTCAAGCGGACAGAGTGAATGCTCAACTATGCTAAGCTGGCCAAATCCGATTGGTTGATGTTTCTTGCTGCGATTTGTTTGTGACATTTGCCGTAATCTCTTGCAACTTCATAGCACGAAGCATGAGAGGGCATCCAGCAGAAACAGCATCACAAGTCAGTGCTGTACCGTTCAAACAAAACTTCTTGACGCCCCTTCTCGCACCGTGCAACGATTCGACAAGAGATTTCGGACACTTGGCCGGAATTGCAACTTGCAATCTTCACGGGGGAATATGGCAACGACGTTTTGCCTTATCAATCAAAAGGGCGGCTGCGGCAAAAGCTCGACCTGCATGCACCTTGCCGGGGCTTTCGCGGAACTGGGAATGAGTGTCTTGTTGGTGGACATGGACCCGCAGGGTTCGCTCAGCCAGGGGTTTCTGGGCTCCGAGATGGTGGAATCGCTACCAAGTCTTCAGACGACCGCGACGCTTTTCGACGAAAACAGTTTCTTCGCGTCGCACGATGCATTACTGATTCCCACGCCATTTGAGCGCATAACGCTGTGTCCCGCCAATCAGACGCTTGCGCGGTTTAATGCACCGGAGCCAGAGAAGACTGGAATGGTGCAGTTTGCCCTGCGGGAGTTTCTGGCAGACCAACATGAATTCGATATCGTGTTAATAGATTGCCCACCCAATCTCTACCGTTGCAGCTGGACAGCCATGATCGCGGCAGACTACGCGATGATTCCAGTGCCTCCCGAGGATTTTGGAACGCAGGGGCTCAGGGCGGTCCATCAATGTGTTCGGCAAGCACGTAAGCTCAACCCGAAGCTGAGTCGAATTGAGCATTTGATTACTCGCTGTGACCATCGCTTGCTTGTGCATCGAATGTACGAACAGAAACTCCGTGCGCTGTACGGGAAAACCGTCCTGGACACGATCATTCCAGAGGCATCTGCGTTCAAGGTCGCATTGACGCGTCGCCGACCGGTCCAACTCCACCAACCGCGGTCCAAGGCAGCAAAGTTGACTCTTTCTCTTGCTCGTGAGATTCTTGAGAGAATCAGTATGGATGAATGTAAACGCAAGGTGGCGTAGCAATGGCAAGCACGAAAAATGCACTGGATGAAGTTAGCCTGAACGTTGATGAATCAATGGGACTCCGACGCGGGCCACACACAGCGACACTCAGTCCAGTATCGTCCGCAAAGGACATTGGACGACGGCCACTGCGAACCTTCGGCAAGGTCGAAATTGATCGAGTCATTCCTGATCCTGAACAACCTCGAACACACTTCGATGACGCCGACATCGAACGACTCGCCAATAGCATTCGGAAGCATGGTCAGTTGCACCCAATTCGTGTGCGTTGGAATGAGTCTGGCCACAAGTGGCTAATCGTGTCTGGCGAGCGTCGTTGGAGAGCAACCAAAGCGGCTGGACTGCCAACTATTGACTGCTTCTTTGTGGACGGGAAAATGTCCGAGCCGGAGATACGTGAGCAACAATTGGTTGAAAACCTGCTCCGCACCGATCTGAAACCCATCGAAGAGGCGCGAGCCTATCAGTCGTTGATGAAACTCTGTGATTGGAACGGCAAACAAGTCGCTGAGTCATTGAACGTGACGACGTCACGCGTCAGTCGCGCCTTGGCGTTGCTTGACTTGCCCGAGGACGTTCAGAAGAAAGTCGAGTCAGGCACTCTCGCCAAATCGTCAGCGTACGAGATTAGCAAGCTGTCCGATACTGAAGCACAGGCAGAGATCGCTACCAAAGCATCGACTGGCGAACTTTCTCACGCCAACACGGTGAAGAAAATCAATGAACGTCGCAGCAAAAAGAAGCCTGCCAGGTCGACTGGCACAAATCTATCATTTTTTGCAGAGAACGGAATCAAGGTCGCTGTTGCGTCAAAGTCGAAGGTGGACTACCACGAAATTGAGCTGGCGCTGACGGACGCCATCGAAGAAGTACAGCACCGAATCCGTAATAACATCAAGCTATTCTAAATCGCCGCCGTCTCCCCAAACTCGCACTAATCTGCAAGGTCTTTCAGTTTCAAATGTTGTGCCAACTTCGGTCTTAGACGCCATTCGGGAACCCGATCATCGTCGTCTCGACTGTATCCTTCGTAGTGAACGGTGTAATAAGTGCCTGGTCGCGCGCCCTTGATCGGATCTCTCCCCAGAATCACAGCGTCGTACCACAGTTCATCGTTTCCATGTCGTAATGCAGCCACTCGCTTACCAGGCTGCTGAACTTCCGTGTGAAGCATCGAGCCAACGAGCGTTTTTTGCCCCTCACGATTCGTTACAATTTCCTCAAACAATTCGTCGCCAGCAAAATACTGCACGACCTGATGAACCTCTCCGGGCTTGATGTGCGGCTTCAACGTGCTTGTTTTGAAGATGCTAACCGATCTTACCGAACACGCCATCAACCATTGCCCATCAGGCGAAAACTCAACCAATTGCAACGACGGCCTACCAACGCCTCCATCATCTTTGCCTTTGCGTTGCATCGTCGCAGGCTGAAGGGTCACAAACCGTGATCCCGTTTGCACGTTCCAGAGATGAATGCTCTTGTCAGCACCAACCGTCGCAAGCACCTTGCCGTTCGGGGTGAACGCGAGACTCTCGAGCCTCCACTGCGCCGAACCGTTTTCTGCGGAGCCACGAGTCTGCCCCTCTTGGATGGGCAATGTCCGAGATCCAGATGATGCGTTCCAGGCCGTGATGAGCCCATTGCCCCATCGCGTGCGTCCCCAGATTTCGTCTGTGTTGGGGCGAAACACAGAAGACATCATCATCTTTCGTTTCTCGACTATCTTGGACTGGGTGTCAAAATCCCAATAGTACGAATCGGCAACGATCGACTTGCCGTCCGCCGAAGCGACGATCTTGACGAAATCGACAACGCCGTCCTTCTTGAAAAACGCCGTTTGAGTTCCATCAGGCTCGAAGACACCGATCCCTTTGCTTCGGATTGCCGCGACCCGCCCCTCCGGGAGGAATACGAACCCGTGACCAAGTCGATCGCTGAAGTTCGCGTTCTGAATCAATTTTGTCACCGTTTCTTCGCCAGTCTGAACATTCCATACGGTCAGCGACGATTCGTCCAACGCACCGATACTGTTACCGTCAGCCGTATAGCGAATGAATTTCCTCGCGGATGTCTTGATCCATTTCACGAACTCCAAGGTCTCGACTTTCCAGATGCCGATTCCTGAACCTTCGGGAACATCCTTGGCAATAAGTGAATTCCCCTTGCCCAACCGCTCAAAAACGGAGAGTTGGTTTGCAACTGATATCGCGATGTGCTTGCTGTCTGGTGAGAAACAAACCGGGGAATACGGATACTTGTAGTCGGTACCTCCACCGATATTCCGAAGCTCCAAATGCCATGTTGGTCGTTCCTCGGCATTCAGGCGCGTTCCCCAAAGCAAGACTGCAATCATCAAGACGAGAACTCGAACTTGATCGGCCAAATGGCCAATTGAAGAGACTGGCATCGGTTCGCTTCCATGAAGAGTCGTGAGGGCGTGCTGGAACGACATTGTCTTCGGTTGCAATGCCGATTTCCACACCGGGAACCAGAAATTGCTCTCCGAATGAAATTGTTTTTTTGTCGGCGGTAATCCCAATTTTGACATGGCGTCAAGGTCCGCTCGGGCCGGCGCTCCGCTCTGTTTTTCGCTGCTGCTTTCGCTGCGCGAAAGACTCCACCTTCACTTGCCATGCTCGATTTCGTTCAGGCCGCCGACGGGCTGAGTGAACTTGCTACTGCTGCAACGTCGGATGCAGCGCAATTCGAGGAACAAAGGATGAGAAAAGATGAAATTACAAAACTAGTGGATTCCGGTCTGGATGAACTGAATGATGCCCTCAAGAAGGGACAGTCAGATCACTTGACTAGGCTTTTTGCTGTCATGGCTCGATTCACACACTACAGTTTCAACAACTGCTTGCTGATCGCGCAACAAAATCCTGATGCAACGCGTGTTCTGGGATTTCACGGCTGGCGAAAGCTGGGCCGGACGGTTCGCAAGGGAGAAAAGGGCATTGGAATCACTGCACCAATTGCCTACCGCAAGGAAAAGACGGATGACCAATCAATGGAAATTCGTGGCTTTCGAGTCGTCCATGTTTTTGACATTGAACAGACCGAGGGTGACGAACTTCCGTCATTCAAGCAACCCACCGGGGACTGCAACGCATGGCTGGAACGTACGGAGCAATTGATCGTTTCCAAAGACATTGAGCTACGTTACGAAGAGCTAAAGCGCGGCTGCTATGGCTACTCAGCAAAAGGCAAGATCGTAATTCAGAGCGGTTTATCGGATGCGAAACGTCTCGCCACTCTTCTACATGAACTAGCCCACGAATTGCTTCATCAACGACAAGTTGACTTGTCCGAATCGCCATCACGAACCATCAGGGAAACTGAAGCCGAAGCGGTCGCTCACGTTGTTGGTCGTGCACTTGGGCTTGAAACGTGCGAACACTCGGCGGATTACATTCATTTGCATCAGGGCGATAGCGAAGTGCTTGCAAAGTCAATGCAGCGAATACAAAAGTGTTCGGGGCAAATCCTGTCTGAGCTAATGAATGCCGAACCTCTACCAACAGAAAGTGCCGCGACCCCCACGTAACGGAAAGTCGGACTTTCATTGACTGCGGTTTGGAACAAAGCATGACTCCGTTCCGCAGTTCCTTTCAGGTTAAGAGACATTTGCCATCACTCCCACTCTCAGCACGGCACACCATTCGATGGACGTTCAATTTACCCCGTCTGTTCAACGAAAAAATTCCCCCAGATCGAATCGCCGCAGGCGATATGGTAAATGGGTTCCTGCTCGGTTTCCGCAATCGGTTCGATCGCGGAACACCTCGGCCGTCACCGGCTCAAGACGATTCCTGACCGCGTTTTCGATCAGGATATCGCCTTTCGCCCACCCCACCCATCGCTCTCCCATTTCCGCTTCGCGGAATATGCGAGTGCTCCCCAATTCCTCCTCCTTCGCAACGAAGTTTACGAAGGCTGGGGTTCCGCTCCTTTTCCCTGGCCGGCTGTGCTTGCGCAACCGTTGTTGCACCCTTTTCCGCTCTGCTCTCCTGCGCCTCTCGGGCTGGCTTGGGCCAGCCCTTCGGCTTTGTTCCGCTGAACGCTCCACCGTCCCTGAACGGGCCGGATACGCTCACCGCTGGGGCGGTTCGCTGCGGGCTTGAACGCCCGCCCGTCTCGCTTGGACGCTCGACTCACGATCGAGTCTGCTGGGGCAGCCTGCGATCGTCTTCGCCTCCGCTGAACGCTCCGGCTCTCGCGCGATTCGCTTGCGAGCGCCGCGCCAAACATGGCCGTCGTTCACACCCAATTCACTACGAAGTGCGCGGCACATAGCTCGGAATATCGGCTGACCCATCCAAGTTCCATTCCTGATTCCACAAGTTTCCGCATTCGCAAACGACTATTGGTCGTTTGCACTCGAACGTGTTTGCTACAGGTGTCTGCTAACAGTCCGTGTGACAGCCTGTTAGGATTTGTCAAAGTAGACGACATCAATCCCCTTCGGATAATTGCCAATGAACCACCGCCCAATCCGAATTCGCGGAGCGGAGTATCCGGTCCTTGAACGGTTTCGGATAGGCGGTCGAACGTACCTCGCAATCGAGAAACTTGGCTCGGCGGGAAGACAAGCATTCAAAGTCTTCGACACCTCAGCGAAGACGCTCCGTGTCCTGCATGTGCTGACAAATTCTCCCGGCGTTTTCGAGCGAGTACGGCTACTTCAGCGCCTCACGCGAGGCGACAACGAGATCCTGCAAATCATCGAATGCCAGAGCCAGGATGATCGCGTGTGGGTCGTCTTGCCTTGGGTCGACGGATTCAATCTGCGTTCCGTTCTCACTGGCATCCGTGAGCACAAGAAACAGCGAATTGCTGCGCCCGAAGCGGTGCGGCTTGCCAAGGGAGTCGCTCATGCCTTGAGCCACTTGCACAAACGCAAACAGATCATCCACGGCGACATCAAACCTGCCAACCTGATTCTCACAAAACGAACAAGTCTTGTGCTCATTGACTATGGGAATGCCTGGGCCATTGAACGAACGACGTCGCGGTCGAGTGGCGACGGAGTCAGCGCCGTCTACGCGGCTCCCGAGTTCTTACGGGGTGAGTCCGCAGTCGACTTTCGCGCGGATGTATTTTCGTTGGGGGTCGTTCTGTATGAACTTTTGACCGGTAAGATTCCCTACGACGGACACGGCGGCAAGCTGGGATTGCTGCCGAGTACCGTTCAATCCGGGTCACGCCTGGTTCCAGCAAGTGAAATCAGTCCAGAACGCGCCCACGTCGCAAACCGCATCTGGTTGCAAATTGATCGCTTACTCGCCCGTTCGCTAGCAATCGAGGCTAGTAAACGTTTCGAGACAACCAGCGAATGGCTTGATGCGTGGAACGATGCGCTTGCCGAAATCCACCAGGCAAAACGAAAAAGCAAGCAGACCAATTTTGCCGTCCGCTTTCTCGACTGGATTGAAAGCCGATTCAAATAGGATCGGTCTATCAACGTGCAGGAGATTGCTGATTGAAGTTGCGGTTGGATTGATTTTCGATCACTCCACCCTGCTTCAAGGGCACCGGCTTCGCTCTCGCTGACTTCGGTCGTCAAAACCGAACGGAGTTCGGCATGCCTCTCTCCGCCCCGAGGGTCCGCAAGGTCCAGTGCAGTCTCCATCACTTTCACGCGACAACAATCATCGTCGGCTATTAGCGAACGTTTTACTTAGCCGCGAACGCTCTTGAAATATGGCAACACAATGGGCGTTGCATGAGAATTCTAAGATAAGTACCACGTCGAAATGCAAACCGATTGTTTATCGCGGAATGAACTCGTATTGAATGTAGATGTGTGCTGCAGCAGACGCTTTGACGTTGGTCGACGACATCTCTATTTCTTATCTCGGTTGCAACACGGCGACCACCGAACAACCTTCATCAGGGCCGAGTGCATCTTCGGTTGTGAATATCGGTAACGCCGAGATTGTGAAGCGTTTGCTCAGCCGACCAAAATCAAGTTTTTGAACGCCATCTTGTGGCGTCTGAGTTTTTGATGCCTGAACGATCGGCCCTTCATCCGGCACGGATTTGTCCGGTGGAAAGAAATCCCTGTAACGTTCAGCGAAGGGACTGTTGGCGATGCCGTAATCGACGCGCATCTTCAGTGGTGGCGGCTGAGGGACCATGTCAGCGAACAAAGGCTTGGTCTTGGATCGAGCCTTCAGTTCACGTTGCTCCGTCGGTTTGAGTTTCCAGCTGAAGTACACGGCGGCGAGTGGCTCGGTGTGCAACTCGACGAAACGTCGCACTGTGGCTTCGCGTGATCCCTGATAGTCATCGGCGAGCGTTGCCAATTCGGTCGCCGACACTGCCATGGCGTCGATACGAGACAGAAACCACGGTGTCGGGAACATCAATTCCGATGCCGCTACGTCGCAGAGCGTTTCCAGCAAATCCTTCGGATCAGCAAAAGTTTTCTCCGTACCTTTTCGGCACCGAACTTCCAATTGGTAATCAGGAAACAGCGTGTGGCCGATCTCATGGCAAATGCTGAATCGCTGCCGTGTGAGCGGACGGGTCTTGTTGACGCGCAGCACGACTCGGCCGTCGGCTTCGGGTGCGATCTCCGAATCCGGGCTGAAACGCGGATCGTCATCTGACCAGTGCAGGCCACGCAGACTGGCTGCCGCTTTCACATTGAACGGAGGCTCTTCAACAAACGTCTCGTGATATTCGGCAACAACCGCACGGGCTTTGATGCGAACGGCTTCATACGGATCGTCGGCCCCAGTCTCATCCAAGATGGCAACGATGTGTTCATGAAGATCACTCCTGCGGTACCGTGGCGGCATCTTGCTACCTTTTCGTTGTGCGTTTCAGTGTTCGGTAAAGGTCGTCCCAATCATCTCGCGTTTTGGGTTGACCACCGCGAAAACGCATGGTGGCCAAGTCTTGGATTTCATCTTCCGCCAGTTCGCGGTCGGTCATTTTCATCCATTCGCAGAATTCCTTCAGTGAGTCGTTGAGTTCAACCGCTGCGTCGTTGACCCGGACCGTGGCACGACCCAACAGATCGGCGATGGTCGTCCGCAGTGGCGTGACCAGCTTCATCAAGGTGTCTGCCGAAGGCTTTTTCTGGCCTTGTTCATCGTGTTCCAGTTCCCACAGATAGGTCTTGGACAAGCCGGACTCGTCGGACAATTGATCCAACGTCAAACCAGCCTCTTTTCTTGCCTGTTGCAGGCGATCGGCAAGGGACATGGGAGTATCCCCTTCGCGGATTTCCGGAGATTTTGAGTGTTTGCTCATCACCGGATTGTAACTCTGGTGGTTCGCCATGGCAACAACCTTGTTCGCTGGGGTTGAACTTCTCTGCTCAATCGTTAAATTCGCTGTAGTTGAACAATGCTTCGCCTCTGGCAAATGGCAGCCGGTGGCAGCATTCACTCGAAGTTAAGGAGATCAAAGCCATGACCAAGAAGGATTATCACGTTGTACCGCAAGGCGAGAGCTGGGCAGTGAAACGCGAAGGCGCAGTGCGCGCGTCATCGCTTCACTCAACGCAGAAAGATGCCATCGATGCCGGCAAGCAGTTGGCACAAACGAACCGGACGGAGTTAGTGATCCATAGTCCGAACGGACTGATTCGTGATTCGGACAGCTACGGCAACGATCCGAACCCGCCCAAAGACAAGAAACACTGATTCGTCGGAACCGCGAATTGCTTTGTCGATTCTCGATTCTGCGCTAATCTGACCTCTCACCTACGCGAGAACGCCATGCACAAAATGACTTTCTTCCCGCTGGGAAATGCTGACTCCTGCCGCATCGATTTGGATAACGGGAAGAAGATCCTGTTTGACTATGCCAACACACGTGATCCGGAGGACGAGGATGACCTGCGTTGTGATTTGGAACAGGAATTGAGAGACGACCTTGATGACGCCGAACGCGATTCCTTCGATGTGGTAGCGTTTACGCATCTCGACGAAGATCACTACAAAGGCGCGACTAATTTCTTCTGGCTGGACCACGCGAAGAAGTACCAGGGTGATGGTCGAATCAAAGTCGATGTCATGTGGGTGCCGGCTGCAGCTATTACGGAAGACGGCATCAAAAAGAAAGAGGGCAAGATCATTCAGAAAGAGGCCCAACATCGCTTCAAAAACGGAGAGGGAATTCGCGTTTTCTCACGGCCCGGTCGGCTGAAGGACTGGTGTAAGAAGAACGATGTCGACTTCGACAAGCGTAAGCACCTAATAACTGACGCGGGGCAGGTAGCACCCGAGTTCACGCCTGCTGACGACGGTGTCGAGTTTTTCGTGCACTCACCTTTTGCAAAGCGACTCGATGAAAACAGCGTCGAAGACCGCAATCAGGATGCCATCGTGATGCAAGCGACGTTCACGGTTGACGAAACGGAAACCAGGGCGTTGTTGATGGCTGATGCGACTCACGAAGTCATTACTGACATCGTTGAAATCACGAAGTCAAAGAAGCGGACGGAAAAACTGGAGTGGGACATCGCCAAGCTTCCACATCACTGCAGCTATCTTTCAGTAGGGCCGGAGAAAGGAACGAATAAAACTGCTCCCGTTGATGCCGTGAAAGAGCTGTTCGAGGACTGCGGGCAGGATGGCGGCATCGTTGTGTCGACGAGCAAGCCTATCCCTACGAAAGACTCGAAAGGGGACAAGGACAGCGATCCGCCTCACCGACAAGCGGCCAACTACTACACCGAGGACGTGGTTGATTCGGCTGATGACTTCAAAGTGACGATGCAGCATCCGAAAGAATCAGCACCACGGCCCCTTGAAATTGAGATCGACGAATCAAAGGCAACCGTGCGCAAGCGCGCGGCGATTGCCGGAGCTGCGGCGGTCAGTACGAGACCACCCCGGGCAGGCTAATTCATGGATGAGAGATTTCTTGACGCATCAGGCGCGACTGTTAAAGCTTCGGAACTGTGCACATTCAAGGGCCAGGAATTGTGTCGGCTCTTATCCAATGAGCAAATTGACTTTGCCACGCTAATGGAATGCAGGCGCGACGGCGAAGA
The DNA here is from genome assembly GCF_002727185.1 of Rhodopirellula bahusiensis. Taxonomy (NCBI): domain Bacteria; kingdom Pseudomonadati; phylum Planctomycetota; class Planctomycetia; order Pirellulales; family Pirellulaceae; genus Rhodopirellula; species Rhodopirellula bahusiensis. The sequence continues at coordinate 59,513 of NZ_NIZW01000008.1, forward strand.
CGACGTCGTGGTGTTCGAGGTTGAGGTGGAACTCGGCCAGCTGAAGGTGCATCCGATTCATTCTGTAGAACGGTTAGCCGTCAAGTTCACTCCTGCTGACGAATCGTTCCCTGAAACATTGGCGTTGCGTCGCGATTTTCCAGTCGTCCCGCATCTGAATCTTCGCTTTGCGGAGTTCCCTCGCAGTCTATGCCTTAATGAACAGCCGTATGAAGAGCTGAAACATCAGTGGACGGCCCCGAAGTATGTGGAGCGAGTGAGGACGTGGCTCGCGTTGACAGCAAAAGGGAAGTTGCATGATGACGATCAGCCGCTGGAGCCATTGCTTTGGGGCAACGTCGGTCAGCTCGTGTTGCCAAGCGATATTTTGACAAGAGACGACCGATCAGCTCGCAAGTTGCGAGTGTCCGCTACAAGCGTTGAGCCATTGGACATGTTCCTGGTAGCGGAAGACGATGATGGCACGACCGATTTTGGACTTCCTTTCGTTCCCGTCTTCCTATCGTGTCCCGCACAGACGCACGGCGTCATTCGTTTCCGACCACGTAATCTCGAAAAGCTCTCAGAACTAACCAATAGTGCCGAGTTTGATCTACTTTCAGCGTTGCGACATCACATCGAAACGTGGAAGGAATCATTATCGGGCAATGAGGAGGCCACCAATAATTTCCTGAATTCCTCGCTGATCATCCTTCTTGCGATGCCGAAGACGAGGGTTGCCGGCGGAAAGACAGAATCGACTGACCTGTGGGCGTTTCTGACAGGCGCAAGTGTTCGATCGATAGGCGTGGACATTGGGCTCTGGATGGAAATTGCGGGGAGTTTGGGAAAGGAGCCTTCTCCGCCGGAAGACAAGACGGGCAGCCATATCGAGCTCGATCTGCTCAATCCAAGGTTTAGCCTTTCGGCACCTTCGGCAGCTAAGCTAAACGGCTGGAAAGCCGACGAAACGAATCTGAATATCGCGGCAATCGGAGCAGGTGCTCTGGGTTCACAGATTCTTGTTAACGCCAAGAGAATGGGACTGACCATCGATACCATTGTCGATGACGACAGACTCTTGCCCCACAATCTTGCACGACATGCCTTGCCCGGTTCTGCCGTGGGATATCGGAAGGCAGAGAGCATGTGCGTTCTTTTAAATGACCTTCTCGAATCCGATGAATCAAGCACCGCGATCGCCGCTAACGTCTTGAAACCCGGTGACCATCGCGAGACTGTCGAGAAGGCTCTGAGCAAAGCGGACATAATTGTTGACATGTCGGCCTCAGTCGCTGTCGCCCGCGCTCTGGCCTCGGATGCACGGTCTAATGCAAGACGCATATCAGTGTTTGTGAATCCTACCGGGACGGATCTCGTAGTGCTCGCGGAAGACACAGAGCGAAAATGCCCACTCGACATGCTTGAAATGCAGTTCTATCGAGCCTTGTTGAACCGCGATGATTTGGTCGGCCACTTCGCCCCCAATGATGGTCGTCAGCGCTATGGTCAATCGTGTCGAGACGTCACGTCGCGAATACCACAAGACTCCATGGCCGTACACGGCGGGATCGGCGCGCGAGCGTTGCGCAAAATTGTTTCAGATCCTGCGGCACGCGCAGCTGTCTGGCGGGTGCAAGACGATTCGGCAGTAAGCCGGATTGAACTGACGCCGAGTCCCGTTGTTGAACGGCAAATTTCCGATTGGACGATCAAGCTGGACTCGACAGTCGTTGAGCGGATGCAGAGGTTGCGTGAATCGAAACTTCCAAATGAAACCGGTGGCGTACTCATCGGTTCGTTTGATATGCACCGTCGCATCGCCTACATCGTTGACACGATTCCTTCCCCCCCAGACAGCGACGAGTGGCCGACACTCTACATTCGCGGCTCTATGGGATTGCGACGAAAAGTCGAGAGTATCGTCGAGCAAACCGATGGGGCGTTGCACTATGTCGGGGAGTGGCATTCGCATCCGGATAAATGCTCCACAATGCCAAGCACCGACGACATGAAAGTGTTCGCTTGGCTGACTGAAAGGATGCAACAGGACGGGTTTCCGGGGCTCATGATGATCGTCGGCGATCAGGATCAACTAAATTGCTTCATTGGCAAAATCATGCCGATTGAAAACCTTATTCCCTTACTACAAACATGACATCTGACGAATCAAAAACGAATCCGGTGCTGAACTTTTTCAGTCTCAGCGACGAATACGAGCGAAAGGCAAGATTCTTACCCGCGGTCCTGACCGTACTGGTCGCATTGCCGGTCGCGATGGCTTACGGGATCGAGATGATGCAATTCATCACACTCCTCACGACTGGGGTGGGAATTGGTGCCGTACTTGCCGTAGGCATTTCCCACCTTGCGTCTGCCCTGGGGAATCGCCTCCAAAAGAAGCTATGGCCGGACTGGCCCTACGATGGTCCCACAAACCAATGGCTCAATCCTGAGAACGACGCACGGTCACAGCAGCAAAAGAAACAATGGTACCGAATGATCAAATCACTGACGGGCCTAGACATTGCTCGGCTAGCGAAATCGGAAGACAAGGCAGAAGTTCGACTCGCGATCAATGATGCCGTTTCGAAAGTCCGATCGCGGCTGTGGAAACACGACGGCAATGGCACAGACTTGGTCCGGTTGAGGAACATTGATTACGGATACGCCCGAAACCTAACTGGGCTGCGTGTAATCTGGATTCCTACGGCCATTTTAAGTTTTGCGGGATGCTGGGTTGCTTGGTGGCGTTTCGATGGGCATATACTTTGGGCCGTATTAGCAACGGTATTGCTTTGTATTCTGCCAGTCGTCGGTATCTTTGTGCTTCCGGGATATGTTCGTCAGAAGGCTGACTACTACGCTGAAGCTTTCTTCGCAGCGGTGGAGCGGATCAATCTAGAGGAACAGACAAGGAAGAGTGGCTAGCAAACATGAGTGGCGATCGTGGAATTTGTCTGGCAGAATCGTACTTGTTTACCGAGCGAGAAACTGGCCTTGGTGTAAACAAGGTGAATCGAGCACAATTTGCGGGTCATGGAAGTCCCGAAGATTACGACCGATTGCCCCGATTGCAAACCGCTCTTTGAGCAGCAACAAGCGATCATCGATGCATTGGTCGAGCAAGTCAAGAAACTGACCGAACGTCTTGAGAAGGTGGGGCGCGAAGGCAAACGCCAAGCAGAGCCCTTTCGAAAGAAACGCAAGAGTTATGCCAAGAAGCCTGGGCGAAAACCTGGTGATGATCATGGCAAGCATCATCGTCGAGCGATTCCCAAAGTGATCGACGAAACCTACGACGTGCCGCTGCCACCGTGCTGTCCCGATTGTGGGCACGAGAAATTGGCCAAGACCGAGACACTCGTCCAATACCAGACCGAGATTCCTCGGACAGTCATCAATCGGCAGTTCAATATCGACGCGGGGAAGTGCTGCGACTGCCGCACCCAAGTTCAAGGGCGGCACGAGTTGCAAACCTCCGACGCCGTCGGCGCGGCCGCTGCTCAGCTCGGTCCAAACGTCCATGCGACGATGGCACTGCTCAACAAGGAGTTGGGACTCAGCCACGGCAAAGTGAAACGGCTGCTGGAAATGCTCTTCGAGATTCACGTCAGCCGTAGCACCAGTTGTCGAAGCATGCTTCGCACGGCCGATCGGCTGGAGCACACCGACGGGCAAGTGCGTCAGGCGGTGCGAGGTTCGCCGCAGGTCGTCGGCGACGAAACGGGTTGGCGAGTGGATGGACGTGGGGCTTGGTTGCACGCCTTCGTCGGGCTCACGGCAACGTGTTACGAAGTGGATTCGACACGAAGCATCGGACCGGCCGAGCGATTGCTTGGAATCGATTGGTCGGGAATCTTCGGGCACGACGGCTGGGCGGTCTACGATAAGTTCACATCGGCGACCCACCATCAATGCTTCGCACACCTGCTCCGGCGATGTGACTCGCTGATCGAAGCTGGAACCGGTGGCGCGTTGGCGTTCCCTCGTGGCGTGAAGTCGTTGTTGCTTCAAGGTTTTGAGTTCCGCAATCGATTCCGGCGCGGCGAGATGTCTGTTCACGGATTGAAAGTGATGGCGGGAAGATTGACCGGTCGGATGAGGGACTTGGTTCACCATCCCAAGACGCACGCGGCCAACGAACGATTCGCGAAGTTCCTGGAGAAGCATTTGGACGATCTGTTCACATTCCTTCGTCATCCTGGTGCCGACGCAACGAATTGGCGCGGGGAACAAGCGATCCGACCGGCGGTAGTGAACCGCAAAGTCTGGGGTGGCAATCGAAGCGAAGCGGGAGCTTTAGCTCAGTCTCGTATCATTGGCGTGATGCAAACTTGCAAACAGCGACTTGCGGATCCATTCGACTTTATCCGCCGTCAACTCGTCAGTACCACGCCACTGGTGCTGCCACTGCCCATCACTGCACGGTAAACAAGTACGCAGAATCTTGGTGGGGAACGTTGCTATCGCATTGACGTCTTGCCAATTCCCCATTGAGTTGTTCCGCGTTTGGAATTGATTTGCACTCACTTCCATCGACGATTCTGCGCGCACCGGTGGCCGACATGGCCGACACCGGATGCAGTTCGGATTGCTTTTTCCGGCAATCGGATGCGTTGCATCGACCTCGTCGTGTTGCATTTGGCGCCGATTCGTTTGAATGACACCGTCCGAAGCGTCGAACGGATGGCGGCGGTCCTGAACATTGTCTAACAGTGCAAATTCCCGGTGTCGCTTCTCCCACTGCGCAATCACCTTCAAGCAGTAGCATCGTTGTAGCGTTGCTCGACCGACAATCAAATCCTTTCCGTGTTCAATTGCCGATACTCGTTTCCGCTCGATGTTTAGCTGGGTCTTCGCAGGCGTTGATTTGCCCGATGTTCGGGCTTCCAGCGAAACCGATCGCCGCAGTCGCAATGAAAGATGGTTCTTCTTCCGTTTACCAACAGATACGGATCAAGCGGCTCGTTGTAACGGATCGTTTTGTCGGCTTCGCTTGCTGGGCGTGGTCTTCCGTGAGGGCATTCTTGGCACATCGAAGCCACCGCCGGCGCCGGTGGCTGCCGTTCTCCGTCTTTGGAATCATTGATCATTTTGCGAACCCTTTCGAGCATCGAGTAGAAATGCTCTCGATTCCCTACGGTGTTTGGGACCGTGATTCCCTTGTAAGTGTTGCCAAACAATATGATCGCAAACGGACAATGCGTTCCTTCGGTTGCTTCAACTAGGTGGCAATGTGCAATGACCCGGACAACATGTTGAGGCAATATTTTGCCATCCGTCTTGTTGATTCGATGTACCGGAATTGTCATACCACCCTTCTGCAAGATGCGCCGCGGTTTGCCAACCAGTTTTCGTTTCTCGTCTCGCAGCACGCCCTCGGGTCTTCTCGCCTCATATCCGGCAAGCAACAATCCAAACCAATCAACGGGTTGTGGTACGAGTTTGTTTGGGTTTGGGTCGCGTTGAACAGCCATGCGAATGGACAAACGGCGTTTCCCGAGTTCCCGCCACGTTACCAATGCGTTTCTTGTGAAATGTAGCCAAGCTGTCGCTCCCACAAACATTAGTAACAAATAAGCAAGGTTCGGAAGCGGCAAGATTGACAGCACGACGAGCCCCACGACAAATGCCACGAGCAGCCAGAATAGTTCGTAAACGCTTCGCCCATAGGCTTCCTCGATTGCGTCTTTCTCGTACCACGGCAACAGCGATAGCGAGGGCATTTCCTCTTCAGGATCAGAGTAACTTTTTTCGTGCGTGAGGATTCCGGCCCTTGGGCAAAATGTGTACTCGGCCAGCGTTGTAGCTGATACTGTTGGGTCATCAGTTCCCGCTTCCGGAATCGCGGCAACGTTTCGATCAATGCGATTGGCAAGTCGCGACGCCGTCGAATCGGTCGCGGATGATTCTTGGAGGCTAAAGCGATTCGCTGGTTTGACGGGAGATCGCTGTGGCTCGACTAGGTCCGCAGGGCTGAGGCGATTTTGTTCCATCAACAGTGACAGGTGCTTGCGCACGATCTTATCGAGAAATTCGATTGCCTCTGTTCGCTCATCATCGCTCGGCGGACCATCACGATGATAGTGCGATTCGCGATTGCGTATCCACGTAACCTTCCGCGCCATTCTTCCGATCTCTTCTCCCAGGAATTCACTGCGGTGCGCGAGATAATCGCCTAGCGAGAAGTTTCTTTGCTCTCCGTCAGTCGCTTCAGGCGGAAAGTGTTCGTGAATGATCTCTTCAACCAAGCGCACGGCATGGGTTAATCGTTCAACAAGCGAACTCACTGTCTGGAGGTCGGCAAGTCGCGAGAAATAGTTCGTGATGTCTCGCTTCATCGCGTCATTTGATTCAGCGCTCATAGTCCACCAGCCCGAGTCTGCGAATAACTTCTGCGACCGAGTTCGGTCGATCCGATCTCAGAAATGCGGTCGCGCTGGCGATTAATTCCGTTAGGGGCTCGGGAAGGGAGAGACTCTCGCAAAACGCTCGTTCCTGGCCTGGTGGTGGTAACTCTCCCGCTAGCACATGTATCGCAATTCTCCCCCAGCTGTAGATGTCTGCTCTCGTATCCACGTCATCACTATCAGCCTCCCCGGCGCGATACGGATCGGCCGGCCAGTCATCGGTTGAAACTGTCGGCCCGCGATCAATCAGTTTCGCAAGTTCAAATTCCGTTAGTATCGCTCGACCTTCAGGTTGATGAATCAGAATCGAAGACGGACTGAGTTCTCGGCAAACGATCTCTTGACCGTGCAAAGCGGCCAATCCGTGAGCAATGTCGGCGATGAGAGATTTTGCATGCGAACGACTGAGCTTCCCGGAGCGAAGCGTTCTCGCAAGCGTCTCTCCTTCAATCCATTCATCAATGACCCAGTAGAAACTTTCGATCGGATCGTGAAATGCCGTGATGTTGCGGGCAATGTTCGGATGGTTGCCGATTGCGCTGCAGACATTGGGATGACGCTTGATCCAAGTCTTGCAACGTTGCTCTTCATCGGTTGAAAGGTCACGCAAGTCAAAACGCTTGCCACGTGCCTGACGATCCAGTTCCAGATGCCGTAAACGACAAATCTGAAACCTGAGCCCGTTTGACGCCACAATCCAATCGGTCAACACCTCCGAAATCAAATATTCGTGGACCGTACCAGCGGACGCCTGTCCTTTCGTCTGACTCAACAGCACGGCGAGCGATACGTCCAAGGCTTCGGCAATGGCTGCCAAGGTGTTGCGATACACAGCCTTGCCGACCAACAGGTTGTTGACCGTCCCCACAGAGCAACCGGCACGCTGAGCTAATTGTTCCACCGTGATGCCGCGTTGATTCATGGTCGCTATCAGCTTGCCGGAATCCGCCAAAACGGTTCGTCCGTGGTTGGGCCGGTTGGTTGCCATCTTGATCCCCAGGAACCGTGATTTGCTTAGTTGAGGAGATTGTTCACAGATTGTACGAGATTGAATTTAGCGTAATCGAGGAACCACGAATAATCCTGACACTCCGAGTCAATCAACGTGCTCGTGAACTTACCTCGAAAAACTAAAAAGGACGTGTCGTGCTGCAGAAAACAACGCAATGGATGACCGACCGACTTGTCGAACGAGCGTTACCCAGCATCGGAAGCTTCATGGCTTCGGCGCTTCAGCGAATGCTCATTCTTGGCCATGCGGATCATCATAACCAATTGGAGGAACAGGCTCGACGGTACGAAGCAGCGGGCAAGCCACATTTGGCGAAACTGATTCGCAGCGAAGCCGAACAACTCACGTTGGACGATCCGTTTAGCTCTGCCGGTGCGATCTACGAACGGCTATCGGAAGACGCCAACAACAATTCAGGAATTCCTCTTGCACTACCCGAAGCGGCGCCTGCGGCAAGGAAACGCAAGAAGAAATCATCTGAACAAAACGATGTCGTTTCCGAGCAAGATGAGGAACGGGGCCAATGAACACGCTGACGCAGTTCAACGAACGCGACATCACGGTACTGCGTGCGTTAAGTCGCAAGGTCCGGCTTTTCGGTCAGCGGCAATTGGCGGAGTCCCTGTGGCACGGCGACGTTGCAAATGCCCGTCGTCGCATACGGCGATTTGCAGCACTCGGCTTGGTTCATCGACAAGTCACGATGGCACGCCCACTGCCGGAGTTACTAGCACCCGTTGCGCATTGGCATCCAGGTCAACCCGGCCCCGACTTTGGGCAGATTGCGTTTCAGTTGCAAAGTCGCTGGCGGTACCAAGCACTTCGCTCGACGGTCGTGTTAACTCCTACGCCAACTGTGGTTGATCACTTCGGTGGGCGTCAAAAGGCGACGCTATCGTCGCAAGTCTCCCATGACCTTGGCGTATCAGCCGTTTGGCTTTGGTTCTACCGCAACCACCCCAACCTTGCAGCCGCTTGGCGCGGTGAAGACCTGATTGACGACAGCGAACCCGGAGAGAGTCTGCCTGACGCAGTGCTGGTCGACCAAAACGAGAACCACACCGTGCTGATCGAGTTCGGCGGTGACTACAACGCGCAGCGCGTCTTGGAATTCCACGACGACGCTGAGCACCGCAACTTGCCCTATCAGATTTGGTGAATCAATGCCCGATAATACGCTTCGACAACGAGATCGCATGATCGTCGATTTCGTTGTTCGCTATCGACTCGCGACCAACGCGATCATTGGCGCTCAAATTCTGCCAGGACGCTCGCTCAACGCAGTTGCCAAGGTGACGGCTCGGCTGTGCAACATCGGACTGCTCAAACGCTACATGTTGGTTCCACCCGAAAACTACTTTCGCGCTGGGGCACGCGCCATCAACGTGCTTGGCTTGCCGCAAAGAAGCTGTGAGTCGCTTGGTCCTCAATCGTTGCCGATCGACTACGCAACCTTGATCTACGCGATGAAACCCAATGCAAAGCGACGACGGCTCACTCCAGAGGAAGTGACAGAGTACATGCCTTGGTTGCCGTCTGAATTGTCTCATTCGCCCTATTGCGTTGACGCGAAAGGAAACCTTGACCATCTGCGTGTTGATCTCGGCGGGTCGCCGCAGCACGTTGCTCGAAAAGTCGCCGCCGCTGCGCACGATCGTCTGCTCGTCCCGCAGATCGCTGAGCTTTCCTCACGTTCCAAATTCCAGCTCGTCGTCCTGACAACGGGTACTGAGAAAGCCAATGCAATAGCAAAGGCTATCGGAAACACAGACTGTTCAGACCAAATTCGCATTCGTTTGGCCATCGTGCCACGCCTTTCTTTCCTATTACTTCGATCCAACTAAAACCGCAGGAGACAACCATGCCGCGAAGTGTTTACCGCCAATCGGCCGGAAATCCGATTCAAACATCGATGTTGCCAGCCGAACCACTGGAGCTGGAATTCGCTTACCGTCGAGGCGTCGATAACACGGACGATGCTTACACTTGGCGAGTCATGAAGGAATTGACGATCGCCAGTTTTGTGGGCTTGGTCGCTTGCTGGCTACAGTTGTTCGTCTTTGACGTGGGACTGTTGCTAATGCTCGGTGTCGCGATTGCTCTGTACTTGTTTCTGCGTGCCGCCAGTTCTCACTTCCATGCAATTCGAGATCTTGGCCTCGGGATGGTCTTGGCAGCGTGGATTTACCATCCGTTCATGCCGCCGATCGCAATCGAGCTGTTTGTCGCCTTGATTGCTAGCGCGTTCGTCGCCAGGGAAATTTCGCGGCACTATGCATTTGTCTCGACCGTAGCTCCGATGCCTTTGGCACGAGCGTGGGACATTCGCGATTCGGTCTGTTGGACGACGCTGGCAAGTAGCCTGCTGCTTGTTCCCATCGCGCTTGCTGCTCTGATCCCTCATGCGATGCCAGTTTTGTTAGCGGCGAGCGTATTTGGCTGGATTGTCATGACGTACCTTTTCGTTGCGAACCCACACGCATACTTCACAGGCTTTTGCGGGGCTGTAAAGACTTGGTGCAGCTACAACCGAGACGAACACCAGCTCGCCGGCATTTTGAGTAGCCCGTCTGGCAACTGTCGCCGACGGCTAACATTGCTCGTCGTTGCTTTGCTGTTGAACGTCTTCGCATTCTTTCGCGTTACGGTGTTGTCGCAGGCGGCGGAGGGAGCCGCACAAGTTGGTCGCCTCGCTGGCTCGGTGGGTCCATTGGAATTCATTGTCAACCTTGCTGCGGTCTCATTGTTGTTTGCAGCTTTGGCGATAATCCCCGTCTTGATGCTGATGCTGTCCGTCGCAATTGTCGGCACACCAGTATTCGCACGGCTCTCGATTCCCAAACCAAGTTTCGTGCCAGCGCATGAATGGAAAGAGATCACTGACCGAATCCGACGCTCCAACAATTTGGTTGAGCGAAACAGTCTCTATCTTGGCCGCGTATCGTTCGATCAGTCGCCAATGCTTGTCCCGCACGATGTCTTCCGCGAACACGCACATTTCTTGGGTGACAGTGGCTCGGGAAAGACGGCGCGTGGATTGGCTCCGTTCATCGAGCAAGTGCTTGGCAGCGGAAACGCCAGCGTCATGGTGCTCGACCTCAAAGGAGATTCGCCGGAATTGCTGCAAACACTACGCAAGGGCGCGGAAACGGCAAAAGAACTCACTGGAAATGAGGTTCCTGTCCGGTACTTCACGCTACGAGAAGAACTTGCAACTTACGGCTTCAATCCATTCAAGCTGGCTTGCTGGGACAAGCTAAACGACCTTCAGAAAACCGACATTCTGTGCGGTGCACTGGGTTTGAACTACGGGACTGACTACGGCGAAGGCTACTTCAGTTCGGCCAATGCATCCGTTCTGTACGCCACAGTATCGCACTTCCCCGACATCAATAACTTCGAGCAACTGCGGGACAGGATCGCTTTCGTTATCTCACGACCAAAATCCCATGGCTTGGACGACAAGTCCCGCGACGCCGGGAACCACGTTCGCATGTCTGTCACCCGGCTGGCTGCAATCGCTTCGCTAAACATCTCGGACGAATGCACACCCAACGCCGAAGTACTTCGGCACAACATTGACCCAACCCGACTATTTGCAAGCGCTGAAGCCCACTACTTCAGCCTGTCAACAACTCTTGGCCCAGGTTCATCTCCTGAGATCGCCAGACTAGCAACCTACATGCTCCTTACCGCTGCAACCATGACCGACAGAAATGTTCCGGTCTATCTCGTTATCGACGAGTTTCAGAGAATGGCATCTCGAAACTTGGACTACCTGCTTCAGCTCGCTCGAAGCATGGGCGTTGCAGTGATTCTTGCGAACCAGTCCATGCAAGACCTCAAACGATATGACCTCATTTCAACGCTAGAGACCAACTGTCGGTACCGCCAATGGTTTGCGATCTCAGGTTGGGATGACCAAGACCGCCTTTCGCACGCAAGCGGCGAGACGATTGACACGCTCGATTCAGTATCCGTTACTCATTCAACAAGTGATCGCGGCGCAAGCACCAGTACCAACCATTCGAGTCGTGAAGTGGTCAGTCCAAGACTAACCAAGAATGACGTCAAGTTGGTGAGCGACGATGATCGCAAGAGCATCGTCCTGATCAATCGCGGTTCGGGTTACGCCCAGTACGGCGGAATGCCTGTTGTAATCGAGAGCGATTTCCATATCTCGCAAGCTGAATACAGCAATCGCAAATCCGCTCCGTGGCCATCTGACGACAAGGGGACTTTTGTACCGTCAACCTGGAATCGCCCGACTCCCACAATCCCTCACCGTGGACGGAGAGCAAATATGACGCCAACGGTTACTCAGGAGACCATCTCAATCGAGCCTACAAAGACAGCAACTGCAGGAGTTCCTGTCGCTGAAACTCCCGCCACCAAGAGTCCTCAAGCGGCCAAGCCACGACGCAAGAAATCGAGAGCAACAAAGCGACGAAAAAAGCAGCAGCAGCCGCAGGTGAGCGTGGAACCAACGACGCAGACAGAAAATCTGTTCGACCGATATCTCCAGGAGAACCCCATTGAAATTGAGTCGGACACGTCTTCCGTAGGAGCATCACGATGATTTATCAACGATGGTCGCCCGGTGTTCACGATCTCATTGAGTCTTTGACATGTCGCATTCGCGTCTTGTCGCTCAATCAAATCCAACAAGGATGGCGACAGCAGCTTGGACCTGCCAAAGCAGTGTTGGAAACGATCGAGCTACTTGTCAAAGCTGGCCTGTTGCAAGGCGACGTATGGAAGGTCCAAGCGTCTCCGGTCAACGGAAGGCCAGTCTGTCACTGGTCGCAAGGCGATGAAACGCCCGACCTGGTTCCTGTCCATCAACTCATTCAGGAACGGTGGCACCATCCCCGGATGCCGACCCCGGTGGTTGCAGCCACCCATCGAGCTGCTCGCCTGTTTGGTTCTTCGACGGGAGGGTTGCCACCAGCCAACCACCGCAATCACGACCTGTTGCTTTCAGAAGTCTATCTCCGATACCGCGACGTGCTCTCCAGCACCGGTGTCCTTTGGGTCGGAGAAGATGCGATGACCTTGGCCGAACGCGGAATCAAGAATCCCGACGCGTTTCTTGTAGGAAACGAAGGCGAAATCGTTCGAGTGATCGAATCGGCTGGCAAGTACTCGATCTCACAACTCGAATCGTTTCACAAGCACTGCGAATCCGAGCAACTCGCTTACGAACTCTGGTAGGGGAAAATCAACATGCACCAAACGAAAATGGAATCACTGCTCTTAGAGCATATCGCCCGCCACACGATTGCGATTGATCGGTACCTGCCGGCGGATAACCGTGAACGCGCTTTGCTGGTATTGGAGCGTCTTCATCGAATGGGCCAAATCAGCCAATGGACACATCAAAGCGGACTTCGTTACTGGACTCGTTCCGCATCGAAACCGTTATCAGACTCTTCGTTGGTGCGTTCGCTTGGTTTCCTCTTGTTCTGCCAACAACCGACACGGCGCCGGCTTACCAGCAGCGATATTGATGAATTCTTTCCTTCTCTGTTCAGGCACGGACTACCAGGCGGACATTACATCGACTGTGAAACAGACTCACCCTGTTTGGGGCGTGCATGTGTTGATACAGGAGCATCAAAGGTCAAACGAATCACCGTACGAGCTGGCGAAATGATCCGCAAGTATCGACAAAGTGAAGCCTTCAATGTGTTGCTAAAAGACAATCGCTTTCAAATCACATGGATCGTTCCAACAACGGCCAAGCAACACCGACTAACCGAAGCATTGGCTCCGCTCGTCTTGACGGGCGTCAACTGCCGCGTTTGCGCCATCCCTGAACTACTCAACGTCCTCGCTCCAATCCCCCAGCGGGTTTGAAAATGACTCTCGACCCGAGAGCAGAAAAAACAATGGGTAGGTGATCGTCTCCAATTGCTTGGCAAGCCCGGTAAGGGATTGTCAATCAAACGCCGTCTGGAATGAGCCAGCGACGTGAACAGGAGGTTACGTCATGAAAAAGATGACAGATCGCCTTGAAGGAAAGATGACCTCGGTTCGTTGGGTAGCTGAGATCATTTTTGTTCGGAGTGCAGATACGGTTCTGGATGTTCTTAGTGACATCTGGAAGGGACTGCGCTCAGTGATTCGACGAATAAAAAAGCTGTCTCGTTCGCACTCCTCGCAGACTGAGTGGTTACTCAGAAAAAGAGGGATGACGTCCGAGCTGCGTTGGATATTCGCGGTATTGCTTGTATGGCCAATGATGCTCATCCGCCTTGCCTTATTTGGCTTGGTGGCCGGGTTGTGGCTCATGCATGCACCACAAGTAGCAATGCAAACGTGGGAAGCCATCGCGAAAGTCGAATCATCACCCAATAAAAAAAGAACGCCGTCGGAGAATCGACCTCAGAAGAGGCTCCGAGACTTCAACGACGTTCGGGCTCGCGTAAGCGAGTTAACGCAGTAACCGGAGCAATGAGGTTCCGGTCTTAACCATACCGCCGGTGGATTCAGGAGGGCCTGTTCCATCGGCTTTCACTAACAGCGTGCATAGCACGCAAGGAGTACGGATGTCAAAAGCACCGATAAAGCGATTCGCAGTAGGGAATGGAATCAAGGCTTCGATTTGGGAGAACCAGTCGAAGAACAATGGTTCGTGGCTTAGCGTCACGATTACCCGAACCTACCGCGAGGGCGAAGAATTTAAAGACACCACGTCGTTTCGACGTGATGACTTGCTGTTCGTCGCCAAAGCGTCCGAATTGGCGTTTACGTGGTGTCTCAAGAAGGCGCAAGCCAGCAAAGAGGCAAAGAGCCGCGAGTAAAGGATGACAAACCGTCGGTGGGTGTAGCCCACCGGCTTCATGGATGTGAACGCAATGAATTCGATTGACGAAATAGGACTCCTTCCAATGGGAAGAATTTTAGTGACAGAGGCTGCAAATTCACGAATTCCGCCAGAGGAAATGCTGATGGCGATTCTGAAACATGGTCGCGGAGAATGGGGTGACATCTCTGACGAAGATCGGGCGGCGAATTCCGTCGCGCTCAATCGCAGTCTCCGAGTGGTCTCGCAGTGTCGAGCATCAAACGGGACTCGGTTTTGGATCATCACAGAACATGATCGCTCCCACACAACGATTCTTCTGCCGAACGAGTACTGAATCGCACTATCGGTTTTTGTCGCACAGGTGGCGACCGGGTTGTACCCAAGGTTTTGCCAGGCTGGACTTCCCAGCCTGGCACTTTACGAACTCGCTTTTGCGCGATGGGCAACCATCGCGGAGGGGCGAGTTTACAACGGGGAGTTCGTGCCCCTCTGTCACACGCGGACTTCCCTCCATGCATGGAGAAAAAATGAAAGAGAAAATACGCAGATACCTGTTGGTACGGCTGTTGCCCGAGGATTTGCTCGACGCAATCAGCGGACTTTACGACCTTCAAACCACATGGCTTGATCGTCGCAAATACAAGCTACCCGTCCACTGCTATCAAGACGTTCAAGACGCAAACGAGATTCTGCGTGAATGGATTGATGAAGCAGAGCAGGCCGGTTGGCTATCGCCTGAAGAACGAATAGATCGCGAGTTTGGCGTGAACTAATTCGAGGTATTTGACAGAAACCAAACACGTGTGGAGAGGGTGACAGCTCTCCACACATTTTTCAAATAAGCAAATCCGGAAACCAATGTCAAGCAAAACACATACACCGTACGCGGTTATCGGCTCCGAGAGCCTGACCTCCTCTCTGTACAAATCTGGCGACGAGTTGATCGGTTTCCAGTATCGGTTCAACATCACGCGACTCGACGCGATTTCGGGACGCGTCAGTCAATGGTTTGCACCTGCCGACGTGATCGCCCTAGTGAAACTCACCCAGGTCATTGCTTCGGAGCTACAGCACGACGGGTGCATGAATACTTGCCTCCGCGATGAATTGCGCGGTGTAGCGGTGCTTCTTGATGAGGCACTGGACAAACTCAAAACCGAACACGATTCCACAGGAGACAAGATTCGATGAGAAGCAAACTGGTGCATGAACTACGCCATGGCCTGCTGGTCGTGCGTGTTCGCAAAACAAAGTCTGGCGACTCAACGCGTCACAAATTGTCAATTCACAGACTCTACCGGAACGGTGACCTTTGGCACGAATCGAGTCGGCTGGGACGAGACGATATTCCATCCGTTCGCTTTTTACTCGATGAGGCCCACACATGGATCCTGTCGCAAGAAGCGTGCGAAGAAAGCTGTGAGGGAATACGCGAATGATGGATCAACGACCAAGCATCGTGGAGAGCCTTCAACCGTTGGTGGAAACGAATACTCGATTCAGCACAGTCTATGCGGACCCGCCTTGGTCATACCGGAACAAGGCAGCCAGAGGCGCAGCCGAGAACCATTACCGGACGCTTGAACTTGATGTGATCTGCGATGAACCGGTTTCAAAACTTGTGGAGCCAAACGCACATCTTCATCTTTGGACGACGAACGGATTCCTTCGCGAGGCGTTCACCGTAATCGATGCGTGGGGGTTTCAATTCAAGTCATGTCTTGTTTGGGTCAAGCCACAACTCGGAATGGGGAATTACTGGAGGGTTTCACACGAGTACTTGCTGCTAGGGGTCCGAGGCAGCATGCCATTCGTCGACAAAACCTGTCGTAGTTGGTTGATTCATCCGAGAACGCGGCACAGCAGCAAACCGTTCGCGATCCGACAGCTGATCGAGCGGGTCAGCCCTGGGCCGTATCTCGAACTTTATGGTCGCGTGGAGCAACCACGCACCCAATGGACAGTGTACGGCAATCAAGTGGAACGACGACTTTTCTAATTCTGGTCAACTCAAATGAAAATTGACGTTCAAAAAGAACAGCCGATCACACTTGCTGAGGTCCCAAAGTATGTACCGAAGCGTGGCGGGAAGAAGGTTCACTACTCAACAGTCTACCGTTGGACGACCAAGGGTGCGCGAGGAAGAGTGCTGGCATCCGTTATGGTTGGAGGAATTCGATACACAACTATTGAGGCAGTTCGTCGCTTCCTTGACGCCAAACCGGCAATGGCCAGCAAAGCGGATTCCTCGCTCGATGATGCAATCGAGGAAGCGCTTCGGGAAGCTGGACTGTGACCGCTGCTTTCGCCAAATCAGCCGACCGCTCGCGCGACCTTTTTGGCCAACTCCAGGTCTCGCTCAGCATAGATCTGCGTTACCTCGGCACTCTCGTGGCCGCAAACTACTTGAGCGGCTTCAATGCCAAATTCTCGACGAACTTGTGTTGCTGATGTATGCCGAAGTCGATTGGGTGCCGACTTCTCAATCTTCAGTTTGTCGCACGCACGATGAATTGCTCTCCGGTAACTATCCGTGAAGTATCGATCACGAGGGGTTCGCTTGGGTGTCTTGCGTCGATTCGTCCCCCGACGATTGCCGCAGGATAGCGGCGTCGTGCGAGCGGCTGCTGCTTTCGCCCGACGGCGTTCTTCGGATTCGGCCGGGGAGAAGCAGAACGAATTCGCTCTTCGTTCGAGATACGGCTCAAGCAACACCTGGGCTTTCGGTCCGATTGCGATCACGCGTTCTTTCTCGTGGTGCTCGGTTTTGTGCTCCGATGGCGTGTAAACCCAAACATCGCCGGAACGATCTACGTCACACGGACGAAGACTACAGACTTCCCCAGGACGTGTTCCCGTCAGTCTCTGAAGTCGGACCATATCCGCGACGATTCCAGGGAGGTTTGGAAGCGTCAATTCTACAATTGAATCATCGACACACTTAACGCCGGGTGATTCTCTCGCGGCGCAGCGACCTTTCTTCAGTCCCGCGAGTGAATTCAGTGACAGCGGCACCCCAGGGTCAACCAGCTCTTTGCCCGCCGCCCACTTGAACATGCGAACCAAACGTCCGACCTGTTTGTTGATGTGTTTCCGAGACCAATCAAGGTCGCTAATCATTTTTTCACGTAACGCATCGAGTGCGACGGGGCCAAAGTCATCCAGGAACTCAGTTGCGTGGTGTTTTCGCAGGATTCGGATCACGTCATCAATCAGCGTCGCTTCCCGCGTGATCTTGCCGTTTTTTTGGTAGTACTGCCGAGCGTGTCGCCGAAACACCAGCGCCAGTTCGTTGATCGTGATCGGAGATCCGGCGAACCGCTTTTTGCGAAGCGTTGCGGCGGTGATTCCAGACAGTTCTTTTTGGACGGAATCTTTGCTTGGCTCTTCGACCTGAACGGCGTCGCGTTCAGATTGCCAACGAAGCAGAACTTTTTGGTACTCCGCGTGGCTTTTGGGAGAACCGTGTGGCCCGAGATAAATTCGTTCGCCGTGGAGCGAAACGGTGGCCTGCATGGTGCCTTTGTGGAGGCAATACTTTGGCGGCCGATGAAAAAGACGTGGCATGTGCTTGACCCAATGTCAGAAGACAAAAGGGTAAGTGCTAGGGAATTACCCCCTAGCACTACCCTTTAGCAACTGGCTCTGAGCCGCACTGCCGACGATCGGCAGGTAACCTAAACGAAGGTTTCAGCAAGAGTTACAAAAGTTGCGGGAGCCGGATTCGAACCGACGACCTCGAGGTTATGAGGCTAGCCCGGAAAACTTCAAAAACACCGTGTTTGACGAAGATTCCGCGATCCTATATCCCTGTTTGCGCTTGTGCAACCTTTATCACTCTTTATCGACCGTTAGAAGTACTTCCTTTTCCGTGCACCCCCAAACAGGGATGACGAACGGGTGACGGAATATCGAAAGCGTGTAAGCGATGAGAGATACACGCGCACGGCATCTGCAGAACGTGAGTGGACGTGCCGCTGCCCTTGGAAGCAGTTTCTGCTTCACGGTCGGCGCACCAAACGATGAGTGAACTATTCACGGCTGGGTTGCCTTACCGCGACAAACTACTGCCAATTGAAGGCTGGTTCGGCCCGGCTTGATTGAAAGGCCGTTCTCCGGAACGGTCCATGCAAGTTGTCCCTTAAATATTGACGGGTCGACGCGTCTCAGATCCTCTCACAGGATCACTCGTTCTCGATGCGGCTGCGCCCCAGATCCGTTGGCACGCAGATGCTTTTTCACCTCGTAGGCCCATTTGCCCTGCCGCATCGGTGAAACATGTTCGTGTTCAATCTCGTATCCCGGAAACGGATCGCTCGGCAAATCGCTCAGTGAGATCGAAACCGAACATGACTTGAGCGCTGGCATCGGAACGAAGTCCGGCGTTGGCCGTTTGTCGATGATGCAAAAATCATCCATCGCGTACTCAATCTTGCTGTCGTACCAGACTTCGTGATCATCTTCGTTTCCACACAGAACAACTTGGTCTCGCTCCTCCATCGCGTGGTGAAGTTCTCGCCAAAAAAACGGCCCGTTGTTCGTTGAGAGCACAGCCATTAGTTGCACTGGTTCGACCAATCCAGTCGGGTCACCAGAGAATCGCGTTCGCAGATGTCCAATCGCCTTTCTTCGCCTGACGTGAACGATGGAAAGTGAAGTCCAAACTGCAGGCACAGTGGATAGGTCGCCGTCGCGTCGATCATTGCTCGACGTGTGTAACGACCAAACGAGTACACAGCAAACTCATGCTCTCCCTCACCTGCGAAACAGCACGCCGACGCATCGACCAAGAATTCATCCTGCTGGTCAATGCCGTAGGTCGGCCACTTCGTTCTGATTGTCTCCCAGTTCGGATCCATTATTTTGCCTCGCCTCGTTCTTCGCCAATCTAATGTCAAACGCTATCCTGTCTTAGGATAAGGCTACCGACAACGAGCCCAACTAAGTTGAACTTAGGAACAAAAGAACAATGATTCCGAAACGCATTGACGCAATTTCTGGTGACGATTTGCGAACAATCGTTTCCGAAGGAGTGAAGGAGGGACGGACCCTTGAATTTAAAGAATCATTGCCAGGACGCGGGGACTCTGATCGCAAAGAGTTTCTCGCTGATATCACCTCATTCGCCAACACATCCGGTGGCGATATCGTGTACGGGATGAGGGGTGAACGTGATGCAGATGGAAAGACCACTGGCGCAGCGTCAGAATTCACGGGGCTAAAGGAGATCTCGACAGACGCCGAAACGCTGCGGCTAAAGGAGATGGTGCTTCACGGCGTCGCACCCAGAATCGTCGGTCTAGACGTTGTCGAGATCGAGGGCGGTGATGAAGGCCCAGCGATACTCGTCCGCATCCCAGATAGCTTTCAGAAACCACACATGGTGACTTTCAAAGGAAGTTCACGATTTTACGGACGGACGAGCGCTGGAAAGCACCAACTCGATGTCGGCGAGATCCGAACGGCTTTCGTCCAGTCGGCAAAACTACCGGAGATGCTTCGAGCTTTCGTTCTTGACCGGCTGACGATACTGCTTGACGACGCTGCCTCGATTTCATTGATCGACGGCCCGATCGCTGCAGTCCATTTCGTCCCAATTTCAGCGATGCTCGGTTCGCACAAAATTGATCCTCGAGACATCGAGCACCCCCAATCGCTGAACTTCGCTCCGTTTGGAAGGGACGGACTGGAGCGAATTAACTTAGACGGTTACGCGAAGTACACAGCGACCAGCGAAGCTGATCGAGCACGAATCTATGGACAATTGTTCCGAAACGGTGCCGTTGAATTTGTTTCATCATCCGTACACGTTAAGAACAGCGGCGAGTCGAGTGATTTTTCCGCTACGCACCTATGCAACGACCTGCTAACCACGCTCATAAAGTTGCGGAATCTCTACCATCATCTCGACGTCGATCCGCCCTATGTCATCTTCGTATCGCTCTTGAATGTCGCACCTTGTCAAATTTACCTACCGGAACGGTTCCGACATTTCATCGACACGGTCACAATCAAAACGAACCAAATCACATTCTCCGAACAGCTGATTGACGAGCCGATCCCCGATGACCGTTCGCTTCTCGCCAACATACTTCGCCCACTATTTGATGAAATGTGGCAGGCGTTCGGCATAAAGCAATGCATGGACTTTACACAAGAAGGCGAGTGGCCCTCTTAAGTTTTCGGTGATCCGGTCTTGGGCGTTCAACATCAAAACGCTGGTGGAGTGATTCCCTTGGCTTTGAGGGCCGCAAGGTACTTGTCTGGTTCGGCGACCAGCTTTTTGGCACAGCCGGGGCAGCAGATGTAGACGGCTTTTCCGTTGACATTGACCTTGCCTGGGACGCCCATGCCGCCCAGCGGTTCGTCCATCACGGGACACGTCTTCTGTGCGGCGATGGCGGCGGCGTCGGCGAGCGTGGATTTAAAGACGCCCTCGCGCACCTGTTCGCCTTTGGCGGTGTAGTACTTGGTGAGGTACTGGTCGGGTGAGGCTTCGACTTTCTTGGTACAGCCCGCACAGCAGACGAAGAGTGACTTGTCACCGATCGTGATCTTGGGTGGCTTTCCCATCGAGCCGAGCGGTTGACCGCTGACGGGACAGGTGGCTTGCAGGCTGATAAGCAGTTCGTCAGAGAGCTTACCGCTGGCGAGCTTGCCCATCGCGTGAAAGACCAGAGGCTGGCTTCCGATGTTGGTGATTTCGACATTCATGTGCAACGGTTGGTCGACGACTTTGGAAAGGTCGACGCCAACTCCAATCGCGAGATTCTTGAGCGTTTTGAGTTGGTAGGTGTATTCCTTCTCGCTGTCACCAACTCGAAGTTTCAGTGTACCGGTCGCGTCGGGCGGGGCGATGGGTTGATCGTTCTTGCCAAGAATCATGAACATGATGCCTTTGTCGGCGATCACCGTTTCGACTCGGCGGTCGCCAACGGTTTGTACCGTGCCACCGTGTGGGCCAGATGCCGCAGTGGCGTGGCTGTGGCCAGCGTGGTTGTGTGCCGCGTGGTCGTGTCCGGAGTGGACGTCCTGTGCGGTCGCGAGTTGGGGGGATGCGAACAGTGTGGCCGCGACAATTGCAGTGAGAATGCGAAGTTTCATTGATACAGTTCTTTGAAAAAAGAGATGGTGCAGGGTGATGAACGTGGGACTACTGATTCAACTTGGCGAGGTACTTGTCTGGATCGGCGAGCAGTTTGTCTTTGCAGCCGTCGCAGCAAATCCACACTGACTTGCCGTTCACATCGACCTTTTCAGGGGCTCCCATGGTTCCGAGCATCTCACCGCTGACGGGGCACATGTGCTGAGCCATGGCGGACTTGTAGTCTTCCGGCGAAAGCTCTTTCAAACCGGGCATCATCTTGGCCATTGGCGAATCGGAATCGGCGGTGGCGTGGTCGCCGTGATCGTGATCGGCGTGGTCGCCATGGTCATGGTCTGCGTGGTCCTCGGCCGTGTCGCTGATGGGAGTCGCGGGTGGCGTCACAGGATCGGATTCGGGCGAGCTGCAGCCGTAAATGCCGAGAATGAGCAGCCCGCCGAGTAGAAACGGGATGAATTTCGTGAGTCGCATGGGGTCTTGCCTTCGCGGATGAGGAGGGCGAATTTTTCGATTGACGTGCATTTGGATACTTGGGCGGTCGCTTTCTTCACGCGATGCGGAAAGAATTCTGCAAATTCACTGAAATGCGTGAATAAACAGGTACTTCGGGCATCAAAAACACATCAGCAGAAGCGTCTCCCAGAGAATGAGCGGGTTATGTCAACCAACGATTGCAAAACGGTGCAGCCATATCTGTCGGCTTATCACGACGGCGAGCTTGCGGCTGGACAAGCGGCAACGGTGGCGAAACACGTTGAGTCATGCGAATCGTGTGCGGCAGAGCTGAGTTCGTTCAGGTCAATCGGGTCGGATTTCGCTCAAACGCCCATCCCAGCAAAACCGTCTGATCTGTGGCAGCGAATTGAGCGTGAACTTCCGATGGCCGCTGAGCCGGTGACCTTGTCGCGACGGTTTAGCGTTTGGATTCGCGAGTCGCCGTACGGCGCGGGGCTGGTGTCGTTGGCCGCGTCGATTCTGTTGTTGCTCGGTTTTGGACTTTGGTACGGCGGCGATCAGGGTAGCGTGAATAACACTGCCGGCGGCATGGCGATGCATTCGCATGAAGGCGAAGAAGGCATGTCAGCTGACCACATGCTCGAGTTCGCTGGGGTGATGGATGACTATTTACAGAAGTTGCCCAACGACCCTGACGCAGCGGAACAGATGCTGCTTACCAAGTACGACGGTGAAAAAGTCGACGCGGACGGAGCAGTTAAGTTGGTCGGCTATCGACCGATCGTCTCGGGCGGATTGCCCGAGGGATATTCGCTGGCATCAACCAGCGTCTTGAAAATGCCTTGCTGCACGTGCGTAAAGGCGGTTTGCAAACGCAACGACGGTTCGACGTTGGTTCTATTTGAACACGACGACGAAGAGACGGCTTGGTTTGGCGATCGCCGCCAGAGCATGGCGACGTGCGGCGACAAAGATTGCTGTCTCGTCGATCTCGATTCCAGCATCGCGGCAACTTGGAAGCAAGGTACTCGAAGCGTCACCGCCGTCGGCGTTCGCGACCAAGAGGAAGTGGCGAAGCTGGTGACCTGGTTAGACAAATCCTAAAGCGGACTCATGAACGAATTCTTCAAACAACACCGCGGGAAACTCTGGATTGCACAAGCGGTGGCGTTTGTTCTGCTCGGTGTCTTCGTCGCTTCGTGGTTTGGCGGCGGCTCGGATGAGCCGAAAGTGTCCTCGAGTTCCGATACGTCGAATTCGGAGGCAATGCAAGGGAAACCGACGATTTGGACTTGCTCGATGCATCCGCAAATCCGTCGCGATGGTCCGGGAAGTTGTCCGATCTGCGGGATGGACTTGGTTCCGGTGAGAGAATCGGCCGACGGTGTTCGCACCGTTTCGATCAGCTCTGAGATCAAGAGTTTAATGAACGTTCAGGTCAGCCCCGTGCGTCGGCAATACGTGACGGCCGATGTTCGGATGGTGGGCAAGATCGAGTACGACGAAACACGACTTGCCCACATCACGGCTTGGGTTCCCGGCAGGCTCGAACGCATGTTCGTTGACTATACGGGCGTCGAAGTCAACAAGGGCGACCACATGGTGCAAATCTACAGCGAGGCACTCTACACCGCGCAGGAAGAGTTGCTTGCCGCCACTCGGCGGGACCGGCCGCAAAGCTCATCGCGTTTCATCGAACCACTCGATCTTGCCGAATCCGCTCGCGAGAAACTGCGGTTGCTGGGACTGACGCCAGAACAGATTCAGACAATCGAGCAACGTGGTAAGTCATCCGAAACCGTAACGATCTATTCGCCGGTTGGCGGCGTGGTCGTCGGCAAGTTGAAACAAGAAGGTGATCGCGTACAGACCGGCGACCGAATCTACACTGTCGCGGATTTGAACCACTTGTGGGTTCAGATGGATGCTTACGAATCGGACCTAGCTTGGTTGCGGTACGGGCAAGACGTCGAGTTCACGACCGAAGCTTATCCGGGCGAGGTTTTTCACGGTCGCATCGCGTTCATCGACCCGGTGTTGAACGAAGATACGCGAACGGTGAAGGTTCGCGTGAACGTCAGCAACGATGACGGCCGACTGAAGCCGGAGATGTTCGTGCGGGCGATCGTGAAGAGCAACGTCGCGGCGGGCGACCGAGTGCTTGATGCGTCGTTAGCTGGAAAGTGGATCAGCCCGATGCATCCCGAGATCGTGAAAGATCAACCGGGCGACTGCGACATTTGCGGGATGCCATTGGTACGGGCCGAATCATTGGGCTATGTCACCGCGGAACCGACCAACGCTGCGAAGCCGCTGATCGTACCGACGTCAGCCGTGTTGCTGACCGGCACACGAGCGATCGTCTACGTTCAGATTCCCGACGCAGACAAGCCGACTTATGAAGGTCGCGAGATTGTGATCGGTCCGCGAGCAGGTGACTTCTATCTGGTGAAGTCCGGTCTCAACGAAGGCGACCTCGTTGTGACCAACGGAAACTTCAAGCTCGACAGTGCGCTGCAGATTTCTGCGAAGCCCTCGATGATGACACCTCAAGGTGGTGGCGGCGGTGGACACAACCACGGCGGTATGGAAATGCCAAAGGCAGATGAAGGTGTCACGATGAACGCGAGCCCGATGGAGTTGGTGCCAGCGGTACGTGATGCGATGCAAGGCATTGTTGAGCAATACAAAACGATTCAAGAAAAGGTCGAAGCAGCGAACCTCGCAGAGATTCGTGCCGGCTACGACGAACTGGATAAAGCGGTCGAGGCGGTGCCAGCAGACTTGATCGGCCCCGACATGCGACCGCAGTGGTTCGAGATTGCGATGTTGTTTCGCAATGACGTCACTGAAGGCCGCGAGGCCAATTCCATGCGAGAAGCCGATCGGGTGTTTGCATTGACTCGCCAGCACGTCGATCAAATGAAGGTTCAGTTCCCGCTGCCGATGTCTCACGACGAAATGCAGATGCCAGCCATGACAAACATGGACGCTCCGCCAGAAGTGACTCAGCAATTGAACGGCTTTGTCGGTCCCTACTTGGGAGTTGGCAAGGCGCTCGCGGCCGACGATCTGGAGAGTGCGAAGCAAGCCGTCGAGCCGTTGCATCAGCGATTGGCTTCATTGCTGCCGATCGTCTCTGAGTCCAAAGCGGTCGAGATGTGGAACAAAGAGAAACGCGACTTGTCCGAGATCGTCGCAAGATTGCAGAAAGCAAGCGACCTCGCCGCCATGCGGAGCGGATTCGCGTTGCTGTCTGAGCAGATGCTGAGCCTGGAGCGGATGTTCGGCCTTCCCACCGACGCGGCTCTTTACGAACTGCATTGCCCGATGGCGTTTGAGGGACGTGGTGCATCGTGGATTCAGTCCGACGATGCGGTTCGCAATCCGTACTACGGCCCGTCGATGCTGAAGTGTGCCGACAAAGTCGAAAAGTTGTAGGCCAAGTAATCCAACATGACTGACAACGATGAAACCATTGAAAACGCGAAACGCTCGATGCTCGGCCGGCTGATCTGGTTCTGCCTGACCAACAAGCTCGTTGTGTTGTTGCTGGTCATTGCCACGCTGGGTTGGGGCGTCATGGTCGCGCCGTTTGACTGGGACACCGGCGTGTTGCCTCGCGATCCCGTTCCCGTCGACGCGATTCCCGACATTGGCGAGAACCAACAAATCGTGTTCACGCAGTGGATGGGTCGCAGCCCACAGGACGTCGAGGACCAGATCGGTTATCCGTTGACGGTTGCGCTGTTGGGCATTCCCGAAGTCAAGACGATCCGCAGCTATTCGATGTTCGGCTTCTCGTCGATTTACATCATCTTCGGCGAAGACGCAGACTTCTATTGGTCGCGAACGCGAGTGCTGGAAAAGCTGAACAGCTTGCCCGCCGGTACCTTGCCCGATGGCGTGCAACCGACTCTCGGACCGGACGCGACAGCATTGGGGCAGATTTATCTTTACACGCTCGAGGGCCGCGATCCTGATGGCAACCCGACCGGCGGTTGGGACTTGCGAGAGCTGCGAACGATCCAAGATTACTACGTTCGCTATTCGTTGACTTCAGCGGAAGGGATCAGCGAAGTCGCGTCGATCGGCGGATTCGTTCAGGAATACCAAATCGACGTTGATCCCGATGCGATGCGGGCCGCTGGAGTGACGCTTGCGAAGGTGTTCGAGTCGATCCGCATGACGAACGTTGATGTGGGAGCTCGGACGATCGAACTGAACAAGGCGGAATACGTCATCCGCGGTCTTGGCTTCATCGAGAACATCGAAGACATCGAGAAGACGGTCGTAAAAGTGACGGACAACGTGCCGATCACGGTGGCCGACGTAGCCAACGTGTCGCTTGGACCGGCGCTACGGCGTGGTGCGCTCGACAAGGCCGGTGCCGAAGCCGTCGGCGGAGTCGCGGTCGTGCGTTACGGATACAACCCGCTGGCAGCGATCAAGAACATCAAACAGCGTATTAAGGAAGTCTCGCCAGGCCTGCCGACGAAGGTGCTTGTCGATTACACAAAGACGTCGGCCGATGAAGTTGATCTCTACGCCGACCGGCATGACCTGGAACCGATCACGGGAGCGACGGCCAGTAGTGATGCTTGGGTGAAGCATCTTCGTGGCATGCCTCAAGAACAGTGGCCGACGTGGATCACGACCAGTCAAGTCGCGGTTGTGCCATTCTACGATCGCACGGGGTTGATCTACGAGACGCTGGGCACGTTGAACACAGCGCTGTTTGAAGAAATCCTCGTGACGATCATCGTGATCTTGGTGATGGTCATCCATTTGCGCAGTTCGTTCCTGATCAGCGCTTTATTGCCGCTGGCGGTGTTGATGTGCTTCATCGCCATGAAGACGTTTGGCGTGGACGCAAACATCGTGGCGTTGTCCGGCATCGCGATTGCGATCGGGACGATGGTCGATATGGGGATTATTCTCACCGAGAACATTCTCAAATACCTGGATGAAGCTGCGCCCGAAGACGACAAAATGACGGTGATCTTCAAAGCGGCTCACGAAGTCGCCGGTGCGGTGCTGACCGCCGTGACAACGACCGTGGTCAGTTTTCTGCCAGTATTCACGATGATCGGTGCGGAAGGAAAGCTGTTTCGTCCGCTCACATTCACCAAGACGTTTGCACTCGCGGCATCCGTCATTGTGGCGCTGACAATCATTCCGCCAGCCGCCCACGTGTTGATGGGCGGGCGCATTGAGTCAAAGAGTTTGCGTCGCGGGGCTTGGTTCGCTTTGCTGATTCTCGGCATTGCCGCGTCGATACTGCTGACATGGTGGATCGGTGCAATCTTGATCGCGCTGTCGGCTTACAAGTTGTACGAAGAACGCATCCCCGAACGCTATCAACGCTACGGACCGTACACGGCGAGTGCTGTCGCCGCTCTGGTCGTCGGCGTGTTACTGACGCAGGAGTGGTTGCCGCTGGGACCGCAGAAAGGTTTGCTGCTGAATCTCCTGTTCGTTGGCGGATTGATTGGTGGCATCCTCGGATTCTTTACCGTCTTTCAACGATTCCTGTACGAACCGATCCTGCGTTGGTGCCTGAATCACAAGCTCGCGTTTCTCTGCTTGCCAACTGCGATTCTGTTGTTCGGTGGATCGGCTTGGTTGGGATTCGACAAGGTCTTCGGTTTTGTCCCCAAGACGTTCTCGATGGTTGGCATTTCAGATTCGACCGTTCGGGAGTCCGGTCCTTGGAGAACAGCAACCAACGCACTACCGGGACTCGGCAAAGAATTCATGCCGCCGCTCGATGAAGGTTCGTTTCTCTACATGCCCACCACGATGCCTCACGCTTCGATCGGTGAAGCGATGGACGTGTTGCAGTTGCAGAACCAATTGCTCGTGTCGATCCCCGAAGTCGAATCGGTCGTCGGCAAGATCGGTCGCGCCGACACTCCGCTTGATCCGGCACCGGTGTCGATGATTGAAACGTACATCACCTACAAGTCGGAATACAAAACCGACGAAGACGGTCACCGGCTGAACTTCCGCTATGACACGGAAGCAAACGAGTATGTCCGCGACGACGACGGTGAGCTGATCCTTGATCCCACCGGTCGTCCGTTCCGGCAATGGCGAGACGAAATGCGCACGCCTGACGACATTTGGCAAGCGATCACGACGGCGGCCCAGATTCCAGGCACGACGTCCGCCCCTAAATTGCAGCCGATCGCGGCTCGGATCGTGATGCTGCAAAGCGGCATGCGTGCGCCGATGGGAATGAAGGTGAAAGGCCCGGACCTGGAGACGATCGAGCGGGTTGCGCTGGAATTGGAATCGCTGTTGAAGCAGATTCCAACGGTCCAATCGTCAGCCGTCATCGCTGACCGCATCGTCGGCAAGCCGTACTTGGAGATCGACATCGACCGCGACTCGATCAAGCGATACGGACTGCACATTCGCAGCGTGCAGGACGTGATCGAAGTTGCGATTGGCGGACGGCAAATCACCACGACCGTCGAAGGTCGTGAGCGTTTCCCGGTGCGAGTTCGTTACGCCCGCGAACTGCGGGACGATCTCGAATCGCTCGAACGGATTCTAGTTCCAACGCCGACCGGATCGCAAATCCCGCTCGGACAACTCGCCGACATTCGCTACACGCGAGGTCCGCAAGTCATCAAGAGCGAAGACACGTTCTTGCTGGGGTACGTGCTATTCGACAAGAAGCCAGGCGAAGCGGAAGTCGACGTTGTCGAAGATGCTCAGGCGTTCCTGCAAGCGAAGATCGACTCGGGCGAGTTCACGCTGCCAGCCGGAGTCACCTACACATTCGCAGGCAACTACGAAAACCAAATCCGATCGCAGAAGACACTGGCAATTGTGTTGCCACTCGCACTCGGGATCATTTTCTTGATCCTGTATCTGCAATTCAAATCAGCCATCACAACATCGCTAGTCTTCAGTGGCATCCTGATCGCGTGGGCGGGCGGTTTCATCATGCTGTGGTTGTACGGAACCGAATGGTTCCTCGATTTCAGCTTACTCGGCACCAACATGCGTGAGCTGTTCCAAGTCAAAACGATCAACCTGAGTGTTGCCGTTTGGGTCGGCTTCCTGGCTCTATTCGGCATCGCCAGCGACGATGGCGTCGTGATCGCTTCGTACCTCGACGAGAGCTTCCGCAAGGACCGCATCGAGAGTGCCAAACACGCTCGCGAAGCCACCGTGGCTGCGGGTCTGCGTCGAGTTCGACCGTGTTTAATGACCACGGCGACGACAATCCTGGCATTGATTCCAATCCTGACATCGACCGGCCGCGGCAGCGACATCATGGTGCCGATGGCGATCCCCAGCTTCGGCGGCATGGTCATCGCAATCATCACGATGTTCATCGTGCCGGTCTTGTATTGCAGTGCGATGGAGTGGAAGTTGCGGCTGGGTATCCGAGACGAACGCTTTGCGAAGGACGCTTGAGGGAAGATGGGTTAATCAGACTCCCACGTGGGCGTGTTGGTATGCTAATCGCCTGTTTTGCGGCTGGCTATGCGAGAATGACAGGACAAAGCGGGCAGCATTTGCCGATAAACTGGACTGGACGCAAGGCTAGCTTTGGCCTACAATTTGACTAATTAACTCTAAATTAAGATACACCAACTGACACGATGTTTCGGCTGCTTTTCCTATCGTTTATCGCACTGCGAGTTGTCGCGTGCCCGGTCTGTTGCCAGGGTGCGTTTGACAATCGTTTTGTAAGCGATGTGGCAGTTGTGCATCATTCTTGCGGTTGTTCTGGTGAACAGAACGCGACTTGCGATGACGATGGCGTTCCACCAGCGAAATCACCCTGTCCTTGCGAGACGGGATGCGACTGTCAAGTCACGGCTGAGCTGAGCCATCGGACGATTGTCGAATTTCAGCTCGCCGTGGATCTCGCTCCGCTGAGTTTGGAGACGCTTGATCTCTCGGAGGTCTTGGTTTCTCGATTCGAGCATCAGCCTCGTCCATTCGATCTCTTGACGGGTCGCTCGGTGCGCGTTGCGCACTCTTCTTGGCTGCTCTAAGCCGCGACTAGGTCTCTTCGTCTGCTGACCGGCGAACTCGGTTTGTAATTCCGGCTACGGATTTGCTTGCTCGGATTCTAGCTTCTGGTTGGCGGCGATTCTGGTCGTTGTATGCGCTCGCGGTTGTTGCGTGCGCTGTTTAAGCCGTCTTTAGCCAGCAAGGTTTACCAATGAGTCATCCGCTTGCCGATGCGCCGAGAAAAAGTCCTCGGCAAGAACCCGTGGAGCCGTCCGTCAATGGACACAAGGTCCCCGCCGCCGAAACTGAAATCAATCAGGACGCCGAATCGAAACCTCGCGGTCCCACTCGCCGCGGCATCTCGTTGGTGCTAGGCAGTATCGGACCGACCTTGGTTTTGGCCGGGTTCGCAGCAGTGTTTTATTACGGGCATCACAACGATTGGCGGATACCCAAATTCGCCGCACTGACCGGCGATGTCGAACCGGTTGTCGATGATTGGTGTGAAGAACATGCGGTGCCGGAGTCCATTTGTGTCGAGTGTGATCCGACGTTGATGGCCAAGGGGCCTGACTACGGTTGGTGCAGCGTCCACGGCGTCCACAACTGCACGCTCGACCATCCCGATGTTGCCCAACTCAAAGAAACACCCACTGTTCCGGTCGAAGATTTAGAACGTGCGGCTCGTGCATTGGCGATTGCGCATCGCAAAGAAAACAACAGCGCTTGTGAGGTCTACCAGTCACGAATTCAGTTTGCTTCGATCGAGTCGGTTCAACAAGCTGGCGTCGATGTTGAACTGGTCGAGCGTGCCCCGATCACCGAGTCGATCGTTGGTAACGGCGAAATCATCTACGATCCAACGCGACAGGCGAGCATGGCGTCGCGGGTGCCGGGAAGCGTTTGGAAGGTCACCAAGAACGTGGGCGATCCGGTGGAGGTTGGTGAAGTTCTGGCGGTGATAGATGCGGCGGGAGTTGGCGAGATCAAAACGGCCTTACTGCGGGCGCTGGCGGAACAAAAACTTCAACAGCAAAACGTTTCGCGATTGAGCAGCGCTCGCGCCGCGATTGCCGGTTCCCGAATTTTGGATGCGAACGCGGCGTTGGCGAAAGCTCAGGCGGACGTCTTGGCGGCGGAGCAATCGCTGCGGAATTTGGGACTGCCCGCCGAAGTCGGTGAGTTGCAGGGCTTATCAGAACAACAGGTGCTCGATCGCTTGCGATTGCTGGGAATTCCGGACGAGCTTCGGACGCAGTTGAACAGTCGAACCGTCACGTCAAACCTGCTGCCGATTCGATCGCCAATCCAAGGTGTCGTGGTTCAGCGGAGTGTTTCCGCGGGCGAAGTCGTTGATCCGACGCGGATTCTCTTTCAGGTTGCCGACGTTCGCCAAATGTGGTTGACGTTGAACATTCCGCTAGAAAGCTCCGAGCAGTTGGCGATCGGTCAGCCTGTCGAGTTTCGCGCCGACGGTAGCCGCGATGTCGTCACCGGAACATTGGACTGGATTAGCACTTCGGCAGACAACACGACGCGGATGTTGCAGGTTCGAGCCGTGTTAGATAACTCGGACGGACGCCTCCGCAACGAGACCTTTGGGATGGGGGAGGTGATCCTGCGGAAAGAGTCTGACGCGATTGTGATCCCAACCGGTTCGTCTCACTGGGAAGGTTGTTGCCAAGTCGTCTTTGTTCGCGACAAGGACTACTTCGCCAGCCCCGAAAGCTACAAGGTTTTCCATGTCCGCTCGGTTCGATTGGGAGCGGTCAATGGCGATGTGACAGAGATCATTTCGGGTGTGTTACCGGGCGAAGTGATCGCGACTGACGGCAGCGACGTGCTGCGGGCACAACTTCTCAAGAACAACCTTGGTGCAGGCTGCGACTGCGTCGCCGAATAAAGGATTGCACGGATGCTTAACTACCTCATTGATTTCTCGCTCAAGCACCGCGCCTTGGTCATCTTGGCCGCGTTGTTGTTCGCTGGCGTTGGCGTGTTCTCGCTCCAGCAACTGGACATTGACGCGTTCCCGGATACGACTCCGGTTCAGATTCAAATCAACACGGTCGCTCCTTCGCTAGCGTCGGAAGAGATCGAGCGACAGATTACGTTTCCGGTCGAGCAAGCGATCAGCGGGTTGCCGGGCCTGCATGAGTTGCGTTCGATTTCAAAGTTCGGCCTGTCTCAAGTCGTTGTGATCTTTGACGATGGCATCGACATCTACTTCGCCCGACAACTGATCAACGAACGGCTTTCCACCGTCGAGTTGCCCGACGGGATTCAGCGACCGCAAATGGGGCCGGTTTCGACAGGGTTGGGCGAGGTCTTTCACTATGTGCTGGTTTACGAAGGTGTTGATTTCTCCAAGGTCGCACAACAAGAACGCATCAAGCGGATGACGGAATTGCGTACGATCCACGACTGGGTGGTGAAGCCCCAGTTGCGTTCGGTTCGCGGCGTTGCGGAGGTCAATAGTTGGGGTGGTTACGAGAAACAGTATCAGGTTCGACTGCAACCGGATTTGTTGGTGAAGTATGGATTGACGTTCGAGCAAGTTAGCGAAGCCATCGAAGCGAACAACGAGAATGTAGGTGGTGGGACGGTTACCGACGGCAGCGAAATGTTGTTGGTCCACGGCGTCGGTCGAACGGTCAATCTGGAGGAGATCAAGGATGTTGTTATCACCGCCAAAGATGGCGTGCCAGTTCGCATTCGTGACGTGGCGGAGGTGGAAATCGGACACGAAATCCGACGCGGGGCGGTCACGGCGAATGGACGCGGCGAGGCGGTTTTGGGACTCGGGTTCATGCTGATGGGCGAGAACAGTCACGACGTGACGTGGTCCATCAAGGAAAAGATCGCGAGCATCCAAGAAACGTTGCCAGCAGGCGTTCGGATTCAAACGGTTTACGACCGCACCGAATTGATCGACCACGTGATTCACACGGTTCAAAAAAATCTCTTTGAAGGTGGTCTGTTGGTGATCGCGGTGTTGTTCATCTTTCTGGGGAATCTGCGAGCAGGTTTGATCGTCGCGGCAGCGATCCCATTGTCGATGCTGTTCGCATTTTCAGGAATGTTGAAGTTTGGCATCGCCGCCAGTCTGCTGAGCCTGGGTGCGATCGACTTTGGGTTGGTCGTCGATAGCAGCGTCGTGATGATCGAGAACTGCGTGCGGCATTTGGCACACAACCGGGACGGCAAAAGTCGACTGGAGATCATTCGCGAGGCGGCCATCGAGGTTCGCAAGCCGACGATGTTTGGCGAGCTAATCATCATGATTGTCTATCTGCCGATCCTGACGCTCGAAGGGATCGAAGGCAAACTGTTTCGACCGATGGCGATCACCGTCATCATGGCCTTGGCCGGTTCGATGGTCCTGTCGCTCACCCTGATGCCGGTTTTGGCCAGTCTGTTCTTGCCGAAGAACGTCCAAGAGAAAGAGCCGTTGTTGATCCGCGTGCTCAAGCGACTTTATGCACCGGTTCTTCGGTTCACGATGCACCACAAGACCTTTGTGATTGGTGCGGCATTGTTGTTGTTGGTCAGCGTGTTTGGCTTGGTGGCACCGAACCTTGGCAGCGAGTTCGTGCCGCGACTTTCCGAAGGTGCGATCACGATCAACGTCGTGCGTCTGGCTGGCACAACGCTGGAAGAATCCATGCGATACAACACGCAAATGGAGCAAGTGCTGCTGGACAAATTTCCTGATGAGGTATCGCAGGTCTGGAGCCGCATCGGTACGGCGGAAGTTGCGACCGATCCGATGGGAACTGAACTGACAGATTTGTTTTTGACCCTGCATCCACGCGAACAATGGACGAGGGCGGAGACGCAGGAAGAATTGGTCATCAAGGTTCAGGAAGAACTTCGAGACCTGCCCGGCCCTCGATTGGCGATGTCCCAGCCAATTGAGATGCGAATGAATGAGATGATTTCGGGCGTTCGGTCGGATGTCGCGGCGATTCTCTATGGCGATGATCTTGATTTGATGGTCGAAAAGGCAAGCGAAATTGAACAGGCGCTCAACGCCATTCCCGGCAGCGAAGACGTCAAGGTCGAACAGGTGTCTGGCCAACCCGTTTTGCAGATTCGTGTCAAACAAGACGAGATCGCACGCTACGGGGTGTCGGCCAGCACGATCATGAATCTTGTGCGTTCGTTAGGCAGCCATCACGTCGGCGAAGTGTACGAAGGGCAATTGCGTTTCCCGCTGATCATTCGCTTGCCGGAAAAGGCGCGAGCCAATCCGGACGCGATCCGTCAAATTTTAGTGGCGACGCCTTCGGGTGAACGCATCCCTTTGTCACGCTTGGCCACGATCGAGAAGGTCGAGGGGCCGAACACCATCAAACGCGATTGGTATCAACGGCGAATCACGATCGAAGCGAATGTCCGTGGACGCGATCTGGGTAGTTTTGTCGCTGAAGCTCAACGCACAATTGACGAAAAGGTCCAACTGCCACCGGGACGCTACCGTGTCGAGTGGGGTGGCCAGTTTGAAAATTTGCAACGTGCCCAACTGCGGTTGATGATCGTTGTTCCCATCGCCCTGTTAATGATCCTGTCATTGCTCTACGCGACCTATCGCAACTGGGTGGACTCGTTACGAGTGTTCACCGGCGTTCCCTTCGCTTGGATCGGCGGAGTGTTGGCACTATGGGTTCGCGACATGCCGTTTTCCATTTCGGCTGCCGTTGGATTCATCGCATTGTCGGGCGTTGCAGTGCTGGACGACATGTTGCTGGTTTCAACGATCCGGCAACTCCGGCGGCGTGGTCGCTCACTCGATGAAGCGGTCGAGGAAGCCGCGATGACGCGATTGCGTCCGATCCTAATGACGACGCTTGTCGCCAGCCTTGGTTTCGTGCCGATGGCGTTCAGTACCGGCATGGGCGCCGAGGTGCAGCGACCGTTGGCAACGGTTGTGATCGGCGGCGTGTGTAGCGCAATGATCATGAGCTTGCTCGTTTTGCGAGTGCTCTATGTGGTCTTCAACCTGCCGGTTGAAAAATTTGACGGAGATGGTGGAGATGATGATGGTCATCAACTCAAACCCAACGACCCGACCGACCCGGAGTCGGAGCAGCCTTCGGATTCCGACGAAACGTTTGAATCCCAGAAGCTGCCCGAGCGGCTGACGGTCTAACCCTTGATTCGGCCAAGCCGAAGGAGATTGATTGTGAAGATGAATTGGATCAAAGATTTTCGTGGACTGTCGCTGGCCGGATTGGCCGCTGCCGCCGTGGTGTTGGCCGGTTGCAGCAAGAGCGATGTCGTCACTGAACCCGGTAGTTCCGAACCGGTGGCGGCAACGAATGTGGATCACAGCCACGGCGGTTGGTGGTGCGTCGAGCATGGTGTTCCCGAAGGCGATTGCGCCCTGTGTGACAAAACGCTGGTGTCGAAGTTCAAAGAGGATGGCGATTGGTGTGATGAACACGACCGCCCCGAATCGCAGTGTTTCATTTGCAGCCCCAAGCGTTTCGATAAGTTCGCAGCGACTTACGAAGCCAAGACGGGTCACAAACCACCGCAACCAACAGAGTAGGCATGTCAAGGCAATCGCCAAAAAGAAACGCCTGAGTCGGGGATTGCGACGCGTCACGACCATGTCGTTCGCTACGTTTCTGCTCGTTCAGCCCGGCTGCATGTGTGGATGTTCTGTGCCCCACCGGATGGCTTGCATTTCGCAAGCCTGCTGCGATGGCGATTGTTTGAACATTTCCCCGACAGAGAACAGTGAGGATTCAACCGTGCCCTTGGCGAAAGTTGAAACCTCGACCCATCCACGCCGATAGCCATTTGATCGTAGTGGCCGGGGGGAAAACAGTAGCGCATTTGACCAGCCCGCTGAGTCGCTCGCCCCCAGCCACGTTTTTTTGCTCCGCCCTTTTTCCCACTCACCGACCCCATTCCCCATAACCAAGGAGATCGCCATGTGACACCTCGCCCCCATCCGAAAGGACCGACCACTTGAAAGTTAATGTTTGTTACCTGAAAGGAATCTGAAAATGTACCGTACCTCCCTTTGCCTTGCCCTGACGTTCGCCGCTGCCCTTTGCATGACGGCCCAAAGCCGCGTTGCCAATGCCGCCGATGCGGTCGGCGCTTCGACGACCAAAACCACCATCACCTTAAAAGTTCTCACCTGTGAGAGCTGTGCCAAAAAGGTGGCGGCCAAGTTGTCGGAAGTTCGTGGCGTCGGCGGCATCAAAACGGACGTCAAGTCCAAGACTGCGATCGTTGTCCCCATCGGTGGCGCCACCCTATCGCCGCGGCAGTTGTGGGAAGCGATTGAGAAAGCTGGTAAGGAGCCCGTAAAGCTTGAAGGGCCGAGCGGAACGTTCACGTCCAAACCGAAGCAATAGTCTTCAGTTTGAATGAATCGAGTAGCCGCTAGTGCTGGATTTGCACCCAGTTCCGGCGGCTTTTCCAGATTGCTCACGCAGTCGCACCGAACCACTGTCACCCTTCCCGAAGAATTCAGATGAACTAAATCAGACGCTCCCGGCGTCCATGACCACACGAAATGACCACGTCCAGTACTGAAATCGAATCCGTTTCGTTGCGATCCAACGCAATCATTCCAAGGCATCTGAATTGAACGCAATTTGCATTTTATCGTTCTCTCGCATCGTGCTCGTCATAGTGCTGATCAGTGGTTGCCTCTTGGCGACGCTGGGCGTGAATGCGTGTGAGGCGTGTGGCGACATCTGTTTCCAATCGGCGTCGACCTGCACGGGTTCATGCTGCGACACGGATGTGACCGACTCGAACGGCCCCGGTCGTTGTCCGTGCCGTTGTTGTGAAAAGGCAGCTTACTTTTGGCTGGGCTGGCCTGGTTCCAATCGAATCCAATTCGATCTCAGTTCGCTCTTGTTCCCACCGACAAGGGGTAACCATCTCGACCCTGACCTACTTCAGACGCCGTCGTTGAGAATCGGTTTGCTGCAAAGTCAACGATATGAATCTTCCAAGGACCTTTGCTCTCGACTGTCTCGGTATTTGATCTGATGGTTTTTCTTGAACAGAAAATTGATCCGTCATCTTTTATCGTCCAGGAAAGCAATTCAATGGAAACTATACCCCGACAATCAGACCGAGCCTCGTTGCCGACTTGTAACGGCGCCAAAAACCCAGCGTACGATCGTATGTCCCTGCTGCTTTGTGTTCAAGACAAATCACGACGGACTCAGTACGTGAATCA
This sequence comes from Rhodopirellula bahusiensis, assembly GCF_002727185.1. Lineage (NCBI taxonomy): Bacteria > Pseudomonadati > Planctomycetota > Planctomycetia > Pirellulales > Pirellulaceae > Rhodopirellula > Rhodopirellula bahusiensis. The sequence continues at coordinate 96,482 of NZ_NIZW01000008.1, forward strand.
TCTCATCGCGTCCGGCTATTTGGTCACTGAATCCGGCGATGGTTTGACGTGCCTTGAACACTTGCGAACCAACAAGTTTGCGGTGCTTGTTACGGAGATCAATCTGCACTGGGGACAGGGTGATGGCGTGATCGAAGTGATGACGGACGACAAGGCCATCGAGACGATCCCAACGGTTCTACTTGATTTCCTACAGGTCTCTTTTTCTGACGATGGTGCGGTTCATCTGTCGAATCCACTCAGTAGCGAAGAACTGGTGAGGGTTGTTGATCAACGAGTAGCGAGGGTCCAAGGATGAAAGCGATATCACGACAACCGAAGTGGTCCCTATCAACTGCGACACTACTACTGATCGCCGTCAATGGTCCTCTGGTACTGCTGGTGGCAATACTTGCGGTACTTGACCATCGAATGGAGATGAAACGCGCTACCAGCGAACGAAGTGAAGCGCTCAGCGAGCAAGCGTCTCTGATCGGCAACGCGCTGCTGGTAATGGACAAGTCACCGAACGCGCAAACGATTGAGCGATTGCTTGCTGGCAGCTATTCAGATTCCTCGCAACAGGAACGGGCGCAGCGATGGATCAACATTGTTTGGAACGATCAAGATTTGCAGTACTATGCCGATTCAAACATGAATCTCTTTGCGGATTCGGATTCGGATTCGGATTCGGATTCGGATTCGGATTCGGAGTCGGAGTCGGAGTCGGAGTCGGAGTCGGAGTCGGAGTCGGAGTCGGAGTCGGAGTCGGAGTCGGAGTCGGAGTCGGGTCGCGCGCAGACGGCTTGGGAGGATTCGGGTGAAGTTGCGGTCGTCGGTGATTTCGCGACTGGGCCGGTTCGCGTCGAGATTTCTGAAAGGGCGGCCGATGTCCGCCGTGCGATTCGCAAGGAGATCATCATTCACCTGCTGAGTCTGCTTAGCCTTGCCACAGTCGCAACCGTCCTGGTGAACCTCGCCCTGGTTCGACTGATTGTTAAGCCAACACGTTTGCTGGTCAGCGCCGTGCAGCGGATCAGCGAAGATCGTTTGGCCGTTCCGAGAATTAAATGCCTCAGCCGCGAGTTAAATACTCTTGGCCAATCCATTGCCGAAATGAGCGAATCGCTTGCGAACACGGAGCAAAGGCGGGCCTTGGACATGAGCCGGGCCGAGAGGATACAGAGACATCTTTTGCCGCAGTCGCCGACCGTTCCCGGACTGACAATTTCGACACACTATCAGCCCGCGGAGGACGTTGCTGGAGATATTTACGGAGTCGTCGCAATGCCGGACGATATCTGGCTGATTTACATCACCGATCTTGTTGGCCACGGCATTCCGGCAGCGATGAATGCCTCTATTTTGAAAATGCTATTCGACACGGCGTCGATGCGTGGTGGAAGTCCGGGCGAAGTGCTGCAGCGTGTCAATGTGATGTTGCCCGGCTACCTGATGGACAGTGAATTCGCCACCGCCGCTGTACTGCGTTGGGACCCTGCGACTGGGCGTCTGCAACTCGCCAGCGCGGGACACGAACCCGTCACGTTGCTTTCAAAGGACGGCACCTCGTCACTTGAGTCGACCGGTCTACCTTTGGGAATTGACACTGACTCACGATGGAAGACCACGGAACATTGGCTACAAAAAGGCGACCGGCTGTTGATGGCCACCGATGGTGTGGCCGAGTCGCACAACGTGAATGAGCAACAGTTCGGACGAGGCAGGATCTCGGAGATATTCGCAGGGAGTGTGAATGAACCGCTCGACGATTCCCTAAACCGGCTGGTCGGCGAACTTGGACAGCATGCAGGTAACCTACCGCCGGATGACGATGTAACGATCCTGGCTTTGGAGTGTAATTCGGTCGGTGGACAGCGATTAGAGGTTTCTCATCCGAATCACCTACGGATTGTGCGTGAGGCGGTCGCGTGAGGTGCCAATTGGCGGAGAGAGTCGAGAAAGCGTTGGTCAAGTTTGGTTTTTCGGAGGTCAAGGCGTCATGTGATTGCACTGGCGACGTTGAAATAACCGGAACCGTGGCAAATCCGAACGACCGCGCGCTTGCATGTGCGGTCGTTCGTACAACACCCGGTGTCCGCACTTTCTCGGCCAAGATCACAGTGTCGGAAAGTGAGTTCGTTCGAGCTAAGGAAGGCAATCATCGAGTTTCGTGAACCAAATACGAATTAGAAACATGCGAAAAATCTGCCTATTAACGTTTGGCGTCTTGTCGGTTGCGATGTTCGGTTGCGACCGTAGCGAGTCGCCGTCGGCGAACGAGAAAGTTCGACGGAACGGAGTTACCCCCGCCCAGTTGACCGACGCCAACTTTCAACGCGAAGTCATCGAGTCCGAGCTTCCCGTCTTGGTCGACATGTGGGCACCGTGGTGCCAGCCCTGCATCGCCATGAAACCGACGATTCGTGAACTCGCGGCGGAATTATCCGGTGAAGCCAAAGTCGCGGAAGTGAATATCGAGGAAAACCCCTTCATCAAGGAAAAGTACAACATCGACAAATACCCGATGCTGCTGATTTTTGTGGATGGAAAAGAAGCAGAACGTCTGGTCGGGTTGAAATCGAAAAAATATTTGAACGATGCGCTCCAGGTCTACATCCGCGATCAAACGAGAGCCGAGCGATGAGCAACGTCGAGAAGCGTCAAGACGATCACGAAGACGGAGATGAGCGTCGAACGCTCATTTGGGTGCTGCTCATTAATTTCTCTCAGGCATTACTGGCGGGGGTCGTCGGCTTCATCGCTCAGTCAACAGGATTGTTAGGCGCGGGGCTGGATAACCTCGGCGACTCGTTTGTCTATTTCGCTAGTCTGTACGCGGTAGGCCGTTCAGCGACCGCCAAATCACGAGTCGCCAAACTATCGGGCATTTTACTGGTTGCCATGGCCATCGGCTTAGTGGCCGACGTGATACGCCGATTCATTTCCGGCTCCGAGCCTGTGGGCTGGGCAATGATCGTCGTAGCAATCATCAACGCTACGACCAACCTAGTGTGCCTACGACTGCTTCGCTCACATCGAGATGAGGGGGTTCATCTCAATGCCTCATGGATTTTCACAACTAATGACATGATCGCCAACCTTGGCATCGTGCTATCCGGTATTGCCGTCATTTTCTTTCAGTCACAAGTTCCCGATTTGGTGATCGGAGTGATTGTCGCCGGAATTGTAGTCAAGGGTGGTTTTGAGATTTTGTCCAACGCAAAAGAGGCCAAGCAAAGCGATTCGGCGGAATCGGCAGCGACGGAAAAGTGATTTCAACTGCAAGCAAGTGAACGAACGAACACAAGTGAAGCCTATTGACACATCGAGGACGAAACATGACCCAAATGCCCAACAATACTTTTTTCGACGACACGTTTGCTCTTGCCCGCGATCCCTATCGTTTTATCTCCAAGCAATGTGAACGACACGGCTCGGATGCGTTCGAGACTCGTTTGCTTTTGCAAAAGGTAATCTGCTTGCGAGGCGAGGAAGCCGCTAAGGCGTTTTACGACACCTCGCGTTTCTCCCGCGTCAGTGTCGCTCCGTCGCGAATCGCCAAGACGCTGTTCGGTCGCGGCGGGGTGCAAGGCATGGACGGCGAGGCCCACCGCCATCGCAAGATGATGTTCATGTCGTTGCTGACCGAAGACAAGATCGGTGGGCTGACGCAGCTTGCTCGCGAGATCTGGACTCGTCGAGTCTTGCAATGGTCACGCATGGATCAGGTCGTGCTTTACCGACAGGCTCAGGAGGTTCTCACCGAAGCGGTTTGTCAGTGGGCGGGCGTGCCGCTCGATCCGGCCGATGTGGATCGAAGGACCAGAGAGCTGGCAGCCCTTTTCGACTTTGCGGGCAGCATCGGTCCAAAGCATTGGTGGGCAAGGATCGCACGCAAACGCAACGAAGCTTGGTTGCGCGGAATTGTCAAACAGATTCGCAGCGGAACCTACGACCCGCCCGAGGACACCGCCGCGTTCATCGTCGCCAACCATCGCGATCTTGATGGGAACTTGTTGGACGCTCAGATCGCTGCGGTCGAGCTAAATAACATCCTGCGTCCAACCGTTGCGGTTTCGGCTTACATCGTCCATTGTGCGCACGCCTTGAACGAGCATCCTGTGATTCGCGAACAACTTCGCGATGGCTCCCCGGATGATTTGCATTGCTTTGTGCAGGAGGTCCGGCGTTACTATCCATTCTTTCCGTTTGCCGGAGCAAAGGTGAAAGAATCATTCGCGTGGCACGGTTACCACTTTCCGAGCGGTCGGAAGGTGCTGCTGGACCTATACGGCACCAACCATGATCCACGTCCTTGGGACCAGCCAGAATCGTTCAGACCATCCCGTTTTCGCGAATGGGACGGGAATCCATTCACCTTGATACCTCAAGGCGGCGGCGATCACTTCCAGAACCACCGCTGCCCCGGCGAATGGATCGCGATCGAGCAGATGAAGGCGGCCACCGACGTGCTCGTCAACGGATGCAGCTACGAGATCCCGGAACAGGATTTGCAAATTGCAATGGATCGACTTCCCGCCATTCCCGCTGACCACTTTGCCATGACGAATATCCGGCCCCTGGAAAGAACTGAATGAGCGATGAACGAAATAAATTGATTCGCAAAGGCCGCAATGTCGAGATTGCCAGCCTGATCTACAACATCACCGAAGTGGCCATCTCACTGACGGCCGGGTTCATGACAGGCAGTTCTGCATTGATCAGTTGGGGTGTCGATAGCGTCGTCGAAGGGAACTCCGCCGCGTTCATGATTTGGCGTTTGCACGGAGAACAACAGGGAATTAGTGCACGGGATATACGAAAGCGAAAGAAGATCGCGCTTAGTGTGCTGTCGGGTGCCTTCACGATCGCCGTGCTGTTCATCTGCTACGAGGCGATCAGCAAGTTCATCAGTCAAGAAACTGCGTCGATGTCGTGGTGGGGCATTGGCATCTTGCTGGTGTCGTTGGTCGTCAACCCGATGCTGGCATGGGGCAAGTATCGCTACGGCAAGAAGACCGATTCGGCGACTCTGAAATACGACGCCATTGACACGATGATCTGCGAGTACCAAACCGTTGTCGTGCTGATCGGCATCGGTCTGGTGCAGTGGCAAGGTTGGTGGTGGGCCGATCCGGTGGCTGCACTGCTGATCGTTCCCTATGTGGCTTGGGAAGCCTACGAGTCTGGACGCGACGCATGGCAAGTTCAAATCGACGAGGATGACAACGATGAGTGATGAAAACAACATGGAACTGAAAATCCTCGGCATGGATTGTGCCGAGGAAGTTGCGCTGATCAAACGTGAATTGGTGCCGTTGCTCGGTGGTGATGAGCGGTTGGGTTTCGACTTGCTCAGTGGTCGACTAACTGTCGACCTCGATGGCGTTGACGTTACTTCCGGTGACGTGTTGGCGGCGATCGAGCGAACCGGATTAAGGGCCGAGACGTGGGAGAACGCGCAACAGTCCCCCGACAATCAATCGTTCTGGGCAAGCCATCAACGCGCGATCATGACCGCGATCAGCGGTGCTTTCGGCGGGATCGGGCTGGTGATTCATTTGCTCTCGGGCGGCTTCGATGAGGCCGTCGCAACGCCCGCGATCGTTTGCTACCTGATCGGAATTCTGGCCGGGCTGTATTTGGTGCTACCGAAAGCTTGGCGAGCACTGGTCACCTTGCGGCCTGACATGAATTTGCTGATGTCGGTCGCGGTGATCGGAGCGATCGCGATCGGCGAGTGGTTTGAGGGAGCGGCGGTCGCATTCTTATTCTCGCTGTCGTTACTGCTGGAATCATGGAGTATCGGTCGGGCGAGACGGGCAATCGCTTCATTGATGGACCTGACGCCGCCGGTCGCACACTTGAGAGACGAATCCGGAGAAGTCCGCGACGTTGTACCTGCCGACGTTCCGATCGGATCGACGCTAGTCATTCGTCCGGGCGAGAAAATACCGCTCGATGGTGAAGTCACCGTGGGCAATAGCGACGTCAATCAAGCACCGATCACCGGCGAAAGCGTGCCGGTCGAAAAGCAGGTCGGTAGTGAAGTGTTCGCCGGAACAATCAACGGTGACGGCTTGCTGGAAATGCGAAGCACCAAAGCGGCTGAAGACACGACGCTGGCCCGCATCATTCAGATGGTAGGCGACGCCGGATCGAAACGCGCGCCGTCCGAAAAGTGGGTCGAGAAGTTTGCGGCGGTATACACCCCGGTGGTGATGGCGGTCGCGTTATTGATGCTGTTGATTCCGACGTTGCTACTCGGGCAGCCTTGGTCGGTTTGGATCTATCGGTCGCTCGTGTTGTTGGTCATCGCCTGCCCATGTGCATTGGTCATCTCAACACCGGTGTCGGTCGTCGCATCGCTGGCCGCCGCTGCACGCAATGGCGTGTTGGTTAAAGGGGGCGTGTTCATCGAGCTACCTGGTAAGCTGGTCGCGATCGCGATGGATAAGACCGGGACGCTAACAAAGGGTGCTCCCGAAGTCATCGACGTCGTTCCGATGAACGGCCACGACGAAGAAGAATTGCTGACGCGTGCCGGAGCATTGGAACTCAATAGCAACCATCCGCTCGCACGAGCCATTGTTGATGAGACCAAGAAACGCGGCATGACCATGCCGCCAGCCGAATCGTTCGAGACGATTCAAGGTAAAGGGGCAACCGGAGTCATTGACGGAAAAACCTATTGGCTCGGTTCGCATCGTTATCTTGAACAACGCGGACAGGAAACCCTGGAAGTTCGTCAGCAGCTCGAAGCGATGCAGGAGGCCGGACGAACCGTGGTTGTGATCGGCAATGACGAGCACGTCTGTGGTTTCATCACGCTAGCCGACGCCATCCGAGACGAGACCCGCGAGGCAATCAAGACGTTGCACCAAGTCGGCATCAAGCGGATCGTCATGCTGACCGGCGACAACGAGGGCACCGCCAAAGCGATCGGCAAAGAGTCCGGTATCGACGAAGTCCATGCGGAGTTGTTGCCTGAAGACAAAGTCGCGGAGGTCGAAGAACTCGTTTCGCGATACGAGCATGTTGCGATGATCGGCGATGGCGTGAATGACGCACCCGCACTAGCCCGGGCTTCATTAGGACTCGCGATGGGAGCGGCGGGAAGCGACGCCGCGATTGAAACAGCCGACATTGCCCTCATGTCCGACGACCTGTCGAAGCTGCCTTGGCTGATCGAACACTCGCGACGAACGCTGTCCGTCATTCGCCAGAATATCTGGTTCTCTTTGGCAATCAAAGCTTTGTTCGTCGTGCTGACCTTGGCGGGAGTGGCATCGCTGTGGGCAGCCATCGCCGCCGACATGGGAGCTTCACTGCTGGTGATCGCCAATGGATTACGGTTGCTCCGCAGTTGAATCAATTCAACCATTTCGATCGACTTCGGCTGACATAGAAACGGAAGAATCAAAATGACGGTGGTGGACCGTCCATTTTGATTGGTTCCTGCTGGCCTTGCGAGTCGTTGGACGGGGATACGTTGCGACTCGGTGCCGGTCGAGAGTGAAGGTCGGACGGAGTTTCTCGCGGTCCTGGACTAGGTCGCGAAAGCGTTGGCGGCGGAATGTAGCGGGCGTCATTGGGCTGGCGCGGTGCGGCGTGTGAGTGTCCAGCATGATCGTGACCCGAATGGTTGTGTCCCGCGTGGTTGTGGCTGTCGAATGTGTTTTGGTCTGGAGCGTTTGGCTGTAGTGGGGTTTGCGAGTCGGGATGGCGCGTCGCGGGCGATGGTGACAGGCGAGGTCCAATGGGATGAGCGTAGGTGGATGGCGGTTCGTGGAGACTGGCAAAGTTTCGTGCGTCGTGCGGGCAGTGGATGGCATTCGGGCACCCGCCGAAGTGCGCGTCCGTGGTGGCATGTCCGTAGGCGAGTGGTTCCTGAAACCCGCAATCATTGCCAATCGGCTCGATGGAGCGATGGATGACTTCAGGTTCATCCATCAAGACTCCGTGGTCCCAATGCGAATGGCTGTAGAATTGGTGCGGGGTAGCGAGATGAGAATGTGGCGAGTGATAGTGCCCGTAGCGGTATGGGGCATCATCGAATTGCGCCTGCACGACCGATGTTGATGAGACGGTCAGAATAATCACACTCGTGAGGACCATTGAGTTAAAAAATCGAGGCATCTTCATTCCTTCGGGTTGTGAGATTTGGGATCTCTCAAAACAAGGCAACCACCATGCCGCCAGCGAGCTGTCGCCACGTCGGTAAGCAGCGGCCTCGTGCCAAAGTACGGAAAACTCGCCTCCAGATTCCATCCAGAATAAATTTGCGGTGTGCGTCTCGCAAATCAAAGATGGTCTGAAGCGACATCATATCGACAACCGCGTGCCGTCAATTCGATGACGCTCTTCGGAGGCAAGAGGCGGCTCGATGTCGTGAAACACGGGGAAAACGCTTCTATTCATTGTTTGGCACGGACTTCGCCTCCCTTTATTTGAGCAAAACAATGGTTCGTTTTGCGAAAGCGAACTCCCCCCCTGAAGGAACTGAAAAATGAGAAATTGGAAAACTTGTGCGATCGCAGTGGTGGCGGTTACCGCGATCACGTTCGTTGGTCCTTCAACGGCTCGCGCCGACCACCATGGGCATTTCGGTGGCCACGGACATGTGGGTGGACATCATGGGCATTTCGGCGGTCATCATGTCGGTCATCACGGTGGATTCGGGCACCACGGAGGCGTGCAAGCTCTGCGTCCGGCGTTGCCATCGTATTCGTCGGGTTACTACGGTTACGGCGGTGGCTATTATGGCGGTGTTGGCACGTACGGAGTCCCGTTACAGCGAAGCTATCGAGTGGTTCAACCTCAGGTGCGACATCATCGCTGGCACCCGGGGCACTACCTATTCCATCATTAATAACAGGACGTATTTCGACGCGCGTCGCGACGATTGATCAAGGATGAAGCATGGAGCAAACAAGTCGATTCATCGCACCACGACGCTGCTGTATGGGTTGTTCCTGATTTCGGGAGCGACGACGCTGGTCTACGAAATTTCCTGGACCCGGCAGGCGGGGTTATTGTTCGGTCACACGGTGTTGGCTGGCAGCGTGGTGTTGGCGAGTTTGTTCTTCGGGCTTGCGATTGGATACGGCGTCGGTAGTCGGCTTTGTCAATTCGGACGTCCGCTGCGGTGGTTCGGCGGGTGTGAAATCATGGCGGCGGTTTGGGTGCTGCTTGTGCCATCGTTGTTCGACGCGCTGCAGTCGCCGGTGGTGCTTCGGTGGATGAACGGCGAGAGTCAGGCGTGGCAATGGTTCAGCCGCGCCGGTATCGGCATCACGATCTTTTTGCCCGCCACGATTGCACTCGGTGCGACGTTGCCATTGATGTCGCAAGCATTGACGCGCGTATTAGGCAATCCGTCGCGTAGCGCGGCGATTGGTTACGCTTGGAATACCGCCGGAGCGATGGCGGGAACACTGATTTGCACCTATCTGTTGCTGGTTCGAGTTGGCGTTAGCCGCAGTAGCTTCTGGGCGGCGGGCGTCGGAATCGGAATCGGTGTGCTTGCGATTGGTCTATCGCGGCGTGATGGTATGCCACCACTAAACCCTATCGGCGGCTCGGTGAAGGGGAGCCGCTCGGCGGGTCCGATTACGATGATGACGGTTGCGGGGCTGAGCGGCTTCATCACGTTGGCGCTCGAAATTCTTTACACGCGGCTCTTTTCACTGGTCTTTCATAACAGCACTTACACGTTCGGCAATGTTGTGGCGGTGTTCTTGCTGTCGCTGGCGTTGGGTTCGGCGATCGTCGCAAGGTTGGTCAGGCGAGTACGAGCGGAGACGATTCTGTTTTGGTGTGGCGTCTTCGGTGCGATCACTTGTTGCGTTACTTTGGCGTTGTTCGTCAATGTGACGAGGCTTGGTTATTATACGGCCGGTGACTCGTTCGTCGAACATTTGCTTCGCGGCTTTGCAATGGTGCTCGGTTTCATCGTTGTCCCCGTGACCGTTTGCGGGATGATCTTCCCTGCGACGTGGCAAGTTTTGAGCGATCGAGAGGCGACCGGGCGAGTCATCGGAACCTTGGCGATGGGCAACGCGATCGGAGCGGCGTTGGGGTCGCTTTCGGCCAGCTTCATTTTGCTGCCTACGATCGGATTATGGGGCGGATTTTTGACCGCGTCGGTGCTGTTGATCGCCGTGTCGATTTTGGCTTGGCCTCGGCGGCAACGATATTCGAGCGCGGCCGCATTGACGATCGGCGGGTTGTGCATCGCGATGACTGCGGTGGCGATGCCGTCTTGGTCGATGCTGGGGCGTGATTCCGACGAAGTTTTCATGACGCGGCGAGAGTCTGCTTATGGCTGGATCGACGTAACTCGCAGCAAAGAGCGCGATGCTTGGTACATCCGCCAGAATCTACACTACCGGCTCGGTGGCACCGGTGGAGATGCGATGCGGGAGCGGCGGCAAGCGAGGTTGCCGATGTTGTTGCATCCCGATCCGCAGGAGGTTCTGTTTCTCGGCATGGGCACCGGCGTCACCGCCGCTGGAGCGATTCATCATCAGGAAACCGAGCGGATTGAAATTGTCGAATTAATAGCCGATGTGACCGCTGCTGCACGGGAACTCGGCCATCGAAACGACCACGTCTTGGACAATGATCGCGTGCATGTGACGACGGATGATGCAAGGCATTTTCTATTGGGAACGGAACAGCGGTTTGATGTGATCGTTTCGGACTTGTTTGTGCCGTGGGAAAGTCAGACCGGGTACCTTTACACTCGCGAGCACTACGTTGCCGCGGCCGAGCATTTGAACGACGATGGACTGTTTTGCCTCTGGCTGCCGGTTTATCAGATGGGGCAGCGTGAGTTCACAATGATTGCCGACACGTTTGCGACCGTCTTCCCCGAGACCAGTTTGTGGTGGGGAAAGTTGGACCCGAGCAAACCGATCATTGGGCTCGTCGGTGCGATGCGACCGATTGAAATCGACGATTCGGCATTGGCGGCACGGCTCGAACGGCTCAACCGACTTCCCGGCGGCAACGATCCACAGGTTGCGAAATTAGACGATCTGCGACTTGCAGCGATTGGTGATTGGCCGATCCAAAACGTCGAACTGCTTAATCTGGACGAACATCCAAGGGTCGAATTTTGGACACCACAATCTTTGATGGCCGGCAAACTACTTCGGGGAGCCTGGTTCGCGAAGTTCTATGATGACGTGCTCGCCAAACTGCCGACGTCGGACGTTTCCATTGATTCGGGCAGTTTCTTGGGCGACGCTGCCGAAGTCCAAGAAGGTCGGCAAACGCAGCGTTTTCTATTGTTCGGACAGTAAGAAAGCCCAAGTTTGATGATCGGATGACCGATCATTGGTCTAGTCACAGACTTTTGTTCTAAGTAAAATCCGGCAATGTTCCGCTTCACTCTCACCATCGTATTGCTCGTCAGCTTGCTGGCTTGCCCGATTCGCTGTCTCGCCTGTCAGGCGAACAACTGCGGTGGTGACGTCCAGAAGTCCGCGTCGTGCGAATGCTGTTCGCACGATGCATCATCGCCTGAATCGCCTCCGTCGGGAGAATGCGATTGTCAAGATTGTCTATGTGATGGTGCAGTCGTTGAAGCTGGCGTCCAATCGCCAAGTCTCACGACAGTTTTCGTGGGATTCATTCCCGCGTCACTTCAGCCGGCAGGTTGTCTGTCGTCGATGCTTTCTGCTGCTGAGCATCAGCGGCTGAAGTCACCGAGTCCATTTTTCTGTGGCCGAAGTGCGCGCATTGCGTACCAGTCCTGGCTGATCTAGACGGATCATTCTCTTCGCAGGCGGGCTGAGTGAACGCACTCGGCCTCTGACGAAGATCGACTCTTTCTCCGTCTCTCTGTTTTGAATCTTTCATGGCTCGAAGTCTGCGCGCGACGTTCGCGCGTGATTGGGTCGTGTTGTCCGTGTGTGCCTTTCCAAAAGGAGTTTTGGCATGTTGAGTTTGTCCCGAAGAACCGGCCTCGTCGCCGGGGTCGTATTGATGGTCGCCTCTGTTTTGACGGCCTCGGTCGCGTCGAGTGCCGAGCGAGAAAAAACGAACACCGTGATGACGGTGGGCGAGATGTGTGGCGGTTGTGTGAAGAAGATCACCAAGCGTTTTGATGGTGTGGAAGGAATCGCCAAGGTGCAGTGCAGCATCGAAAAGCAATCCGTCACGTTGACCCCCAAAGACCGCGTTCGGCTCAGCCCGAAAGGTATCTGGGAGATCATGGAGAGCATCGGCAAAACGCCGACGAAGATGGTCACGCCAGAGGGGACTTTTACTTCCAAGCCGAAGAAATGAGGAATAGAGAATAGGGAATGAGGAATGGCAGTTGAGAAAACGACATTCCTCATTCCTCGCTTTCAAATCTTCACTCTTCAATCTCAAATCTCCAATTAAACATGCTTCTTCCCTGGGAATACGGTGTTCGTAATTTGGCTCGGCGGCCGATGCGGACGGCATTGACGCTCGTTGCGTTGGCAACGGTGGTGATGCTGGTCTTTGTCGTCGTCGGGTTCATCCGTGGTTTGGAGCAGTCGTTGACTGTGAGCGGAGATGAAGATGTCGTCTTGGTGTACTCCGTGAACTCGGAAGAGAACATCGAAAACTCGTCAATCGCCGCGCGGACTCCGTCTTTATTGACCGCCAGTTTGGACGGAGCCGTGAAGCGATTCGGGATCACGAACGTTTCGCCGGAGTTGTATTTGGGGACACGAGTGAAGACCAATGATGGCGACGGAGGTTTGGGGCTGGTCCGTGGCGTGACGTTGTCCGCTCCGCTGGTTCGCCGCCGCGTCAAGTTGATTGACGGGGATTGGCCAGGCGAAGGCGAGGTCATGGTGGGAAGGCTCGCGGCGGCCAAACTCGGTAGTTCGGACGATGCGATGGCGATCGGCCAGAGCGTTGAATTTGAAGGTCGCCAGTGGCAGATCAGCGGACGGTTTGCTGCAGGCGGTGCGGCCTACGAATCTGAAATCTGGTGCAAGCTCGGCGACTTTCAGACAGCTACCAAGAGACAAGATTTAAGCCTGGTGGCGATGTTGTTGTCGCCCCAAAGTTCGGCAGCCGAGGTCGAGTTGTTCTGCAAGGAACGCACCGACCTTGAGTTGCGAGCGAACCGAGAAACGGATTACTACGCATCGCTTCAACAGCACTACAAACCGGTGCGTTTGTTGGCGTGGTTCGTTGTTGTGCTGGTTTCGGGTGCCGGCATTTTTGCCGGATTGAACATGATGTACGGCGCGGTGGCTGGACGGATTCGCGAAATTGCGACGTTGCAAGCGGTCGGATATCGCCGTCGAGCGATCTTGATCAGTTTGGTTCAAGAAGGCGTTTTGTTGGCGGCAGCGGGATCGTTGCTGTCTGGCGTGATCGCACTGACGATGCTCAATGGCATGGCGGTGCGATTCACGATGGGTGCGTTCACGATACGCATCGACAGCGTGGCAATCCTAATCGGTTGCGGCGTTGGGTTGTTGTTGGGCGTCTTGGGTGCGTTACCCCCGGCGCTGAAAGCGTTGCGAGCCGAAGTCGCAACGAGTTTGAAAGCTGTTTGAATAAAAATAGGGAATGAGGAATAGAGAATGAGGAACGTGTTTCATTCTCGATTTCTCTATTCCTCATTCCCAATTCCCCATTTCTCTTGGAGATTAAGAATGAAATCGACTATTTACATTGGCCTGTCGTTGTTGGTCCTGCTGGCGATTGGTTGCAAAGATGGAACCGGAGTTGCAGAGGGGCCGAGTCACAATCGGTATGATTTGGACTCTGGAAAGACGCAGTATGAAGCTGAAACGGAACCAGCTGGTGCGATGCCGGTTGGTGAAGCTCGCGAGAAAACCGAAGACGGCAAAGACGTCACACTCGTCGGCTTGATTGGCGGTTCGAGCGAGCCGTTCGTTAAAGGGCTTGCCGCGTTCACGATAGTTGATCCCAAAGTTCCGTACTGTGCGTCTGAGGAAGGATGCCCGACGCCGTGGGATTACTGCTGCGAAACCGACGCGGTCAAGCAGAATATCGCGACCGTAAAGATCGTCGATGACTCTGGCAAACCGGTGACGCAGGATGCTCGTGAGTTTTTGAATGTCAAAGAGTTGTCGACGGTCGTTGTCAAAGGCAAAGCTCGGCGCGACGAACAAGGCAATCTGACCGTTGCGGCAAGTAAGATTTTCGTAAAGAAGGACTAGCCATGAGCGCTCCCCTCGATCTCAGTCAACTGGCTCTCGACCGCGCGCCCGCGAGCGAGTCGGCGGCGACGAAGCCGCGCCGCAAGCGTTGGGTCACCCGTTATGTGCTGCCACTAGCAATTATTGTTGGCTTTGTTGGCCTGCTGGCAGCGGCGGCGGGACGACAGTTGATGCCGCAGCGGTCGGTGACGGTCGTGCCTGTAATTGTCAAGCGAGCGGAGGTGCAGCAGGCGGGGACCACACTGTTTCAATCGCCGGGTTGGATTGAACCGCGACCGACGGCGATCAGCGTGGCAGCGTTGACTCCCGGGGTAATCGAAGAGCTGCTGGTAGTCGGCGGACAAACTATCGAAAAGGACGAACCGATTGCGCGGTTGATCTCCATTGATTCCGAGCTGATGGTCCAGCAGGCCAAAAACTCGCTGGCGATCCGCGAAGGAGAATTGAACCGTGCGATCGCTGAACGAAACGCTGCGAGGATTCGGATTGACAATCCGGTGCATCTCGAAGTGCCTTTGGCAGACGCCCAAAGCACACTCGCGAAAGCAAAAACGGAATTGGCGAAATTGCCGTTCTTGATCGAAGCGGCCGAAGCCGAGGTAAAGTTTGCGCACAGCAGCATGGAAGGGAAGCAGGCGGCTGAAAACGCGATTGCGGGACGGATCGTCCGACAGGCGGAAAGTGAACATGCCGCCGCACATGCGAACATGCAAGAGCTGCGGCAGCGACAACCCAACTTGCAGTCGGAGGTCGATACGCTGAAACGGAAAGTGGCCGCCTTGCAACGACAACGCGAGTTGTTGGTCGAAGAGAATCGACAGTTTCAGGAAGCAGAGGCAAAGGTTGAATCTGCCATCGCGTTGCGAGACGAAGCGAAACTGCGACTGCGGCAAGCTGAATTGTCTCTGGAGCGAAACGTCGTTCGCGCCCCTATGGACGGACGCGTGTTGCGACTGGTCGCTGCGCCGGGCACTCGCGTGATGGGACTGGAGACCACTGCGGGACAAAGCTCCAACACGGTCATTGAGATGTACGATCCCGATCGCCTACAAGTCCGAGCAGACGTTCGGTTGGAAGACGTGCCGATGGTCACGCCGGGACAGCCAGTGGAAATCGAAACGGCTTCTTCTCCCGCTCCCATCAAAGGCCGTGTCCTTCAATCGACCAGTTCGGCAAACATTCAAAAGAACACGTTGGAAGTGAAGGTCGAACTGATTGATCCACCTCCCAGCGTCAGTCCCGAAATGTTGGTCACGGCAACATTTCTAGCTCCGCAAGTCGAACGATCGGCTAGCGAGGCGACGGAAGCGGAGCGGATGTTTGCACCGAAACAACTGATTGAGTCCGGCGAGTCCGGTTCATTCGCTTGGGTGGTCGACTCGGACGAAACAGCCCGGCAACGATCAGTAGAAGTCGGCAGCAATGGCTCTGATGGCTTGGTCGAGATCAAGTCGGGGCTGCGGGTCACGGACAAATTGATTGCCAGCGGGTCGGATGGATTAACACAAGGTAGTCCGGTGCATGTCACCGGCGACGATCAAACAATCGGGATAAGATAAATGGCACTAGTAGAACTACGTGGCGTTAGCAAAAGCTTCCGCAAAGGCGACGAAACGATCACTCCGCTGGACAACATTGATTTGGACATCGAAGCGGGCGAGTTTGTGTCATTGATGGGGCCGAGTGGCACGGGCAAAAGCACGCTCTTGAATTTGGTCAGCGGCATTGACCGTCCCGATTCGGGAACGATTACTGTGGCCGGGACTGAAGTAACGAAACTGTCACGAAGTAAACTGGCTGATTGGCGAGCGGCGAATCTCGGGTACATCTTTCAAACGCATAACTTGATTCCCGTACTGACCGCTTATGAGAACGTGGAGCTTCCTACGTTGCTCTTGAAGTTATCCACGACGCAACGTCGGCAGCGAGTCGAATTGGCGCTTGAAGCGGTGGGTCTGAGCGATCGAGCCGATCACTATCCGCGGCAGCTTTCCGGTGGACAGGAACAGCGTGTTGGCATCGCCCGCGCGATCGTCGCTCACCCCAAAGTCGTCGTCGCCGACGAGCCGACCGGTAGCTTGGATACGGAAACCAGCGAGCAAGTGCAAATTCTGCTGCAACGCCTGAACAAAGAACTCGACATTACCCTGCTGATGGTCACGCATGACAGCGATGCCGCAAGGATCGCATCAAGGCAGATGGTTCTGGACCGAGGAAAGTTTTTGGAAAGCGAGAGGGAGAAAGAGAGTCTGCGAGAGGGGGAGATTGGAAGGCAAAAAGTGAAGGAGTCAGGAGCCGCATAGCAGTTTTACAATCAACAATCTTCAGTCTCCAATCGACAATCAAAAATGTTCACTTACGTCCTCAAAACACTCTGGCGACATCGCACGCGAACGCTTCTTACCGTCACCGGTGCGGCGGTCGCGATGTTCGTGTTCTGTTTCGTCGGCTCGGTCCAGGAAGGATTGCATCGGCTGACAACCGGATCGGACGCCGACCGAAGTTTGATCGTGTTTCAAGAAAATCGTTTCTGTCCAACGACGAGCCGATTGCCGGAGGATTACTCCCGCAAGATCAAGGAGATTTCCGGCGTTCGCGACGTGATGCCGATTCAGGTTTGGACCAACAACTGTCGCGCGAGTTTGGATATCGTCGTCTTCAACGGAGCCGATCCACAGCAGATCAAATCGACACGGCCCTTGACTTTGACCGAGGGCAATTGGGAAAGCTTCGCCAAGCAACGTGACGCGGCGATTGTCGGTCGCAATGTCGCTCAGCGGCGGGGGCTGAAAACGGGTGACCAGTTCTCCATCGGCGACATTTCCGTGAAGGTTGCCGGCGTTTTTTCTTCGACCGTACCATCGGAGGAAAATCTGATTTATACAAGTCTCGCCTTCCTACAATACACACGCGGTCTCGACGCCGCCGGACTGGTCACTCAGCACGAAGTTCTGCTAACCGACAATGCTGATCCCGATCAGGTCGCCAACGAAATTGACGCCACACTGCGTGCCGGTTCTGTCGCGACAAAGACACGACGCAAAGGAGCGTTCCAGGCCAGCACGCTTTCGGACCTCGTCGACCTGATTGGTTTCGCTCACTGGCTCGGCTACGCCTGCGTGGGCCTCGTGTTATCACTGGTCGCCACCACCACCGTCATGAGTGTCCAGGACCGAATCAAAGAATACGCGGTATTGCAAACCATTGGAGTTCGACCACTGCGGGCGATGCGTCTGGTACTCGCCGAGAGCACGATTTTATGCGTCGTCGGCGGTATTGCCGGAACCGCCCTGGCAATGACAGCATTGGCCATCGGAGGATTCGCAATCGGAGCCGAGGGGGCGACGATTGCCTTTCGCCCTTCCATTGGCTTGGCGGCGACAGGAACGGCTGTGTCATTGGTCGTGGGCGTTGCCGCCGGATTGGCTCCCGCTGTTCAGGCCGCTACGGTCCCGATCGTCAATGCGCTTCGCCAAACTTGATCGGTATTGACTCATTCGCCTTGAAAACGAACAATCGCTTGTCCAAGTCCCACCCATTTCGTACTTCCACCAAGAACGCTGATTTGTTTTCGTCCTGCATCCATCTACTAACACTGATCGCATTCAATGTGCATGCGTTGGTGGGATGTTGCGCGCATCACAATCATACGTCTCCGCTCGGCGGGCATGACGAGATCGGTTGCCACAGTTCGTTGGAATCTGATCACGATCGCTCGGCGGGTCACGACGAAGACGCAAATCACGAGCACCACGATGGCAATCCCTGCGATCATTCGCAGCCATGTGACGAAGGCCGTTGTGTTTTTGTTGATGCAAGACTGGTTCCATTGCAGCTTGACTTGCAGACGAACGCTTTGGTCGCGTTTGGAACCTCGACCTCGGTCATCCAGCCGCGAGTCGCTCTAGCAACCGACCCCCGCGTCGGATTCAAGTTCCCATTCTTATCCGCTGGGCAGCGCTGCGCGCTATTTCAATCCTGGCAAATTTAGCGGCGAGTCTCTCCGCCCCTGATGCGTGACGGCTGATCGCTGCTGCGCGTCGTTCTTTCGGATCGCCGACCCATGGTCAGGTTTCTGCGCAGACGTCCTGCGCCCTGCCAAAACGGTCGTGCAGTACGCATTGCTTTCGCAATCGGGCGGAGGCGTGCGCTTTGAAGAATTGTTTACCAAACCCAATGATAAAGGATTGAAAGATGAAATTGACAAAAACGATGTTTGCTTTGACCGCATGCGCTGCACTTACCTTTTGCAGTGGATCCCTCTCCGCTCAGGAAGCCGGTCACGAAGGCCACGACCATGCGGGGCATGATCATGCCGGACACGATCACGACGGGCACGACCACGGCGACCACTCGCACGGTGGCGAAACGCTTGCGTTCTATTTGCCGGAATGGAAGTCGCAGCATGTGGACGACGCGAATAAAGCCGCGCAATTGGCCGCGACGCTGAAAAAGCTCGGTTGCGAGGTCAAGCAGGACAGCCACGCGGGTCACAACGACGTTTCGTACCGTCAAGCCAAATGGACGGAAATGAAGGTCAAGGATCACAAGATGGCCGAACAGTGGGCCGGTTTCCTTGCGAAATCTGGCTTCGATGTTTCACATGCCCATCCCGATCCGGCCTACGCCAAAGGCCCCGAAGCGGTCGAGTTTCGTATGGTTAAGTGGAAGCGGATGCACGGCGATGGCTCAGCCAACGAGAAGCAAATGATTGAAACGTTGAAGAAGCTCGGGGCCGAAGTTCAAGTGGACCAACACGACGGTCATTCGGATATCGCGTTCCGAGCACCGACCTGGCGTGACGTCCACTTGGCCGACCACGCCGCGGCCGATCAGTTGATAGGTTGGCTGAAGCAACAAGGCTTTGAAACCCAGCACGAAGATCACTAAACGCGAGTTTTGTGGGCCGACGAAACGAGGGGGAAGAGAAAAAGTCTTGTCCCTCGTTTCTGGAGCATGATGATGCCCGCATTGCTGAAGCTAACCGTTTGCCGGATGAGAATTCTGGCAGGTTCGTTTCTGTCGCCCTTGCGACAACCACTCGAATCGGTACAATTCAGCAAGTTGAGATTGATTCTCAATACCAACTAAATAGTAGCCAGCCAGGTCGAGTCTCACCGAAGGCAGTCTGATCCCAGCCAGCAAAAACGTTGTGTCACCGGAAACTAACCGTCTGCACCCTCACGTTTGCTGGATTTCCTCAAAATGAAACTCGCCCAAGTCTCACGCCGCCGAAGCGGCTTTACCCTAGTTGAATTACTAGTTGTCATCGCGATCATTGGCATCTTGGTCGGATTGCTGTTGCCGGCCGTCCAGGCTGCTCGCGAGGCGGCCCGTAGGATGAGTTGCTCCAACAATTTGAAGCAAGTCAGCCTGGCCATGCACAATTATCACGTCGCTTTCAATCAATTTCCTTCTGGTGGTCTGTACCGGACGGATCAACCGAGTGATTCGTGGTCGTTCCAAGCACGTCTTCTTCCTTACCTGGAACAATCTGGCCTGACTGATCTGATCGACTGGACCGTGCCTTACGGGACACAAGGGGAGGTCGCGGGAGTCAGGGTTCCCACCTACCTTTGTCCCAGCGAAGTCAACGACCAATCGCGACCTTCCCCGAAGCCCACTGACCCGGACTTCGCTTACTATCCAATGAATTACGTCGTCAACATGGGCGAGTGGTTCATTTATGATCCGGTTAGCAAACGTTCGGGAACCGGGCTCGTTTATCCAAACAGCAAAACGGGATTTCGAGATGTGCTTGACGGCACCAGCAACACGCTTGCCCTGGCGGAAGTCAAGGCGTTCAATCCTTACCTTCGTGATGGCTTAACTCCGTCGGCGCTTGGCGAAGCGACCCCCACGCTGCCCCAAGCGGTCGTCGCCTATGGCGGTAACTTCAAGATGAACTCGGGACACACTGAATGGATCGATTCGCGTATCCACCAAAGCGGGTTCACAACGACTTTCGGTCCCAACACCAAGCTGTTGTATAACTCGGCAGGGGCGGAGTATGACGTTGATTTTAACTCTTCCCGCGAGGGCAAGACGATTACAGAACCGACCTACGCCGCCGTGACGGCACGGAGCTATCACCCCGGCGGCGTGCCGGCCAGCTTGGTGGACGGATCGGTTCAATTTTTTACAGATTCAATCGACCTAACGATCTGGCACGCATTGGGCACACGAGGTGGCCACGAAGTAATTCCATCAGATCAATGAACGCGGTTCATGGCTTCACTGTTGCCAGGAATCTCGGTTTGAAAAGTAGTACTCAGTTCACGAGGTGATTGGATGTTCTGACGACTGTCTTGCCTTTCAAAACGTGGCTCTAGTGTAGATCGCGGACCGACTCCGCGATGCCCTTGCCCGTCGCGTAGATCGCCGAGCCCGCGACGAGAAGATTGGCACCGGAGTTGATCGCATTTGCCGCGGTATTGGCGTTGATTCCTCCATCGACCATCAATTGACAACTCAATTCCTCGCGTTCGATTCGTTGGCGCAGACGCTCCAGTTTGGGAAGCGTTTCAGGTAGAAATTTCTGGCCACCGAAGCCGGGATTGACGGTCATGATCAAAACAACATCCAACAGCGGAAGCACCTCGTCGATCACCATCGGCGATGTCGCCGGATTGATTGCCACACCGACGTCGCAACCGGTCAAACGCACTGAATCAATCGTACGGTGCAAGTGCCAGTCGGCTTCCGCGTGGACGATTAACCGCGATGCACCGGCGCTCGCGAATGACTTGGTGAACTGATTGCCATCGGTGACCATCAAATGAACGTCGATCGGCAACTGAGTCGTTCTTCGTACCACGCGAACCACCTCGGGACTGAAACCGAGACTCGCCACGAAATGGCCATCCATCACATCGACGTGAAAGCGATCCACGCCCGCCGCTTCCGCTTGACGCACTTGGTCCGCCAGCGACGCCATGTCGGCGGAGAGAATTGAGGCCGCGATTTGGAATGATTTCATGGCGACTGGGTTTCACCGATACTTTGCCACCTTTCGGTGTGGCGTAACCAGGGGCACAGCGCGAACGCGACGTAGGCGAGCATCAGCAGGACGAAGGATGCAAGCCATAGATTGCGCTCTTTGGCACGCAAAGTCGATAACAGATACCAGATGAAGAAATACCATACGATCGCTTCAAGAATACCAATCAATAGATGCCAAGTTGTCATTTGCTATCTCTCCTGATTTCGAGGTGTGTCACAGCTGATATTGAGCTGTCTCCACTCTCCAGTGTTAATCTTGACGACTTGCGGCACCGGCGATGACGGCGGTCTCGCCATCGTCGCAAGTGTGAGCGGTATACTCGAATTCAAGTGTCGAGTGATTGATTTCAAAATCGTGCGCCAATCTTTCCTTGATCCGTTGCTTAATTTCATGGAACTGTTCAATGCTTTCACGATCAATCACGATGTGAGCTTCCAGTGCTCGGTTTTGCTCGTCGAGTTCCCAGACGTGCAGATGATGCAGTCCCTCGACGCCCTCGAGTTTCTCGACTTCGTCAACTAAGTCTTGAACATCTAAATCGACAGGCGTCCCTTCCATCAAGATTCGCATTGCTTTGGGCAGCATTGCGTAGACTTGATAAAGAATATAGGCCGACAGGATCAGCGTCAGAACGGGATCGACCCAATTCCATTGCAACCAGATGATCGCCCCGGCACCGATCAGTACGGCGACTGACCCTGCCGCATCGACGATGTTGTGGACAAATGCAGCCCGCACATTGAGCGACCCTTTGCTCATCGCCCACAATAGCAAGGCGGTTCCGACATCAATGACCAACGCCAAGATGGAAGCGGCCGCCATCAACCAGCCTGTGATCTCTTCGGGCTCAAAGAACCTGCGAATACCTTCGTAGACCAGATACAATCCGATCACAGCAAGCAATGTCAGGTTAATGACCGCGCCGAGAAGTTCGGCACGACGATATCCGAACGTGAATCGCTCCGTGGCTTCTTTCTTGGAGATTTTGCGGGCGATGTACGCGATCAGCAGTGCGTTGGCATCGTTAAAATTGTGGGCCGCATCCGATAACAGAGCGACACTGCCGGAAAAAATGCCAGCGATCACTTCTCCCACAGTTAGAATGTGATTGATGATCACGGCCCAAATCAGCCGCAGGTCGCTCACTCCAGCCAAGTCGTCGCTACGGGTTAGCCCATGGATGTGGCCACCCTCGTCGTGTTGTTGTTTGTGTTCGCTCATCGTTCATGGTGGACGAGTGTCGCCCATGCCCTTTGGCTTTTTGCGGATTTGCTGACGACGTTCTCAACGCCGATACTCGAGGAAATTTGAGCAAGTTTCGTGCCTCTTCAGGCAAATGGGTTTCCTCGCCTCGGTCAAACGGTCCGAGATATGCTCATTGATGGCTCAGCTAGCTAACGATTGCTAATCAAAATCCGCGACACGACCTGTGGATGTTGGTATCATGGAGGTTGAGCGACTTTAAGCGAATGCACTGGAAAAATTTATAGGTGGCCGCATTCAGTCCTGACTCCCGATCACGGAACACCGAAAGCACAAGGAACATCGCCATGACTTTGATTCATCTATCAACCCAAGCTTCGCTTGCGTTTGCTGCGTCCTTAGTGTTGGTGCTTGCTGGAACCGGCAGCGTGCAGGCCCAGCATGGCCATCACGGCGGGGGGCATGGCGGTGGTCATGGCATTGGCCACGGAGGGGGTCACAGCTTTGGACATGGCGGTCATGGCATTGGCCACAGTTTCGGACATGGACATGTTGGCCATGGCATTGGTCACAGCATCGGCCACGGAATCGGTCTTAGCATCGGGCATGGAATTGGACACAGTCTTGGTCACTCAGACGGGCACTACGGCGGACACGTCAGTCACTACTCCGGTCATCACGGAATTGGCCATTCCGGGATCGGGCATTCCTTCTATCCGCACATCGACGTCTATGCTCCGCCTTACTATTCCGGTTACGGCTATTCATCCGTTGGTTCGGCGCATGTCCACACCCCTTATTACGACTACTACACCCAATCGCCATCGACCGTGGTCCCGTCGGTCATCGCTCCGCCAAGTGTTGTGGCAAGCACGCCGAGCACGACGACTTATTCCGTGGCGAAGCCTGCCATTTCACTCGATTCAAATGACGCGGTTACAAGCGTCGGTTCCACTGAAAGTCGGGACAACGCGTATCGTTCGCAAGCCGAAGAAGCGTTCCGAAAATCCAACTACGGTGAAGCGGTGCGGTTAGCTAATCATGCTCTGGTTGAATCACCAAATGATGGAAAGCTGATGCTGCTGTTGGCTCAAGGATTGTTCGCCGTCGGGGACTATCAGGGTGCGGCCGGTGCGATTCATCGAGCGGCGTCGATGCTGAATCCCGAGGACTGGGGCTACGTCGTCGAAAACTATGGCAAGTACTATCAGGGCAACGGATTCGTTGACCAGATGAAGCGGCTGGAGAGCTTCCTCAAAGCAAATCCTGAAGCCGGTTACGCACGCTTCTTGCGCGGTTACCAATTCGGTTACCTTGGGCAAACGGATGTCGCCATCCGCGATCTGAATCGTGCTTTGGAACTCGAGAGCCGCGACCAATTGGCTGCCGAACTCGTCAGCCGATTCGGCGGCACACCGATCACAAATGCTCCTGAGCCTGCAGGATCGCGAAATAAGCCAATCCAGATGGATGGACCGCCACCATCTCTGTCATCGGGCGTGTGATCTCACCGTGCGATCGGGGTAACCGGCTGTCAGTGGCAGCAACCGTCGTTGCAACCACCGCCCGCGCCAGCGACGCGATCCGAAGGGCTGATGACCGGCGGCGGCAGGGTTGAGCCGTCGACGGCGGTGGTTTGATAGGAAGGTTCATAGGATGCGTTAGAAACCGACTGATCCAGGTAGGCTTGGTATTCAGCGGTTTCGACAGGCTTCTTGGAACGCCACGGCAAGGTCGAGCAACCGGCGCTGGATGCAAGCATCGCGACGGCCAACAACAGCGGCGCGGTTCTGATCAGTTTTGGTGTGTAGTTCATTTTGGATTCCGTTGGCGGTTGGAAATTGAGTTCTGGATAGTTGAATGAAAAGGCTTGTGGTCAAGCCGCTGCTTTTACTGATGCTGAAAGATCGCCTTCGGTGCGAGTGATGGGGATGAAAGCGGCATGTTGGGGACTGTAAGTTTCGACACGGCCACTCGCGAAATGATAGACCCAGCCGTGGATGGCAAGTCGTCGTTCCTTCACCGCGAGGGCGACCGTAGGGTGTGTCGCTAGGTTGGCCATTTGCACAAGCACGTTTTCCTCGACCACCGCCTGAAGGCGTTGCGTGGGGTCTTCGATTCCGTCTCGATCCAATTCCGCGAGACAGTATTCGATATTGAGGGTTGCCAAATGACGCCGCATTGCAGGCAACCGGTGTAGTTGGCTTGGTCGCATGACCGCTTGCATTGCTCCGCAGTACGAATGGCCACAGATGATCGCATTGCGGACCTTCAACACCTCCATGGCATACTCGATGGTTGCCGCTGCCGCACGATCATCGCTTGTTCCGTCCACACCGTGGTGCGGAACGAGGTTGCCGGCATTGCGCAGAACGAACAGGTCGCCAGGATCGGACTGAGTCACCAGACTCGGAACGACGTGGGAGTCCGAACAGGTGATCAACAGCGTCCGAGGCTGTTGACCGGAACGAAGCCGCCCGAAAAGGATTCGATGGCTTGGAAATATCTCGTCTTGAAATCGGTACACGCCGTCGACGATCTTTTGCATCAGATTCTCCTGAAGATAAATTGGTAAGAGGTTCGGCTACGCCGCGATGCGACGACGCAAATGCTTGTCGCTTTCGGAATCGACCTTGGTTGATTCGCTAATGCCATGTACCTGAGCGTGCAGGGTGCCCCAGTCGATGATCAACGTGCCGCCGGTTTGCTCGTGTCGCTGTGCAAACGACATCAGCAGGTCCATGCAGGCGTGGTCGATGTGGTCGAGTTGCTCGAAATCCACATGGACTTCTTCTCCGGGCGAGATGCGGTCGAGGGATGACGCCAGGACGGGCAGACGAAGAAACGTTGCCGCTCCACTGAGGTGCAGAAGGCAATAATCGCCTTCGCCATGAACAATGAGTGCATTTAGGTGCGAAAAGCGGATCAGCAATTTGGCGACAGACAATGCAATTCCGACGATCACACCTGTCAACAGATCAGTGGCAATGATCGTGCACAGCGTGGCGGCATAGACGCCGACTTCACTCCATCCGTAACTTTTCAGTCGCTTGATCTCTTGCACGTTGATCAGTTTGAATCCGGTGTAGACCAAGATTGCGGCAAGCCCGGCGGTGGGAATCAAGCGAACCATGGAACCCAACGCGACGACAAAGACGAGCAACCATGCTCCGTGCAAAATCGCCGACGATCGAGTTTGTCCACCGGATTCGACGTTGGCACTGCTGCGAACGATGACGCCCGTCATCGGCAATGCACCCAGTGCGCCACAGACAATGTTGCCAATGCCCTGAGCGACGAGTTCACGGTCGTAATCGGTCTTCACCTCCGGTTTCATTTTCTCCACGGCCGCTGCACACAACAACGTTTCGGCGCTAGCAACAATGGCGATTAAAACACCCGCTTGCAGCAATACGTTGAGCGGTACGGATTGAAGCAGTTCGAGCGATGGAAGATGAATCGCGCTGCTCAGTGAATCTGGCATTTGCACACGAGCGACGGGCAGTCCCATCGTTCCAGCCATCACCGCCGCGACCACGATGGCAATCAGCGGTGCGGGAACCAATGCGAAACGTCCTTTGGCAAGCGTTTTCCATGCCATCAGACACGCGATCGCCATCACACCAATGCCTGCGGCGGCGTTTCGTTCGACCAGCGCGCCGTAGGCCGCAGCGGGAATCGAGGCGAGATTGGCTAGCCCGATTTGTTTGGGCGAATCATCTAACATGACGTGGAATTGGCTCGAAACGATCAGCACACCAACGCCGGCGAGCATGCCATGAATCACCGCCGGTGAAACGGCTCGGAACCACCGTCCCAGCCGTAGTGCTCCGGCGATCAACTGCAACGTTCCCGCGATCAAGACAACCGCTCCGAGAGCAAGCAGGCCGTGTTCATTGACCACTTGATAGACGATCACGGTAAGCCCCGCCGCCGGACCACTGACTTGCAGCGGAGCACCCGCGAACCAGCCGACGACAAGGCCGCCGACGATGCCGGTGATCAATCCAGCAGCGACGGGGACC
This sequence comes from Rhodopirellula bahusiensis, assembly GCF_002727185.1. Classification (NCBI taxonomy): domain Bacteria; kingdom Pseudomonadati; phylum Planctomycetota; class Planctomycetia; order Pirellulales; family Pirellulaceae; genus Rhodopirellula; species Rhodopirellula bahusiensis. Next base: position 122,878 of record NZ_NIZW01000008.1, read on the forward strand.
CCCGAGGCGATCGCGATTCCCATGCACAGCGGCAAGGCGACCAGGAAGACAACGATCGAAGCCAGAAAGTCCTGCTTCGGTGACTTGATGATGGATGACCAATAGGTCGCCCGATGAAAATTGGTCATGTGATTTGTTTTGTGAGAGAAGAGCTTGGCGATTTGTTAAAGTGGTAAAGGGACCAACCGACCGCCAGCACTCCGTTGCTTGGAGCACACGGCGTCCTGGCCGCCAACGATCGGCTGGTCCACTGGGGAATCGAGCCACTGGCGAATTGAGCTGCCGGGGAATCGAGCTGCCGGGGAATCGAGCTGCCGGGGAATCGAGATCGGGCGTGCCGTTTGATGGACAAGCCCAACTCGCTCGTGATGCAACCGCTAGTGACTGTGTCCGGCGTGGCTTCCCCCGCCACCACCTCCTCCGGCGGTTGATGCGCATCCGACGGACGTGACAACGGCCAAGACGGCCACCAACATCAAACTAAAAAGCAACTTGGTCATATCGAGAATCCTTTCTTTCGATTTGGAATTACAAAACTGAAACGGTGATAGTCCGTGGCGGAGTTGCCACGTTATCGGTGATTGCTTGGAGCGCAGCGAGATACGCAATATGCGGTTCACGATACGCTCGCTTCGTGTGAACCGATGCCGGGGCGGGCAGGTTCAATTATCAAAGCGCATGAATCAGCAGTCTTGTTGACCACTGGTTGATTGACGCGACAGAAGGCTCAGAGAGCGGCGTTCAAATCAGAAAACGCGAGAGAGTGGCGCAGCGTTGCTGCGCCGTTTTGGCGTGCGTCAAAGGCGAAGGCTGCGTCCGCATGGACGAACCATTGAAATTTGATGACGGAAGCAGCGTCGCTGATAACGCCGTGACACGCTCAGTCGCTTGGCGAACGACGATTTGATCGCCGCTGTTGATGGCTTGTTCATTCCGCTGATCGCACTGGCACTGACATGGGGAATGTTCGTCGCAGTGACAACCGAAAAGAGCAATCCCACATTCACGCTCGGCGCCCATCTCACTTGAGCGCTGTGGGCGACTGTTGTGACAGCAATCTGATCCCTTCGTTGAGTCGCACTCGGTGACCAGTGCACCGCATCCACACTGGCTTTCGCCGGCGACCGTTGTGCAGGGGCAGATTGGGACCAACGATGTCGGCATCGCAAACATCGCCACCATCAGCCACATCATGGCTGTGCGAGCGATTCGTTTGTGAGGCCTTTTCAACATGAAGAAGCTTCTTGTTGTTTCGTGGGTAGGAAGCAGGAAGCGTTTCAGGGTTGATCGGCATGGATGGCACGCTGGAACAGTCTTTTTGACGATGCCAACGCAGAATTTAATGAACTACGCAATCGACGAATCCCGCGTCAAGGCTTGAGCTGCTGCCTCCCGGCAAAATCTGTACGCCGGACGAATCCAATCCATCTCGGATTGTGGCTTAGTTGCAGGCCGCCGCTCGGGTGGGTACGCTGGGTAGTGCGGGGGGGAGAGACATTGCGCCGCGGAATTGCATTCGACCCCGCTTACACCTTTTACACCTTTCAGGGAGTCGATCAGATGAAATGTTTCTCAATGGCAATGGGGTTGGTGATGGCGTTTTTGGGATCGTCCCAAGCTAGCGCTCAGTGGGTTGTTCCTCACACCACGTCGCATGGGCACAACGTTCAACACACCACCACCCACAACGACAACGTTCGACACCAGGGGCACGTCGACGCGGTTCCTCACACGACAACGCACGTCGATCGAGTTCAACACACGCAGACACATCTTGATCATGTCACACCGCATGGCAGTCACCCCATCGCTACCCAGTCGTACCCGACCCAGCGATATTACTCGGCACGCCCGGTGATTCAGCAGGGCACGGTGATTCAGCAAGGCTATAAGCAGCCAAGCTATCCTCAAGGTCAGTACATTCAGCAGCAAGGTTATGTCCAGCAGGGTTATCCACAGCAGCGGATTGTCTATCCCAGTCAGGGCCAAACGCACATTCACAATGGCGTGCAACAGTCTGGATACGTTCAACCTTACCAGTCATTCCGCCCTAGTTATCAGCAGCCGCACCTGCATACTCAGACCCACACCGATCAGATTCCTCACACCACAACGCACACCGATTATCGGCAGCACGGTGGACACATCGACGCGACGCCTCACACAACGACGCATGTTGATGCAGTCCCTCACACGACGACTCACGTCCACGGCGGCCATCACTGAGCCGATCGACGGCAGCGGTTCGCCGACTGCTCGCTGTTGGGCGATTGCAAGGGATCGGAACGGAATCCGACCTGCGCCCCTCCATCCGGTCTTGCGACTGGTGCAATCCTCATGACCGGTACTTGGTTATAGCGTCCGATGTCGGATTGGGACGATTCTGCTTGAAATTCGGTAGTTGCGGAACCGATGGGTACCGCAGGCTGGTCGTTTTATCTATTTCAAGGAGGAATACTCGGTGACCAATACACGACCATTTCGTACCAGGGCAACCCGCGGCAGGGCAATCTCTACCACAGCGGAGCGGGCTAGGCGTCTGCTGTTGTTGTCCGCATTGGGCTTCACGACCGGCTGTCAGTCTCTTGGGCAACATATCGCTGCGACCCCGAATCTGCACCAAGCGACCGATGCGACCGCAGTGGCAGTTGCGACCAGCGAGCTGCAGCCCCCGGTCCAGCAGCCTCCACATCAAAAACCGCCCGTCCAAACCGTTGCATATACCGAGATCGACACTGAAAGCATTGGCGGTGACGGAGAAGATAGCAACGAGGACGATACGCCGATGTCTCTGCGTGATGCGATGTCGCTTGAGGACTCCGGGACGGCAACAGTGGCTGAACCCATCTTTTTGGACAGCCCGGTCGTAGATTTCGGCCAATCCGCGGGAATGACGCTGGAGCAATTCGAGTCGCTTGCCCTTCAAAACAACCCGACGATTGCGGAGCTGGTTGCGACCACGCAGAAAGCGGCTGGATATCGCACCCAGGTGAGCCTGCGAGCCAATCCGAGCATCGGATACCAAGCGAATCAACTCGCCGATCAGGGAACCGACCAGCACACGTTTTTCATTTCACAAACGATCGTTACGGCCAACAAGTTGGCGCTCAATCGCAGCGTGCTGAATGAATCCATGCGTGCTCAACTGTTTCACTTGGAAGCCCAGAAATACCGAGTTGCCACGGATATTCGCGTTAAGTTTTACGACGCTCTAGCGGCACAGCGTCGCGTGCAATTGGTCGAAAAGTTTCAATCCGTATCGGACCAAGGGCTAGAATTCGCTGAATTGCGGAAAAAGGCCGAAGAAGGCTCTCAGCTGGATGTCGTGCAAGCCAAAGTGCTGAAGAACGAAATCGACTTGCAATTGCGTCAAGCCAAAGTGCGATTTAATGCCGCTTGGCGTGAGTTGGTGGCATTCGCCGGAACACCGCAGATGGCACCAACCGATCTGCAAGGTGAGTTGCCACGAAACGAAACGCCGATGGATTGGAATAGCGTCGCGGCCAACATTGTCGTTTCCAACCCCGAGTACCAAGCAGCCCAGGCGCGGGTGACTCGGGCCAGAGCGTTGATTTGTCGCCACGAAGTTCAGCCGATTCCCAACTTGGATGTCTCGTTGGGTAGTGGTTATGATAACGGGACCAACAACGGCTTGATCAATTTTCAAATTGGTGCACCGATTCCGGTGTTCAACAAGAACCAGGGAAACATCTCTGCGGCCCGAGCAGAATATGTTCGCGCGTCGCGTGAAGTCGAGCGAATTGAAAACGCGATCAAGGCACGGCTGGCGACTGCCGCCGGAGACTTCGACGCCTCCCTGGCCGCCGTCGATCAGTATGCCAGTGATATTCTTCCCAACGCGCAAGAAGGGCTCGATCTGGCGGAGATTGCCTACAAAGCTGGCGAAACCGATTATGTCCAGGTACTGATTGCCCAGCGGACGTATTTTGAGACCAACCTGCAATACATCTCCGCCCAAGCATTGCTCGGCCAAGCCCGTGCCCGCATCGACGGCTATGTCCTGACAGGTGCGTTGGACGCCGTCCCCGACAACAGCGGCGATGACAGCCTACGGGGCTTAACGTTCAGTCAACAGTAGCCCGTTGGCCGTCTGCTTCGACGAGCGACTGTGGTCGCTAAGCCGGAGGCTTGGGAAGTTCAGCGAAAATTTTCCGCCGTCACCTGATCGGTATGGACCTTTTCGCTGTAAGATCCGATAATACCAGAAATCTCACTCTAGAAAGGCTTTTTGTGTCCGCCGTTTGTCGTCTCACCACCGTCGCCGCATTGCTGCTGCACCTGATTTTCGGGTGTTCGCTGCATCACGCTGTTGCTTGTGGGAGCCATGACCATAGCGGTTGCGATCATGCGTGCGTGAGCACCGATCTACCAAGTGTCCAGCCGAGTCATTGCTGTGGTCACGACGACGATTGCTCGGGCGAGGACGAGACGCTCGAAGCTGATAAAAATGCCAGCCAATTGGTGGCTCCGTGTTGTGCTTGCGAGTCACAGCCTTGTGATGGAAACCATCCGGGGTGCCACGGCGAAGTCGAATGCAGCTTTGTGACTTCGAGTGATGTTGTCTTCATCATCGACGCAACGTTGGTTGCGTTTGTGACCTACGAGCACGATTCGACGATGAGTTTGGTCAGGTCGCTCGCGGCCCGTCGATTGCATCAGCGATCGGCAAATGTTGCGACGGACTCGCTCTCCCACTGTGCTTCTCTTTGCACGTGGATCATTTGAATCGGGGAAGTAGGGAATGAGAAATAGGGAATAGGGAAACCGTTCTCGAACTCAACTCATTCCATCTTTTTTCCTCGACCATCCTTTTTAATGAATGAATCGCGGACCACGCTGCGCGCATTGCAACTCGCACTCGCGTAGCAAGTTCTCCATTCCTCATTCCCAATTCCCCATTGCAGGGTCCCCTCATGTCCAAATTGAAAAATTGGCTACAGCGTTTGCTTGGCCCTGTGTTGACGGTCTTCGCGATTGCATTCGCCATCGTCGTCGGTGGGTTTGCCTTCACCGACTTTCCGCAAAAGTTGGGGCTGGTGGCAGCGTCCGAAGAAGCCGGTCATGAAGGACACGACCATAGCGAAGGTGGTCACGACGATCACTCAGGACATGACCATGGCGAAGGCGTTCATGATGACCACGAGGGGCATGACCATGGGCACGAAGGCCACGACGAATCAAATTCGATCGAACTCAGTGCTCAAGCTCGTGCGAACTTAAAACTCACGACGCAAGCCGTCTCTGTCGGTCAGTTCAATGAATACATCGAAGTGCCTGCAGCAGTAGCCGACTGGCCTGGGCGAACACACGTCGCAATCACTTCACCCCTGACCGGTGTGATCAACGCGATCAACGTGTCGCGAGGCGAGTTGCTCAAAAGCGGTCGGCCATTGTTCACCCTGCGGTTGACCCACCAGGATCTTGTCGAAACTCAAGAACAGTTTTTAGCCTCATTAGGCGAACTGGATGTCGAAAAGCGCGAGATCACTCGGCTAACTTCCCTTTCCGGGACGGGGGCCATTGCCGGAAAGACCCTGCTCACGCGTGAATATGAGCGTGACAAGTTGATGGCCAACTTGGGTGCGGCAAAGCAATCCATGCTGTTGCACGGTTTAACCGAAAGCCAAGTTCAGAGTATCGAGCAAACGCGAGAACTGATCCGCGAGGTCACGATTTTTGCCCCCACGCTTCATGCCGATCGGTCACTTCATCACGACTCGCTGCATGAGGCGTCGCCCCAATGGCCATCGGCGAACGCTCAATCGCAGAATCGGACAGTATCGACCAGTGCAAAATTCGCTTCCATGCAGCCCCCGCCAACGGCTCATCCGGCACATATCGACGCAGAGTTCCTGGTAACCCAATTGGATGTCAGCCGAGGTGAATCGGTCCAGGCGGGCCAGAAACTCGGGCAACTTTCTGACTACAGTCAAATTTTAATCGAAGGACACGCCTACCAACGAGACGGTCTCGCTTTGCAGGAAGCGTCGCAAAGCGGAGCAGAGCTGCAGGCCGTCATCGAATCGCGAAAAGGTAAGCCCGAACTCATCAAAGGTTTAAAAATCGTCTACATCGGCAACGAGGTCGATCGCGTTTCGCGGGCTTTACCATTCTATGTTTCGTTGACCAATGAGGTCGAGCGGTCAGAAGAGATTGGTGGCCAGCAGTATGTCAGTTGGCGCTACAAACCTGGCCAACGGTTGCAGGTTCGTGTTCCGGTGGCTGGTTTTGACAATGCGATCGTTGTCCCCAAGGAAGCAGTGGCCGAGGAAGGTCCCGAGCGATTTGTGTTTGTTGAAAACAATGACCACTTTGATCGTGTCGCGGTTGAAGTTCTAGCGTCGGACTCCCTCAACGTCGCCATCAAAAACGATGGCCAAGTTTGGCCGGGACAGTCGATCGCCGTCAGCGGCGCGCACCAGTTGCAAATGGCGCTGAAGAATAAGTCTGGCGGTGCCATTGATCCCCACGCAGGGCACAACCACTGAGTTGTTCGCTTCGCCAAACCAAAACTACTGAGGGATCAAAATGTTAGACAGAATCATTCAATTTTCGTTGAACAATCGCCTGATTGTTCTCGCGGTCGCGGCCATCATGCTCGGTGTGGGGGCGTGGCAGTCGTTGCAGTTGCCGATTGACGTGTTCCCGAACTTGAACCGTCCGCGCGTGGTGGTGATGACCGAAGCGCCTGGAATGGCTCCTGAGGAGGTCGAGGCGCTGATCACCTTTCCTCTGGAGACCGCTTTCAATGGAGCTAGCGGCGTCGAAGCGGTGCGTAGCAGTAGCGGTATCGGATTGTCCGTGATCTACGTGGAGTTCGCTTGGAATACCGACATCTACAACGATCGTCAGATCGTCAATGAACGGTTACAGCTTGCCTCGGAGAATCTGCCTGATGGTGTGAAGCCGACGCTCGCGCCGATCTCGTCGATCATGGGCCAGATTCTGATGTACGGCATGTGGAGTGAAGGCGATGTGACCGAACCGATGGAAGTTCGCACGCTCGCGGACTGGGCTGTGCGTCAACGCTTGCTGACGATTCCTGGTGTCTCGCAAGTCTTCACGATGGGCGGTGGGCGGATGCAGTATCAAGTGCTGGTTGATCCGGATGCACTGCGAAACTTTGGCATTTCGATGGATGAAGTCCACCGAGCCGTCTCGCGGTCAAACTTGAACGCGACCGGCGGATATCTTGACGAACGCGGTGCGAACGAGTTGTTGGTCCGAGGGTTGGGGCGAATCAGCAGCCTTGAAGACCTGCGTCAGGTCACGATCACGATGCGCGAAGGTCGTCCGATCACCCTGGCCGATATCGCGAAAGTCATCGAAGGCCCGCAAGTCATGCGAGGTGACTCGTCGACCTTCCTGCGAACCGAAGATGGTACGGTCGAAGGTGGGCCAGCCGTCGTTTTGACCATCAACAAACAGCCTGGCAGTGACACACGTGCGGTCGACACCGCGATCGCCGCAGCATTGGAAGAACTGAAAGTTTCGTTGCCAGACGATATTCGGATCGCCAACGTTTACTCGCAGCGTTCGTTCATCGACAGAGCAATCGAAAACGTCATTGAAGCTCTCGCCGATGGGGGTGTGCTGGTTCTGGTCATTTTGTTCCTGTTCTTGCTGAACTTCCGCACCACGTTCATCACGCTGACGGCGATTCCGCTTTCGATCATTTCCACTGCTTGCGTATTCGCTGCGTTCGGATTGTCAATCAACACGATGACGCTTGGTGGCCTTGCGGTCGCAATCGGAGAATTGGTTGATGATGCGATCGTTGACGTTGAGAACATCTTCCGGCGGTTAAAAGAAAATCGCCATGCGGAATATCCGCGACCGGTGCTGCGAGTCGTCTACGAAGCCAGCATCGAAGTACGAAGTAGCGTGGTGTACGGAACGGCAATCGTGGTGCTCGTCTTCATTCCACTTTTCGCACTCGAAGGAATGGAAGGCAAGCTGTTCGTGCCGCTTGCGATGGGCTATGTCGTTTCGCTAGTCGCCTCACTGGGCGTTTCATTGACGGTCACACCCGTGCTGGCGTCGTTGTTGCTTGTCGGCAAAAAGGTCTGGCGGTTTGTCGTTCCAGTTTTGGCGTCAGGCATCGCCGCACTCACCATGTACTGGGTCGTGCCGCGAGCGATTCACATTTTGCATTTGCCATTTGAAATGCCCGGTGATCCGTTTTGGTGGACGATCGCTTTGACGCCCGCGGTGTGGGTGCTGCTGCTGGTAACGGAATGGATGCTCGGCGGCGAGGAGGCCGAAGAGGGGCGTTTGCTTGAGGGCCTAAAGGGACTTGCGGGACTCGCTATCGGATTCAGCACGCGATTCGCCGGCCCTGTTCTTGGCGTGGCTGCCGTGATGGTCGCGTTCGCCGTATTTGCGGTGACACAACTGGAGAGTGATTTTCTGCCGCCGTTCAACGAGGGAGCCGTTCAGGTGAACGCTCTGCTCGCGCCGGGAACTTCGTTGGCCACCAGCAACAAGATCGGCGTCACCGTGCAAGAGCGATTGATGGAGATTGAGTCGGTCAAGTCGGTCGCTCGCCGAACGGGTCGAGCCGAGCTAGACGAGCACGCTGAAGGCGTTAACGTGACCGAGTTGTTCCTGGAAATGGAAGACGATGCCGATCGCGAGAAGACGCTCGAAACAATTCGCGAGACGATGGAGGATATTCCTGGCGTCGTCTCCAGCACCGAGCAACCGCTCGCGCACTTGATTAGCCACATGATCTCGGGCGTCAAAGCCCAAATCGGCATCAAACTCTTCGGTGACGATTTGGACGTGTTACGGAACAAAGCCGAAGAGATGAAGCAACGCATCGCCGGTGTCGAGGGATTGACCGACGTCGTCATTGAACAACAGACCAATATTCCGCAGCTTCGTATCGAACTCAATCGTGCGGCGCTGAACCAGAACGGTTTGCAGCCTGCTGACGTAATGGAGTTGGTCGAAACAGCGATGAACGGGACGGTCGTCAGCCAAGTGCTGCTGGGTCAGCGAACCTTTGACCTGATGGTCCGCATGGACGAACCGTATCGCGAAGATGTCAGCAAGCTCAAACGTCTCGCGGTCCCGCTTCCCGACGGCGGGATGGTGCCGCTCGATTCGGTCGCCAATATCTATGAAAGCGGCGGTCCAAACATGATCAAGCGAGAACAGGTTCGTCGCCGGATCGTGCTGCAAGCCAACGTTTCCGATCGCGGGGTCGTCGACGCCGTGGGAGACATTAAAACCGAACTCGCCGATATGGAATTGCCGCCTGGTTATTTTCTCGAATACGGCGGACAGTTTGAGAGCCAACAATCAGCTTCGCGTCGTTTGTTGATTCTTTCGTGCGTTGCGCTGCTGGGTATGTTCCTGGTGTTATACACGCTATTTGGTAACGTCAATTTCTCTATGCAAGTCTTGGTTGCGCTGCCAACTGCGTTCATTGGAGCGGTCGCGGCGCTGGTCATCACGGATCAAAACCTGACGGTCGCGGCGATGGTCGGCTTTATCTCACTATGCGGGATTGCTAGTCGTAACGGCATCTTGTTGCTCAATCACTACATCCATTTGGTCGAGCACGAGGGTGAATCATGGACTCGCGAAATGGTTCGCCGAGCGGGTCAAGAACGGATGGCTCCGGTGCTGATGACCGCACTGACGTCTGGCATCGGTTTGTTGCCGCTGGCACTCGCGGCGGGCGAACCCGGTAAAGAGATTTTGTACCCCATCGCGACCGTGATCGTCGGCGGTTTGCTGACCAGCACACTGGCAGAATTCTTCGTCCGACCTGCCTTATTCTGGACGATCGGTCAAGGTGCCGGAAAGCAAATCGTTCGCGACCACTTGGAAGGGTTGGAGAGTACGGAATCCACCACCACCGTCCACAAACCTGCCGAACCGGTGGTCGCGACATGAAAGATTAAACACTGATACGAGGAACGGTTCCTCGTGATTGCCCGCTTCAATGGGCAAATTGGTTTGCCGTTTCGGTGCGTTGCCGAAACGATGGTTGTTTGTTTCGAGAAGACTCCCACGGAGGAATGTCAATGTTGAATGTACGGATACTTGCAGTCGCGGCTTTGGTCGGATCGGTCGCGATGGGCAGCATGTTGGTTCACGCTAACGAGCCAAACGCTGCGGCAAAAGAACTGGTCGAATACCGTTTGGAAAAGTGGAAAACGACGCATGCCGAAGGTGACCAGGGCGACAAACTGGTCAAAACGCTGAAGACGCTTCGCTGCGAAGTGAAGGTCGGCTCGCACGGCGGTCACACCGACGTTAATTACCGCTGCCCGAAGTGGCAGCAGTTGGCTCTGAAGAGTCATAACGAAGCCCACCAATGGGAGAGCTGGTTGAAGAAGCACGGCTTCGAGACCAAGCACGCTCATTAAGAAATGGGGAACCGGGAATGGGGGACAGGAAACTTCGTCCTATCCCCCGTTCCATTCCTCATTCCCAATTCCTCATTCCCAATTAAGAAGAAAATGAAAACTCATCTACTCACGCTGGCCCTCGCTTGCACTACCTTCGTCGGCTGCTCGGAAAAAGACGTTCAAGTCTCTGAAGCGCCGGAATCATCCGAACCGATCGTGATGGATGAGTTGCCGCCGATGATGGACATGGGCGGACATCCCGAACACGGACCACACGGCGGTGAACTGGTCGAACTCGGCAAAGAAGCGTTTCACATCGAAATGATGCACGGCACCGGTGCGGTGGCGCTCTATGTGCTCGATGGCTCCGCAACCAAAGCGGTCGCGATCGAAGCCGAAAAACTAACCGTCAGCCTGAAGCATGACGGCGAGGTGAAATCGTTCGAGCTTCCCGCCGACCCGCAGGCCGAAGACGAATCCGGAAAATCTTCGCGTTTTACATCCACCAGCGCCGAGATGGACCAGTGGATGGAAGCCGGAGCCGAGGGAGCCGTCATCTTGCAGATCAACGGCAAGTCGTTCACAGGGAAGATTTCGCACGACCATGACCACGATCACGAAGGGCACAGCCATTAGGCAATAGGGAATAGGCGGCTCGGATTCTTCATTCCTCATTTCCCCAGTTGATTGCGGTGTGTCACCGTGATCGGCAAGGTTCCCGGCCTCGGATACGACTAGCCTCGCGAGGCCGGGAACCGCTTTTTGAATTGCTTCTACTATTTTCGACGAAAAGGAATTCGATCGACACCATAAAAACCGTTACCCGAATTGTTTGCCATCATGAACAAGAAACTGTCTCCCAACTGGACCCTCATCGGAGCCTGCCTCGCATCTGCGGTGTTAACCGGTGGCGCTGTCTATTTTAGCGTCCCTTATTGGTCCAGTGGATCAGTGGCTCAGGAGCAGGACTCTACCGGTGAAGGCGATGGGCATGGTCATGAAGACGGAGAAGAAGAAGGTCACGAAGGGGAAGGTGAGGAAGCCGTTGTCTCGCTGCCAAAAGAAATGTGGGAAGCCTCGAAGTTGGAGGTTGAACCGGCCACGCGGCAAACCGTCAACATCCAAACGTGGGCAACTGGCAAGCTGACGCTCAATGAAGACCGCAGTGCCAACATCTATTCCATCACCGAAGGGCGGGCACATGAAGTCCCGGTGAACCTTGGCGACCGTGTCGAGGAAGGGCAGACCTTGGCGATTATTGACAGTCGTGAAGTCGGCACGGCAAAACTAGAACTGTACCAAGCTCGGTTGCAGCAAAAGTTTGCCAAACAAGCCAATGATTTTTCCCAACAGGTGAAAACGAATGCCTTGCAGTTGATTGAGGCGCTCGACCGTAACGCGTCGGCCGAGGAGATCGAAAAGACACTTGGTGATAAGCCGATCGGAAAATATCGGGAACAATTGCTCGGCGCCTACACGACCCTTGTGCAGGCACAAGCAGATTTTGATCGGATCGAGCCCATTGCCAACACCGGTGCAATCGCTGGCAAACAACTGATCGAAGCCAGGGCGAATCTGAACACCGCGAAAGCAAGTTTCAATGCGGTTCTCGAACAACTGCGATTTGCCGTTCCGCAAGATGCCCTCGAGGCGGAGCAGGCGGTCCAACAAGCTCAACAAGCGGTTGAAGTCGCAAAGGCAAAACTGAATATCCTCGGTTACGAAGATGCCGAGCTTGAAGACATTCAGCCAGACCAAAAGGGGGGACACATCTCGCACTACGAAGTCGTCGCCCCCTTCGCGGGATCCATTATCGCCAAGAATGTGGTGCTGGCCGAACGCGTTGGAACTGACACCGAGATGTTCCGCTTGGCCGATTTGTCAACCGTTTGGGTGCAAGCTGACATCTATCAAAAAGACCTGCCCGCGATCGCGCAGCTTGGTGACACGTTGACTTTTCGCGCACCGACGGCGAGCGATGGTTCACTGCACACGCACACCGCGAAGATTTTTTACCGTGGCGACGTGCTTGATCCAGACACCCGGACGCTGCGTCTTCAGGCAGTTGCCGGCAACGAAGACCGGCACCTGAAGCCCGGAATGTTTGTCGAGATCGAAATACCGTCTCAGGATTCACAGAATATCCTGGCGATCCCCGAGTCGGCGATTCAAGAGATCGAGGATAAGAAGGTTGTTTTTGTTCAGCATAGTGAAACTGAGTTTCGTAAAGTGCCAGTTGTCACTGGGACATTGTCCGACGGCATCATCGAAATCCGCAAAGGATTGAAGGTTGGCGACAAAGTTGTCACCTCGGGCGGATTCGCATTGAAGTCGGAACTGATGAAGGGAGAGATCGGCCACGGTCACTAATTCATCATGATCAATCGCATCATTGACATCTCCCTGAACAATCGCATCGTCATCCTGCTGGGTGTCGTCTTGCTTGTCGTTGCCGGCATCTATTCGATGCTCCGGCTGCCAGTAGACGCGGTGCCTGACTTGACGAATGTGCAAGTCCAAGTACTGACCACTTCGCCGGCGCTCGGTCCGGTTGAAATGGAACAGTTTGTGACCTTCCCGGTCGAAACCGCGATGAGTGGCATTCCCAAGGTCACCGAGATTCGCAGTGTCACCCGCTTCGGCCTTTCCAATGTGACGGTGGTCTTCGAGGAAGGTACGGATATCTATTGGGCCAGGCAACTCGTCGGTGAAAGGTTGACCCAAGCACGCGCTGAAATCCCTTCCGACATCGGCGTGCCCACCATGGGGCCGATCGCGACGGGCATGGGTGAGATTTACCAGTTCGAGGTTCGCGCCAAAGAGGGTTACGACTACAGCCTCCAAGATTTGCGAACGATACTCGACTGGAACGTTGCGTTTCAATTGCGCGGTGTTCCGGGCGTCATCGAAGTCAACACGTTCGGCGGTGAACTGAAAACCTACGAGGTCCAAATCGACCCTAACGCGATGCTGAACTATGGCATCGCGTTGCAGCAGGTCTTCGATGCTTTGGACCGCAACAATGCCAACGCCGGTGGCGGGTACATCCAGCATTATGAAGAACAACGACTGATCCGCGCCGAGGGCTTGGTCGAATCACTCGATGATATCGCCAACATCGTTTTGGACAGCCGTGAGGATGGCACACCGATCCTCATTCGCGACATTGGCGAAGTGCAGTTTGCGCCGCTACTGCGACAAGGCTACGTCACGCGGGATGGACGTGGCGAAGCCGTCGTCGGAATTGTCATGATGCTGATCGGTGAGAATTCGCGGGTGGTCGTCGAGGACGTCAAGGCGGAAGTCGCCGAGATACAAAAGTCTCTACCCGAAGGTGTCTACATCGACCCATTCTACGACCGCACGGAGTTGGTCCAGCGAGCCGTCGATACGGTGGTGGAGAACGTCAGCGGCGGAGCGATCCTGGTCATCATCATGTTGTTCTTGCTCGTTGGCGACTGGCGGGCCGGTTTGATCGTCGCTTCGGCAATTCCGTTGTCGGCCTTGTTCACCTTCATGGCGATGAAATACTTCGGTGTATCGGCCAACCTGCTCAGCTTGGGCGCACTGGACTTCGGCATCATCGTCGATGGGTCCGTGGTGATGGTCGAGAACGTAATTCGACAGGTCGGATTGGCCAAGCAACGAAATCCCGATCTGCAAAAGGCACCGTTGAATGTATTCCGCGAAGCCAGCCATGAAGTTGCCCGACCGATCCTGTTCGCCGGTGCGATCGTGATCATCGTGTTCATTCCGATCCTGTCGCTGCAAGGTATTGAGGGGAAGATGTTCGGCCCGATGGCGTTCAGCTTCATGTCGGCATTGGTCGGTGCGTTGATCGTCTCTTTGACCGTGATGCCCGTGCTCGCGTCGTTGTTCTTGGCGCGTAAGTTCACGCAAAAAGACCCATTTTTGATTCGATGGGCCAAACGTGGATACGAACCTCTGTTACGTCGCAGCATGAAGCATCCCGTGGCGATTGTCTGTATCGCAACCGCGTCGCTGGCAATCGGCATCTTGATCGCAAGCCGCTTTGGGGCTGAATTCGTTCCGAAGCTGGACGAAGGTGACATGGCGATTCAGGCCGTCCGGCTTCCGAGTGTTTCACTGGAACGTTCGATCGAGATGACCACGGACATCGAACAAACCTTGCTGGACGAATTCGGCGAGGAGGTTAAATCGGTCGTGTCAAAAACCGGGCGTCCCGAGATTGCGACCGATCCGATGGGCGTTGAAGCGAGCGACATTTTTGTGATCATGAAACCGCGGGAGGAGTGGCGGTACGAAGACAAGCAGGAATTGATTTCTGCGATGAGCGAAGCGCTCAACAAACGCATCCCCGGAAACAACTTCAGCTTTACACAGCCGATCGAACTGCGTGTTCAGGAATTACTTTCGGGCGTCCGCAGTGACATCGGCATCAGTCTGTACGGTGACGATCTTGAAACCCTACAAAGAATCGGCAACGAGATCGCGGGGGTTGTTTCCCAGGTCCCCGGCGCGGCAGATGTGCAGCCCGAGCAAACGGGAGGCTTGCCGTACATTCAAGTGAAGATTCTGCGTGACCAGATCGCTCGCTACGGCATCAATGCCGGCGACGTGCTCGACGCGGTCGCAACGATTGGCGGCAAAGATGCGGGCGAGGTTTTTGAAGGTCAAAAGCGGTTCCCGCTGATGGTCCGGCTGGCACCCAGGTATCGCGAGGATTTGGAGTCGCTCAAGAAGATACGCATCGCCGATAAGAGCGGCCGACAAATCCCACTGGAGCAACTTGCCGAAATCACGGTTGGTCCGGGGATCGCCCAAATCAGTCGCGATGAAATCCAACGTCGGTTCCTGGTGCAGGTCAATGTGCGTGGTCGCGACCTGGCCAGTTTCGTGGGTGAAGCCCAAGCGGCAGTTGAATCGCAAGTTGAACTTCCACCGGGTTACCGAGTGACTTGGGGCGGACAATTCAAGAACTTGCAGGACGCGGTCGGTCGACTGTCCATCGCTGTTCCTTTGGCGTTGTTTCTGATTGGATCACTACTCTACCTGACGTTCAATTCAGTGAAATTGGCGTTGCTGATTTTCTTGAACGTGCCCATTGCCACCGTCGGCGGCATCTTGGCGTTATGGATACGCGACATGCCGTTCTCCATTTCTGCCGGCGTCGGTTTCATTGCCTTGTTTGGTATCGCGGTGATGAACGGTGTCGTTCTGATCGAACACATCCGCGCACTTCGAGAGCGCGGCCAGGGAATCGACGATTCTGTATTTACCGGTGCCGTCGATCGACTGCGTCCCGTCCTGATGACCGCGACCACGGACGCTCTTGGTTTCTTGCCGATGGCGTTCTCCACCAGTAGCGGTGCCGAAGTGCAACGACCGCTGGCGACTGTCGTCATCGGCGGGGTGATCACGTCTAGCCTACTAACCTTGATCGTCCTGCCGTCGATCTACCATTGGTTCGAGCCGAAGGAAGAAGGCAACGAGGTTGACGAGGAAGTAACGAACAACGACCAATCTGAAGAGACAGCCTCCTAGAGCCCAATCCATGCCCCTCATTGAAGAATTTGAACGATCAGGAATTTGGCTATTCCGCTGGCGTAGCTACCTTCCATTCGTGTTCCTACCGCTAATTTTTGTTGCTGCCGTACGCTACCCAGTGATCGAGGCCCATCCGAATCTGCATCTGGCTTGGGGCATTTTCAGCGTGGGAGTTTCGTTGCTTGGTTTGTTCGTGCGCTGTCATACGGTCGGACATGCCGCCGACGGCACGTCGGGACGAAACACGAAGCAGCAGATCGCCGAATCGCTGAATACGTCTGGATTCTACTCGGTGCTGCGACACCCGCTGTATCTAGGCAACTTCCTGGTTGCCTTGGGGATCGTGCTGCATTCCCTGGCACCTTGGCTCGTCGCAATCTACGTGATGTCGTTCGCATTGTATTACGAGCGGATCATGTTCACGGAAGAAGCATTTCTTCGGCAGAAGTTTGGAAGCGATTTCATTCGATGGTCGAGCAGAACACCGGCATTCATTCCGCGACTCAAGCGGTGGCGGAGCGCGGAACTGCCCATGAATTGGCCCAAGGTGATCCGCGCCGAATCAGCCGCCGTTGCCGTCATTGCTGTAGCCTTTCCGGGCGTGGAACTGCTCATGCACCGAGTCCAGCAGGGCAAAGTCGCCGTTGAAACCTCGTGGTATTTCATTTTCGCTGCGGGTGTAGTGTTGTACGGTATCGCCCGCTACATGAAACGCCGGTATCGACGATACAACTCACGCAAGCTCGGACCACGGGAGGCGATAACGTGATTGAAATGCAAACCCAAAGAAATTGGGAAGCAGACGAACGACGCCCGCTTCCCATTCTCACATTCTCAGTCGGCAATCTTCAATCGACAGTATTCAACCTAGTGGTGTCCGCCGACGCCGAGGTGCAGGCGCCCGACATCAAGATGGACACCGCCGTGACCACGGTAGGCTGGTTGGTACGAACGATAACTCGGGGCGTAGTGACTGCCGTAAGCCGAACCGTAAGAGGGAGTCGCGTTGTAGCGGCGCGCGATTCCGTGCCCAGTAATTGCGTGCCCACCGTAGTAACCTCGGCCACCGGTGTAGCCGTGTCCGTAACTGGAGTGGCCTCCGCCATGACCCACGTAGCCGTGGCCGCCGTTGTAGACGTGACCACCGCCGTGATGCACGTCAGCAGCGCTCGCTTCGGCAGATGGAATCAGGAATGTCAGGGCGGCACCCGCGAAGGCGATCATCAAAAAGCGTTTCATGGTTCAAATCCGTTAGGAGGAGAGGGGAGGGAACGCTTGTTTGATAACGCAGGTGGCGTGCCAAAGCGTGATACCTCGCTAAAACACGGTCTTTATGCGTTTTTCGGCAGAACCAACCTGACGAAGTGTATTCAATGTGATCTACGAGTGCCGTCATTTTGGTGTCATCCTTTCGCGTCTTTGTGCCCAAGGGTGGTGATCCGATGAGCGGACAAGGCAATGTTCGGCGGGCGCGAAGCGGACGGATGCTCCATGGAATCGTGGTGTGTCTAACCGTCACGATGGTTCTCGCTACGGCGCTGACTAGTCCCCTGTGCCATTGCCGGTGTGATGACATACCAGTTGCCGCTACAGGATGTTGCCAATCCACTTTGACCGCGACGTGCTGCGGTTGCCACTGCCTGACGTCGACGACGGTGAATGTTGAGAGGTCGACACCTTGCGTCCCATGTTCCTGCTGTCACAACAGTTCGCCCGTTTATGCAGAGTCCGTCGCATCGCTGAGACCAGTTGAGCCACCAGCGCAATACTTTCGTTTGCCGCCCAGGCAACGCGTGACAGTTGTCTTGTCTCGCCAACCGAAGCAACGCAATGCGTTCCGGTTTGAAACATCCCCGAAGCTGTGTTCGCGGCTGTGTCGTTTTTTGATCTGAGTGACCCGCTCGATTGAGAAACTCGTCACGTCGCCCGGAATTGATTCCGGCATCACAACATTCACGGCGGAATGGTCCCGCCAACGCTTCAAGGATTTTCAAACCATGTTGGTACTTTCCAGAAAAATCGGTCAGTCGATCTGTTTGCCCGGTTCCGATACAACAATCACCATCGCTAAAGCGACTCGCAATCGCGTGAGTTTAGCGATCGACGCCCCTCGCGAGATTGCGGTTTCGCGAGGCGAGCTTTCGTCGCCCGACGATGAAGATACGGTCGTCGAAGAAGACATCGCCACTTTATGGCGCCCGAAGCCCAAGTCGCGTGCAGCGCAGACCGCTCCAACGCGTGCATGCACGCCTGAACCTGCGAATATCCTGGTGGCCATCACCAATGCCGATGAGCGCCGTCGCTATGCCGACGCCTTTCGCTCGGCGGGTTACCGTGCAAGCGAGGCGACCGATGGATTGTCATGTTTGTCAGCACTTCGATCGGACCTGTTCGACATGTTGGTCATCGACCAACACTTGATATGGGGCAGCGGAGACGGGGTCATTGAGGTCATGCACCACGACACGTCGATGGAGCAGATTCCCGTGGTGCTGCTGAATTTTCCTTCGCCAAACGAATCAACTGGGCGTGACCCCAACGGCCAGCGAGAGTTGCGTTGCGACGAGGTTGTTTACATCGTGCAACGACGTCTTGCTGGAAGCGTTTGATGACTGACAACACGACCAAAGATCGCCGCCGCTCTTATCCGACGGTGACGCTGTTGTTGTTGGCTGTCAACGTGCCGCTGGCCGTTCTCGTCGCACTCCTGCTGGTGACTGATTACCGGCGGGAGATGCGGCGTGCGACGGATGCCCGGAGCATCACGCTTAGTGATGAAGCAAGCGTGATTGGCAACGCGTTGTTGCGTTTAAGTGAACCCGATGACGCCGTAGCCATCACGACGTTTCTTGAAAGCACTTGCGCAGAAACCGCTGGACCGAATACGCCGGGACACTGGATCGACGTGCGGTGGAATGGCAAGCGACTGCACACCCATACTGGCCCTGACAGCGAACAGAATACTGCCCCGGAGATCGGTCGGGTACAAGACGCGATCGTCGGTCGATTCTCGTCTGGTGACTTGCGAGTTGCTGTAACCGAACGGGCCGCTGAGATTCGACGCAGTGCGAGAGGGGAAACACTCATGCACCTCAGCGGCATCCTGGGGCTGGCATCACTCGCGGCCATCATCGTTGATGTCGTCTTGGTCCGGCTAATCGCCAACCCCACAAAGCGACTGACCGAAACGGTTGAGCAACTCCAGTCAATCCAATTCGAGATGGAACCGCTTTCGTTTCGCAGCCGTGAACTGAACGACCTGAGTTTTCAGATTGCCCAGATGGCGGAATCGCTGCGCCATGCGGAAGCCGACCGAAGCGGTGCGATGAGACGTGCTCGTGACATTCAAAACCACCTGCTGCCGCGGCGTATTTGTGTTCCCGGGCTAGCGTTCGCAACTCATTTCCAGCCGGCCGAAGATGTTGCCGGCGATATCTACGGGGTGATGCCGATGCGAGACAAGTCGTGGTTGATCTACATCGCGGATTTGGTCGGCCACGGCATTCCCGCTGCGATCAGCGCGGCGGTTTTGAAGATGGTTATCGACTCGGCCGCCAATGGGACGACCGACCCGGGCCACATCATGAATCGCGTCAATCGGATACTGCCGCGATACCTCTCTGACAGTGAATTTGCGACCGCGGCAATCCTGCGCTGGAATCCTGAAAAGGCTGAACTGTCTTGCGCCAGTGCGGGGCATGAACCGATTTTGCTGAGGACGCAGCAACGTTTGGTCACACTCAGCGCGACTGGCATTCCGCTGGGCATCGACCCTTCGGCTTGTTGGACAACGAGCCATCACAACTTGGTTCCCGGCGACCGACTGCTCTTGGCCACCGACGGGGTTGCGGAAACGCACAGCCCCGAAGACCGACAGTTCGGCCGATCACGACTGGCGGAAATGTTTAGCAACAGCCACTCGCGTGACATCGAAGACTTTGCCGCTCATTTGGATTTGGAAATTGCGTTACATCGAGCCACCGCGCCGATTGAGGACGATGTCACCTTCTTGATCGCCGAATGCCGCCGCATCGACGCAAACCAGCAACATTGTCCGGAGAAGACTCAGACATGAAGGAACAACTGCATCAAAAGGTAGAACGAATCGTCCATCGGTTTGGTTTCGCAAACGTCCGCGTTTCCAACGGCAAGGCAGGACAAATCACGTTGTCCGGTAATGTTGGCGACATCAACGACCGCGCGCTGCTGGTCGCGGTCGCCCGCACGACGCCCGGCGTCCGGGACGTTCGTAGCGAGATAACAGTAACTAAGTAGCGAAGATCATCGTAAAGGAGAAAACCATGTTTAAGAAAATGCTGTACACGACGGACTTTTCAGACGATTCACGCCGCGCTTTGGCGTTAGCCAGTGCGCTCGCGGCAAAGCATCAAGCCAAACTAATCATTGTTCATGTCGCCGAAACGACCGTGCCTGTCACTGTCCTGCCACCGGCCGGCGCTACGGCGGCATTGCCACCCGTTGTTCCAACTCAAGACGAGCTTTTAGAAAAACTCAGTGAATTTGTACCAGATGACCCAATCGTGGCTTACGAACACGCACTGCTTCGCGGTGTCGCCGGTGAAGAAATTGTCGCCTTTGGAAGAGACACTGCGATTGATCTGATCGTGATGTCGACCCACGGCCGCAGCGGACTCGAGCGATTCCTGCTTGGCAGCGTGGCGGAATATGTCGTTCGTCACGCAAGTTGCCCCGTGCTGACTTGCAATGCAGAGGTTCAATGATCCACCGCAACTGCGATCGAATCGTTGTCCGTTCACTGGCCACTGTGTTTGCATGCCTGTGTGTCCTCGGCGTCTACGGCATCGCCAGCGGCCAACAACCGCGAACCACGTCGCAATTGCCGGTGGTCGACTCGAATGCGAACGAAATCAAGGAATCCCGTGTCCATGAACCGGCGGAGCACGAGCTTCCATTTTCACCGATCATTCTTGAGTTGGGGGTCGTGATTGTCGTAGCCGCGACCGGACGCTGGGTTGCTGAACGAGTTGGTCAGTCCCCGGTACTGGGAGAACTGGTAGTAGGAATTGTTTTGGGAAACATTGGCGTCTGGCTGAGCATTCCTTTCTTTGTTCTTGTGATGAATCTGGGAGACGCCATCACATTGTTGAACGAAGTCTGGCTGAGTGGCGAGTCGGTTCAAGCGGCTGCGAATCACCTCTTTGCCGTGAATGCTGCGGACCAGCGCGGCGGTACGAGCCGTTTACTGGAAATCATGACTGGGCCAGAAGGTCCACGCTATGTCGCGATGGGATTTGCGATTTGGTTGTTTTCGGAGTTGGGCGTCCTGTTGCTTTTGTTTTTGGTGGGACTGGAATCACAAGTCAACGAGTTGATGCAAGTCGGCGGCCGCGCCCTGTCGGTAGCCGTCGCTGGCGTCGTTGCGCCGTTCGTGTTTGGCTATTTTGTGAGTCAGTGGCTTCTACCAACGGCGGAAATGTCCGTTCATTTGTTTCTTGCGGCGACTCTTTGTGCCACCAGTGTCGGCATCACGGCACGCGTCTTCCGTGACTCCGGGAAGTTGCAGTCACGCGAGGCGAAGGTCATCCTCGGAGCCGCGGTCATCGACGACATACTCGGTTTGATCATTTTGACGGTCGTTGTCGGAATCGCTACGACCGGGAAATTCAGCTTGTGGAAGGTCAGCCAAGTCAGCATTCTGTCATTTGTGTTTCTCGCAGCCACCATTCTATTCGGCGGGAAGCTTGTCGGATGGATGATTCCACGCTTCACCGCAATGGGCGAACGACAAATTAAATTGCTCTTCCCACTGTCGCTGGCGTTTTTCATGTCGTGGATAGCAAACGCAATCGAACTCGCTCCGATCGTCGGCGCCTTCGCAGCGGGTTTGATTTTACGGGAAGATCAGTTTCGCTCCGATTCACGTCACACCATAGAAGACTTGGTTTCACCACTGGAAAAACTGTTCGCGCCGGTTTTCTTCGTCTTGATGGGGATGCAGGTCGATGTTCGGTCGATGACATCGCCCTCGACGCTGTGGTTGGCATTGATCCTCAGTGTGATTGCGATCGCCGGAAAACTAATCTGCGGCGTCGTGGCCGGACGTGGGATCAATCGTTGGGCGGTCGGAATCGGAATGATTCCCAGAGGCGAGGTGGGGTTGATTTTCGCCAGTATCGGCAAGGGACTTGGCGTCGTTAGCGGCTCAACGTTTTCAGCGATTGTGGCAATGGTGATCGCCACCACCGTAGTAACACCAATCTTCCTTAAATGGTCGCTTGCTAAAACAAACGATGACCATCACGACGAGTCGGCTCATGACGAGAAAACGGAACATCGCGATCAAGCCACCCAAGAAACGATGTGAATCCCACGACGTTGTCGACGCATTTGCTGACATTCGCTGTTTTCCAAGAACTCACAAGAAATCCAATACGATGCATACAACCAACCAGTCAAAGAAACATTTTGCCCCTTCGATTCTCTGCATGTTTTGTTTGCTTTTAACCTCCCATCTGGGCGCGGTAGAGCCGATGCCGCTGGACAGTGAAGTCGAGCGACTGTCCGCGAATCAACTTTCCCGTGTTGTTCGCGAGTTGGTCACGGAAGCATCACCGGGAATTGTGACGGTTTATGCTTTGCGCGGTCCACGCATGACTCCTGCGTGGCGGCTGCGAGAAGCGACCAAGCAACTGCGGAAACACCCCGAGTATTCTCATCAGCACGCCTCGCCTTCGTTCGAGTCGCCCGACGATCAAGGCTCCGGTCTTGTGATGGATACCGAAGGCTATGTGTTGACGTGTAACCATGTTGTCGAAGGTGCCAACGCGGTCTTTGTGCGAACCGCGGATGGTCGCAAAATTCACGCCACGAAGGTTGTCGGCGACCCGGTGACCGATCTAGCCGTGATTCAACTCGGCGACACCGATCAGTTGACACCCGTTCGCTTCGGCGACTCCGATCGTCTTCGTGTCGGAGATTGGGTCGTCTCGTTGGCTTCGCCCTATGATCTCCAGCAATCAGTCAGTGTGGGCATTGTGAGTTCGACGAATCGGTGGCTATCGAGTTCTCCAGTACCGATGATCCAGAATGATGCGTCAACGAACCCGGGAAGCTCGGGCGGGGCTTTGTTGAACCTTCGCGGCGAAGTCGTCGGCATCATGGAAGGTTGCCTGAGTACAACGCGAGAGTTCCAAGGAATCGGACTCGCGACGCCCGTGAACGTCGCGCGAGAGATCGCCAACGAACTGAAGAGCCGTGGCTTTATCCAGAGAGGCCATTTCGGCTTTGATACTCAGCCCTTGTCCGCTGACATGGCAACGCTGCTCGAGTTGTCGGCTGATGCTGGCATCTATGTAAAGCATGTTTATCCCGGTTCCCCCGCCAACGTCGCCGGATTGCGAGTGGGCGATATCATTGTCAGTTTTGATGACAAAGAGATTGACCAATCATTCGACCCACAGACATTCACCGCTGATTCCACGCCCGGCAAGCGACATCATTTTGAAGTAGTTCGTGATGGTAAAACCATTCAAATCAAAGCGGTGATGCAACAGGAGCAGCCCTCTATCGACGAACCCAGAATCCCGATCGACGCTGCGGCAGAGGATACATTTGAGCACTTTGACAAAGCATTCGGGCTTGGACTGGCAAACCTCAGTGAAGAACTGATTCAGGAATTGAATCTACTGCCGAATACCCATGGCGTCTTAATCACCTACGTTGCGATGGAAAGCGCTGCTTACCGTGAAGGCTTGGCGGCGGGCATGGGAATTGCCCGCGTGAACGATCATGCCATTACCAACCTCGAAGAATACCGTGATCGCATGTCCAAGCCTCGGCTTCCCAACCGAGCGTTGTTCCTAATTCAAACAGGCACCGACACGCACCTTGTCCTCCTGAACAACGAAAAAGATGAATAAACAAAAGATTGAAATGAGCGTGTTGTTGCCATCGGTGACCGACGCGAACGATCTCTGTGTCGAGCGGCTGACCAATTTGCTTGTCTCGAGAGCGGGGATCGACGAGGCTCACGTGACGCAGGCGACAGGCGATAATCCGCAGAGCATTTGCATCCACTACGATAGCGATGTCGTTTCCACCGGCGACGTCAGGGCACTGGCAAAGCGAACCGGAGCGCAACTGGACCAACGCTACGGACATTGGCTTGGCACGTCGGACGCCATGCACGCCCGTCGAGCATCGGCCATTGAATCGAGGCTCTCAGGAATCGACGGGGTACTCGAAGCGGTCGTTGCGCCGGATGGTGCCGTCCGCGTCGAATACGATCGGCAGCAAACGTCCGAAGAAGCCATCGAAAAAGCGTTCGGGCAGTGGGCGGCAAACTCGAGCGTCGTCGCCGAGGATCATGCGGATCACAAGCACGACGAAGAAGGTCACGAGGACGATCACGACCATGCCGGGCATGGCCACGCGCACGGCGGCATCTTCGGGCCGAAGTCAGAGTTGATCTTTGCGATCCTCTGCGGCACATTCCTGTTGGTCGGTTGGCTAATCGAAACGTTCACCGAATGGAACGAATGGATTTCGCTGGGTTGCTTCCTCGCCGCCTACGTCTTCGGCGGCTATTACACCGTCACCGAAGCGATCGAGAAAATCCGAGCCGGCAAGTTTGAGATCGACTTCCTGATGATTGTGGCTGCCGCCGGTGCTGCGTCGCTGGGAGCGTGGGCCGAGGGTGCGTTGCTGCTGTTCCTGTTCAGCATCGGTCACGCCTTAGAAGGCTACGCGATGGGGCGAGCCAAACGTGCCATCGAAGCCTTATCGGAACTGGCCCCGAAAACCGCACGAGTTCGACGCGATGGCAACGAATCTGAAATCCCCGTCGAAGAGCTGGTCGTTGGCGACATCGTCATCATCAAACCGGACGAACGAGTCCCGGCGGACGGTTTCGTGACCGCCGGAGAGTCCAGCATCAACCAAGCACCGATCACTGGCGAGAGTGTCCCCGTGGACAAGCAACCGGTCGACGACGTTGCCGCTGCCGCATCTGATCCAGAATCGCTTCCGCCGGAGCATCGTGCATTCGCGGGAACGATCAATCAATCCGGCTCGCTCGAAATCCAAGTCACCAAACTCGCATCCGAAAACACGCTGGCTCGCGTCGTCACGATGGTCAGCGAAGCGGAAACGCGGGTGTCGCCAACGCAGAAGTTCACCAAGAAGTTCGAGCGATACTTTGTCCCGTCGGTCATTGCCGGTGTCGTACTGTTGATGTTCGCACCGCTCGTCATCGACGAAACCTTCAGCGAATCGTTCTATCGAGCGATGGCGGTTCTGGTCGCCGCCAGCCCATGTGCGTTGGCGATCGCAACACCCAGTGCGGTGTTAAGCGGCGTCGCCCGAGCGGCACGCGGCGGAATACTTGTCAAAGGTGGCGGACCACTGGAAAGCCTCGGCAGTCTCGACTCGATTGCGTTTGACAAAACCGGAACACTCACCGAAGGCGAACCCAAAGTCACCGACGTTCGCACCGCTGACGGTGTCGATGAAGCCGAACTGTTGAGAACAGCAATCGCCGTCGAAGACCTCAGCAAGCATCCGCTTGCTAAAGCGGTCGTTCGCGACGGAAAAGAGAGATTGGGAGACGGGGAGTCTGGGAGTGGGGGAGCGATTCCTGATGCGACTGATTTGCAGAGTATCACCGGTCGCGGCATTCAAGCGACGGTCGAAGGAGACATTGTTCACATTGGCAAAGACGATCTGTTCGCCGAAGTCGACGGGCCACCGCTGCCAGACAGCGTACGCGAGATTGTCGAATCGCTGGAAGAGAACGGACGCACAACGATGATCGTCCGGCGCGGTGATCGTTACCTCGGCGTGATCGGTTTGATGGACACACCCCGTGAAGCCTCCAAGCGAACGATCTCGCGGCTTCGCGAGCTCGGCATCGAGCGGATGATTATGATTTCGGGCGACAACCGAAAGGTCGCCAATGCGGTCGCGAAGGAAGTGGGTCTCGACGAAGCCCGCGGCGACTTAATGCCCGACGATAAGGTCAATGAAATTAAGAAGCTGCAGAGTGAAGGCGGCGTCGCAATGGTCGGAGACGGAGTCAACGACGCCCCGGCGATGGCATCCGCTTCCGTCGGTATCGCGATGGGAGCCGCCGGAAGCGACGTGGCTCTTGAAACTGCTGATGTTGCCTTGATGGCTGACAATCTCGACCACTTACCGCTGGCCATCGGCCTCAGCCGCGCCACACGCCGCATCATCCGTCAAAACCTCTGGATGAGTCTCGGCATGGTCGCGTTCCTCGTCCCCGCCACCATCCTCGGCCTGAACATCGGCCCCGCGGTTGCACTTCACGAAGGCAGCACGCTCGTCGTCGTTTTCAACGCATTGCGACTATTGGCATACAAACAATAGAGGTCATTCGCGAGTCAATGTTTCAATGCCAATGCATTCGTTTCTTCGTTTTCCAAGTCCGCAATCAGTCGTTGCATCTCCGCGATCTCCTTCTTTTGGGTTTGGATGATTTGGTCGGCCAGTTCGCGGACTCGAGGGTCGGTGATTTCGGCTCGTTCGCTGGTCAGGATCGCGATCGAGTGGTGTGGGATCATGGCTTTCATCCACGAGACATCTTCAACGGTCTCCTGGCTGCGTACGAGGTACAGCGAACCAGCGAAGACGGCGACGCTGGTAGCGAAAATGGCCACGTTGGTCTTCCTACTCTTATACATGCCGAGCATGAACGACAACATAATCATTGCCATCGTCGCTCCCATGACGAGTGCCATGTAGAAGCGAGTCTCGCTCCAGTAGACGTGGTCGATCGCGTAGGTGTTCAAATACATCAACAACAGCATGACTGCGGTCGAAGTGGCGATCATCGCTCCAAAAAGTCGGTAGTTGGACATGCCGTTTTCCTTGCTCTGTTTGTGATTCGAGTGCCCAAACGAATTTGCAAATACGGAGCCGAGGTATCCGAATGCCAGGAGAAATATCAAATTCCAACGCGAAGTCGCGATGGCCAGTGTGATGCGCGACCGCATTGGTCGGAAATCGCCGTGGCACGCCGAACGCAAAGGCCGCTAGTACCCCCCTCGGGTATCGGTGCAATCTGACAAATGGAGCATCGCAGTGAGAGCAATGACAAAGAGCCAATCGACGACGCAACGGTCAAGGGCGGTGCGGGCGGCGATCGCGCTGCGCTCCGCCAGATTTACGAGGCCACTGCGGATCGCGTCTTCCGCTTAATGGTGCGGATGGTCGGTCAACAGGACGCCGATGACTTAACGCAGCAAACGTTTGTTCGAGCGTTCACGAAGCTCGATCAATTCAGTGGCGAGTCGAAGTTTGAGACGTGGCTGTATCGACTGGCCACCAACGAAGCTTTGCAGCATTTGCGCCGTGAGAAACACCGGCGGACCAAAGAACTAGTGGTCGAGCCGACCGCTGACCAAACCGACCACGTCGAGCAAGACGAACGAGTCGCGATGGTACGAACTGCCCTCGATCAACTCGATCCGGAACTACGGGCGATCTTCACGCTCAAAGAAGAGAGCGGTTTGTCGTACCAAGAAATCGCCGCCACGCTCGGCATCCCCGAAGGCACGGTCGGTTCGAGGCTCAATCGGGCGCGGCGGGAATTGAGAAGATTGATTGGCAAAGGACGATGATTTGCGCGCCCGAAAACTCTCGTCGGTGTGCCTGCACTTAAACGCAACCGTTTACCTAGGAGAAGCATGTCAGAATCAAAGCAGAGTCGTGGAATCAACTGGTCGGCCATTTCAGCGATCGCCGCCATTGCAGCGGTCGTCATTGGGGTTCGGTACAACGCCAAACAACTGGAGCTTTCGACGAGTCAGCTCAGTCAACAACGTCAGCAATTTGAGGCTCAGTTGGAAAGACAGATGAAGCCTTTTGTCGCATTCGATCGGGTGACATTTAGCTTCCCAATTGAATCATCGGATGTTCAGAACAGACGTTTTGATTTCATCCGCAAGGATGGGATGGTGGTTGATCAGATACCGATCCCCTCGCTGACGAATTATGGACCTGGTCCAGCGCTGCACGTCGAAGTCAGTTACGAAGGGACAGTCAAGACACTTTCACCGACCGCTCCCATGCACCTGCTGCCACAGCAGCAGGCTCGATACTTTGCAATCCCAGGTGCAATCAACGATGCGAGTGATCCTAAGCGGTCCACGAAGGAGAGCGTGTTGATCCGCTGTCGCGACTCGCGGGGCCGCCAGCACCAGACGGAGCAGGAATACACCTGCAGCGTCGATATCGAGAACAAAACGATTCAGTTTCAGTTCGGGACGATCACAACGCTTCCGATCGACTTCACGATGCCCGAATACTCCCGATTCAGCTCGTGGTCGGCACCCGATGTGAAGCCGACCTACGATCTGACACCATGAATTGAATCATCGCCAGCCGAGCGGATCATCTTCTTCCGTGTAGCGACCGAACGGATCACGCAGTTGATCGGGGCGTTCCTGGCTCCGTGACGTTGCCGCTACGACGACAATTCGGTCAGCTTCAAGTGTTTGTCGAACGATCTCTTTTAGACAGTCCGTTTGGGCTGATGAAGATCCGAACCATCCAGATCGGACCATGTTGCAAAATTCAGTGTTGTTCAAAGAACGAGGTTTGCTTTCCCAATCAATTCGCAGGCCGCCTTTTGGGCCTTTCGATGCGGGGGCTGCAGCAAAAGCATTCCACAAACCGAGTGGAATGTAGAAACCGGAGGCCATGCTGTTGTCCAGAGAACTCTTTTGTTTCGCCTCACAGAACTTCAGAAACAGCGTCTCTCCGCCCAGACGGTAGCTTGCAATGGATGGCTCAGCGTCCTCCAATCTTCGCAGCATCGTTGCTGCTTCATTCATCCGCTCCACTTCCCCTGCGTAATTCTTGTCGCTGTTGGGGTAGTAAGTCGGTTTGCCATCTCCTTTAGCGGATAGCCTTTTGTACTGGACCATTACGAACGATTCATGGACATGACTGAAATAGATCAAGTCCACGCCGAGCGTGTGTTCGAGCGGTTGATGATTGCAGTTGATAATCGAGAGCGTCTCACCGGTGTCGTTGGACACATCAACACGACTCGTAATGTAGGGTTTGATGAAGTTAAAACCCGGAAACGACATTGCATCCAAATTGATCTGCGAGTCTTCACGAACGTTGTAGTGTGACAATCGGTTTAGAAAGCTGGTTGCCGCTTGTTGTGCCGGTGTGGTGCCACGCAGAATATCTTTCCGCAGACGCAATCCGCCAAATATCTCGAGCGACGTTACCACTGCGTCACGCTCGATGTCGGCAATGCCGCCTTCGGCTTGGCTGCGAATGGAGGCGAGTTCAGCTATCAGCGATTGAATGCCGGGCATTCCCGCCCGCAAGCTCTGCGACACGCCTTGAAGTGCCCCAAGCAAGGCTTCTGATGTCTTCTCGGGCAATCGGGTCGCCTCACCGAAGTTTGTGTCGACCTTGTTGCGAAATCGCCCGTCCAATCGTTCAAGAACAACCTCAACGTCAGTCCGACCCGTTTCCACAACGCCGCTGACTTTCAATTGCTTCTTTCCCGTTGCGATCCACTTGCCGAGCTGGGACACACCGACGAAGTCGATGCTTAGCTCGGGGCCATCATCGCTTAGTCTGCTTTCATCGTCCTGTAGCGATACCAAGCAGATTTGATTCGTCTGTGGTGCCACGTCTGCTACAGATACGACCGCTGTAAACTCGCCCCGATCTTCGATTGCTTGCTTGATGCTTTCCGCATCACCGCCTCGAAATTTCAGCCATATCAATTCATTCTTCATGTGATTTTCCTCTTGTAAGGGTTTGATTTACCTTAAAAGAGTTCGCTTCGCAGGATTCTCGCAGCAAATTGCCAAAATACTTTTTGGCCCGCAAATTACCGCGATTCCGTCGTATATGGGCAGCCGACCGTTCGATCCAATTGAGCGATCGTGCCGGCCAGTGTGGCGTCGATGCGGGCGAGTTGGGTCTCGAACATTAACAGCTCGCGGTAGGTTTCGATCAGCGTGAAAAAGTCCGTCCGTTTGCCTCGGTAGTCGGCGATCGAAAGTTTTAGTGTGTCTTCTGTTCGCGGAATGATGCGATCTTCGTAGATGTTGCGTTGCTCGACCAACGCGTCGGCTTGAACGATCAGGCGGCGAATCTTGCCGTATAGTTCGTCGCGCTCGGCTTCTAGTCGGCGAGTCGTGCTGCTGCGACGATGAGCGGCTTCGCGGATTCCGGCGTTGATCTTCTCTCGCCAAATTGGCAACGTTGTACCGAAACTGACGCTGAGTTGATCGTTTCCGTTGGCCACTGGGCTAAGAACGTCATGGTTGTCGCTGACCAATCCCCAATTCAACCCGACACTGAAGTCTGGATACTGCTGCAAGCAAGCCAATCGCTCTTTGTCGCGATCGCGTTGGATTTCCCATGCGAGGCCACGTAGCTTCGGATTGCACCGCTCGGCCAACGCGATCAACTCTTCAATTTGCTGGGGCGTGTCAGTGATGCCTAGTTCATTTGTCGTTTCGGGAAGTATGCCGACGGGTTGCTGTAGCAACGTAGCGAGGTCGGCTTGGGCAACCAACTTTTGCCGAGCGAGCGTGATGAGTTGTTCGTCGAGTCGATCGGTTTCGAGTTGGGCACGCAACACGTCTTGTTGCGAACCGCCACTGCGATAACGCGCCTCTGCAACGTCGGTCAGGTCGGCGACAAGGTCTTTGGTTTCCTCGACGATGTCGATCGCGCGGGTTGCGAACCAGACTTCGTAATAGGCGAGACGAACAGACTCGGTGATCTCGCGAGCAATCGCGTCAACTTCCGTTTGGGCGATTTGCACTTCGCGGCTGGCTATGACCGCTTTGGTTTTCAGCTTGTCAGGAAACGGCACCATCTGGTTGACCGACATCTGGTTAGCTACCCGGCCGGCCGCGGTTTGGATGGCGTTGTCGTGCAAAGGCCAGAAGGTGTTGTTGAATGTCGGGTCGGGCAAGGCTTTGGCTTGCGGGATGACATTGGTTGCCGCAGCGACACGTTGTCTGGCGGCGAGGATTTTGGGGTGACGTGCGAGGGCAGTGCCTATGAAATACTCGACCGGCTGGCCAGTTGGGGAGTTGGGAGAAGGGGAGTCTGGGAGATCGGGAGTCTCGGAATTGTCATTTGTCTTGTCATCTTCATCGCTCTCCGTGTCTACTTGTCTCCCCCTCTCCGTGCCTTCCTCCTGCTCGTCTTCTTTCTCCCCACTCCCACCTTCAAACTCCCCATCTTCTTCCTTGGGCGGATCGAGTTGCAGAAAGTCTCCGAAACTTCGTTTGCTGTCTTCCTGGGGTGGCTGGGCGAAGACGGCGGGCGATGCGATCACCACTCCGTCGTTGTAGCCGACGGGCTGTATGGAAGCAGTTTCGGGATCGCTAAGGACTTGCTGCCAATCGACGTCGCTGTTCGCGCCCGACATCGGGGTGGAAGCGGCGACCGGAGCGGTGACTTTTGCTACCTGAACGCCGCGTTGGGAGGCACAACCGGACGCCGACGCGGCAACCAATGCTGCTAGCAGCAATCGTTTGGCGTGGGTCGTTCTGGGTCTCAAAGAATGCCGATCCATGGCGTTCAGGTCCTATTGAGCTATAAATGAGCTGTTAAAGTTTGCCTAGCCGATTAATTCCTATTGAACTCTTCGGCAAAATTTCCGATACAGTTCATATACCGGGCATGGGTATCCTTTTCGGAAGGTCACAGTGAGTAACTCCCCCCTAATTCGCACCGCCGTTAATCTTTGTCTGATCGCTGCAATGGTGATTCAGCCGATGACGCTGGTGGCTGCGCAGGGAACATGTGCTCAAGGTCAGTGCTGCGGGGCCGAAACGGTCTGCCACGCTTGCAAATGTTGTGAAGTGAAAACGGACGGCGATCTGTGCGGTTGCTGTAACGGCAACGAAGAAGAGGCCGGCAGTTGCTGCGCGAAGAAAGGCGAACAATCAAAGCATGACGACCTGTTCGGTGAAATTTCCGATGTCGTTCCCGAGCCACCGAAATCCGTCGACGAGAAATTAGTTCAAGACCAAGTTGCGTTGTCATCGTGCATGTGTGGTATTCGATCAGAACCGCTAGCACCGGCACCACATCGCGTACCTGTCCCTCAGGTTCGTGATTTGGTCGTGATTGCGTACTTGGATCACGTTGCATCCGAGGCTGGACTTTCAATTCGTCCAGATCAACTGATGTCACGATTGCCGATCGGCGATCACTCACCGCGTTTCGCTCAGCGGTTTCTTTGCATCTGGCGCATTTAGCGTCGTCTCGATAGGAGAGCTGCGCGCTCGTAGCTCCTCGTTTTCAAGTTGGCTTTCATGCGAATGATGCTGCGCGCTCGTTCCGTATGAAGTCATTCCAGATGCATTCCCTACGCGATCTGATCGCGTCACCAAAACAATGAACCGGTCACAGCCTGGAGGCGATGACTGGTCGATCATGCGATCCCCTCCGTCGCATCGTCGGCCAGTCACCTCTTGAGCTGACGTTCGTGGATGGAACCACAAAAGCGTGCCGGAAAACGCCGCGAGAACTGTCATGAATCAGGACGAACCAATCAAACCCGATGAAGCCGACGTTGACGACCAGGTCAGCAGCGTGGATGCGGATGCGTCGACCGATAGCGAGCCAGTGGAAACGGTGGTCGAGGAAACGCCCGCACCTATTGAAGCCAAACCGGCCGCACCGCAAAGTGATGGCGGGATGAAGTGGCTGGTGCACACGGGTGTGCAAGCCGCAACGGTTGTCGTTGTCGCTGGTCTTGTGTTTTTCTTGCTCGGGGTCGCCCAGCGGACTGAGTGGTTGACCGCGGATGGTTTTTCCGGCGGACAAGGTGATGTCGTCACAGAAACGGGCGGCGGCGAAGACAAACGATACATCTGCCCGATGATGTGTACGCCACCGTCGACCGAACCGGGTCGCTGCCCCGTCTGTGCGATGGAACTGGTCGAAGCAACTGGAGGTGGAGGCGGCGACGGCATCTCGGTCACGATTGAAGCATCCGCCCGGCGATTGGTCGGTATTCGAACCGCGATGTCAAAGATGGGTGAAGTCAATCGCACCATTCACACGATCGGCTCGATCGACTACGACGAAAGCCAACTTTCGACCATCAGTGCCTACATCGACGGGCGTTTGGAAAAGATGTACGCGAACTACGCCGGCGTGAAAGTCAATGAAGGCGACGACCTGGCGTTGATCTACAGCCCACAGCTCTACACCGCACAAACCGAGTTCATCACCAGCATGAACAACGGCGGCAAGATTGGTCGGTTCCAAATGGACAATGGCGATCTGAACAAGATGGCTCGCGAAAATTTGGCAGAGTTGGGAATGACTCAATCGCAGATCGACCAACTTGCGAAGTCCGGCAAGGCGATGTCACGCATCCGCATCAAGTCACCGCAAAGCGGAACGGTGATCGAGAAGTCAGCCGTTGAAGGAGACTACGTGAAAACGGGACACAAGCTTTACCGCGTCGCCGACCTT
Organism: Rhodopirellula bahusiensis; assembly: GCF_002727185.1. NCBI lineage: Bacteria > Pseudomonadati > Planctomycetota > Planctomycetia > Pirellulales > Pirellulaceae > Rhodopirellula > Rhodopirellula bahusiensis. Next base: position 156,276 of record NZ_NIZW01000008.1, read on the forward strand.
AGCAGTGTGTGGTTGATGCTTGATCTGTTTCCCGACGACGCATCGGCAGTTCGTTTTGGCCAACAAGTGGAAGCGGAAATTCAGTCGGTGCCGGGCGAAGTATTCACGGGCCGCGTCGCTTTCATTGACCCGACGGTGGACCCGAAGACCCGAACGGTACGCGTCCGTGTCGAGATCATGAACTTCGACGGCAAACTGCGACCCGGCGACTACGCCACTGCTCGGGTGACTGTGCCGGCGATCCCAATGGACCAAGTTTACGATCCGGCACTGGCGAACAAATACATCAGCCCGATGCACCCGCAAGTCATCCGCGACGAACGCGGTAAGTGTCCGCTTTGTGATATGGATTTGGTGCCAACGTCGCAACTCGGGTTCGCATCAGAACCTTTGCCGATGCAGCAAGTTGTGACCGTCCCACGTGACGCGGTGTTGCTGGCGGGTGAAAACAGCGTAATTTATGTCGAAACCGAACCGGGGCGTTTCGAGATCCGCCGAGTGACCGTTGGACCGATGAATCGGCAAGAAGCGGTAATCGTCGAAGGGCTGGCGGCTGGCGAAACGATCGCGACGGGCGGCAATTTCTTGATCGACTCGCAAATGCAGCTCGCCGGAAACCCATCGTTGATGGACCCAAAGAAGGCACCGAGCTATTCACCGGGACCACTAGAGCTTCCAGAGACAAGACCCGTCATGCTGGCCAGCGACGCGGGCAAGACGCTCGATCGAACCTACGACGCCTACTTTGAAATCCAATGTGCGATGGCGGCGGACCAAACGCCTCCGCCCGTCGCACTGAACACGCTGATCGAAGGGCTCCGTGAGTTGGAAATGTCGACCAGTGTTCCCGACGAAGCTCAACGCCGGTTCGCGACCGCTCGCCGCGCGGCGTCCCGCATGGACGGTTCGTTGGAAACGGCACGCGAAGCGTATCGCGGCGTCAGTCACGCGATGTTGCGGGCGGCCACGGTGGCTCGCGGGCCGAAGACGGCAGTGAAGTTAACGCACTATTACTGCCCGATGGTTCCCGGAGGCGGTGGTGACTGGATGCAGCCCGGCGGCGATTTGCAGAACCCGTATTGGGGCAGTGAGATGCTGACGTGCGGGGAGTTAGTTAAGGAGATGGGAGTTGGGAGTGGGGAGAAGCAGGTTGCTGCTGGTGGGGCATTGGGAGATTTGAAATGAGTGAGCAGATTAAGACGCATCGCGATTTGATCGTTTGTCAGAAGTCGTTTGTGGCGGGGAAGCGAATTTTTGAGTTGTCGAAAGCATTTCCTCGTGAGGAGATGTATTCGTTGACGGATCAGATGCGACGATCATCAAGAAGCGTGAGTGCCAACATTGCGGAGGCTTGGCGTAAGCGTCGATATGAAAAGCATTTTTGTAGCACGCTGAACATCGCCGAGGCGGAAGCCGCCGAGACGCAGGTCTGGATCGAGTACGCATCCGTGCATGGATACCTCGACGCGGAAACGACGAAACAGGCAATCGAGTTCTACGACGAAATTTTGCGAATGATCGTCGCGATGATTTACGGCTCCTCAAAGTGGTGCGTCGATTTTAAGTTGGGAGTGAAGGGGTCGGGAGTGAAGGAGAGCGGAGAAAATTACATCATCGAGAACGATTGTCCTGTGCTCGATCAACAACTTCTCCTAGCTCCCACCTCCCCTACTCTCACCTCGGAGCGAAGCGATGCTTAACCTAATCATTCGCTTTTGTGTCAAAGAGCCTTGGCTGGTCGTCTTGCTGACCATTGGTCTAAGCGTCGCCGGTTGGGTCAGTTTTAAGTCGATTCCGATCGACGCGATTCCTAACATCGGCGAGAACCAAGTTATCGTTTTGACGCCTTGGCCAGGGCGATCGCCAAAGGACATCGAAGACCAAGTCACCTATCCGCTGAGCGTTTCGTTGCTCGCTGTTCCCGGTGCGGAATCAGTGCGTGGCAAGAGCATGTTCGGCTACAGCTTTGTTCAGGTCACTTTCAAAGACGAAATTGACTTCTATTGGGCACGCAGTCGAGTTTCTGAGCAACTCGGAAGTGCGGCCTCGCAGTTGCCCGATGGCGTCGTCCCGCAACTTGGACCAGACGCCACCGGATTGGGGCAGGTTTACTACTACACGCTTCAGCCACCCGAGGAAGGTATGGGGCTGGCCGAACTTCGCAGTCTGCAAGACTTCGTTGTGAAGTACGAGTTGCAGGCGGTCGAAGGGGTCAGCGAGGTCGCGTCGATCGGCGGTTACGTTCGCCAATACCAAATCGAAGTCGACCCCGACAAGCTTCGCTTTCACGACGTGTCACTCGACAAACTGGCGATGGCGATCAAGGGCTCGAACATGGACGTCGGTGCCAAGACCGTCGAAACGACGGGCATGGAGTTCATCGTCCGCAGCAAAGGCTTCCTCGGCAGCGATGGCGACAAAGACAAGGCGGTCGAGGACATCGAGGACACTGTCATCATGCAACGTGACGGCGTGCCGGTTCGTGTTCGCGACATTGGCAGCGTGCAGATCGGGCCGGACTTTCGCCGCGGTGCGTTGGACTACAACGGAGCCGAAGCGGTCGGCGGTGTGGTGGTAATGCGATACGGCGAAAACCCGCGAGTCGTCATCGACCGGGTGAAAGAAAAGATTGCCGCGATCACACCGTCGCTCGGGGGCGTGACGATTCATGGCGTCTACGATCGCAGCGGCTTAATCGACGAGACGATGGCGACGCTGACGCATGCGTTGCGTGACGAGATCATCATCACGGCGATCATCATTCTGTTGTTCTTGTTGCACATTCGCAGCAGCTTCGTCGTCGCGATCTGTTTGCCGGCAGCAGTGCTGATGTCGTTCATTGCGATGCGTGTGGTCGGCGTCGGTGCGAACATCATGTCGCTGGCGGGGATTGCGATCGCGATCGGCACGATGGTCGACATGGCGATCATTGTTTCGGAGAACATTTACCAGCATCTTTCGGATTGGGAATCTGGCAGCGACGAGGCTCGCATCAAACAACCTCGTACGGAAGTCGTCTACGAGGCAACGGTTGAAGTCGCACCGGCCGTCGTGACCGCCGTGGCGACAACCATTGTCAGTTTCTTGCCAGTCTTCTTTTTGACCGGCCGCGATTACAAACTGTTCTCCCCGCTGGCTTACACCAAGACATTTGCGATTGCTGCAGCGATGATCGCGGCCGTCACGATTGTGCCCGCCTTGTGTCGATTGATGTTGCGGAGCAGCGTGAGTCGAAAATCGACCGCGCTGGTTGCCGCGTTGTCGCTCTCCGGATTGCTCGGTGCCGCGTCCCATTTCTTGTGGGGGTCACGACTCGCAGAGCGATTCGGCTTGGATACTTGGATTGTGACCGTGATCGCGGCCACGATTGGGTTCATTGGCGGTTGGCAATTGCTGCGAGAGCGGATTCGGCCGATCGAAGAGATTCCTTCCAGCCGCTTCGTTCGCTGGATTTACGCAGCCCGATTGCGACACGCCCTGAACCACAAAGCGTTCGCGCTTTCGTTTCCGTTGATGCTGTTGATCATCGGCGTGGGTGCCTACGTCGGAATGCCAACCGTGCTCCGTCCGGTCGAAAAGTTCGCGAACCTGTTCGGTGCCGATCTGAATGACTTTCCCGGCTACGTCGATGCCAAGCATGTTTTTACGGGGTTGCAGAGCGACGACTGGATCGCGCTCGACGAAGGAAGCTGGTTCTATATGCCGACGCTGTACCCGGCAGCCAGTTTTTCGCAAGCGATGCAAGTGTTGCAGACGCAAGATGTTTTGATCGGCCAAATTCCCGAAGTCAAAGACGTGCTGGGCAAGATCGGTCGCGTCGAATCGGCACTCGACCCCGCGCCGGCCGCGATGGTCGAAACCTATGTGATGCTCAAACCCGAAAGCGAGTGGCGAGAAGGCGTCTCGGCTCGCGACGTGTGGGACGAAATCAACCGCGTCGCAACACTTCCCGGTGTCACGCCTGCGTCGGCCCTACAGCCGATCGAGGGCCGCATCGTGATGTTGCAGTCTGGCATCAAGGCACCGATGGCCATTCGTGTTTACGGCAACGAACTCGATGAGTTGGCTGACGCGGCCATGAATGTTTCGGCTGAATTGAAAAAGTCGCCACTGATCAACGCCGGCACCGTCAATCCCGATATTGTGCTTGGCAAACCCTACGTCGAGTTCACCGTCGACCGCGAAGCGGCATCGCGATACGGGATGAGTTCGTCGATGGTGAACCAAGTCATCGAGACCGCACTGGGCGGGATGAACTTAATCAAGACCGTTGAAGGACGTGAGCGTTATCCAGTGCGTCTCCGTTACGACCGCGACCTCCGCGAACAGATCGACGGCCTGAAACGTTTGCCCGTCGTCACGCACTCGGGGGCCGTTGTGCCATTGGAAGAACTCGCAACACTGGAAACGACTTGGGGGCCGGGTGCAATCAACAGCGAAAACGGTCGACTCGTCGCTCACGTTTCGTTCATGACCAACGGCAGCAAGGGCGATCTGGAATCAGTCTCCGCGATCGAAGAACAACTCCGCGAAGCTCAGTCGCTGCCGCCGTCTGATCCGAATCGGTTGTCGCTTCCTGCCGGCTATTCGCTTGAAGCCGTCGGTAGCTTCCGAAATCAGATCGAAGCCAACCAGCGTTTGATGTGGATCATTCCGTTGGTCATCGGCATCAATTTGCTATTGATCTACATGGAGTTTCGCAACTTCTCGATTTCGTTGGCCGTATTCTCCGGTATCCCAGTCGCCTTCGCTGGCGGCATGATTGCGGTTGCCACGATGGGCGTGGAACTGAATACGGCGGTGTGGGTTGGCTTCATCGCTTTGTTCGGATTGGCCGTCGACGATGGCGTGGTGATGGCGACTTACATTCACCAACTGTTGAAGAAACGCAAAGTCGAAACAGTCGACGACATTCGCAACACAGTCTACGAAGCCGGACTCAAACGCATTCGTCCCTGCATGATGACGACGGTCACGACGCTGGCCGCATTGATTCCCGTGCTGATCGCAACAGGCCGCGGCGCTGACGTGGCTCGAGCCATGGCGATTCCCGTGTTCGGCGGCATGCTGGCCGAACCGTTCACGTCGTTCATTGTGCCGACGCTCTATTGCGGCTATCTCGAATTGAAAATGCGTTTCGGATTTCAAGACGAGCTTTTTGATGATGCAGTGGAGGTGGGAGAGAGGAGTGAAGGAGATCCTCGGTGGCTACCTTCGCCTTCACTCCCAACTCCCACCTGATTTTTCCGTTAGCCCGTGAAGGAATTCACGACTCAGGCATCCAATCAACCAACCTCACTAAGATCGACGGACCCAACGGATGGAGTCCCGAAACTTTAACAACGGAGTTCACTTATGAAACGAACACTTATCATCACCGTTTTCTCACTCGCGATGTCCGCATCGAGCGTATTTGGGCAGACGATCCAATCGCAGCACAATCACGCTGGTCACAACCACGCGATGCCCGGCATGACGCAGGCTCGCGAAGCGACGCAAGCAGGGCCGCATGGCGGCAGTTTGAAACAAACCGGCAACCTGCAAATCGAAACGATTGTTTCACAAGGCGGGCTGAAAATGTTCGTCTACGACCGCGCTGGTCAGCCGGTAACAGTTGACCGGGGACGCGGTGCCGTTTCAGTACGAGTCGAAGGCAATGCGAAACGCTATCGCTACGACCTTTTGCCCGATGGCAAAGGAGCGTTGACCGCTCCTGTGAACTTGTCGCAAATCGCTGGTCGACAGATTGACGTCGATGTGCAATTGGTCGGTATTGCGGCCAGCACAATCTCTTTCAACGAAGTCGCCACCGTTCCGGCCAGCGAGCAACAACTGGCGGCCGCGGCGATCGCACGACAAAAAATCTGCCCCGTCAGCGGAAAGCCGCTCGGCAGCATGGGTGATCCCGTCGCAGTCGATGTCAACGGACAGAAGCTCTACGTTTGCTGTGCGGGCTGTGTGGGCGCGGTCAAGTCGGACCCGGCTAAGTATGCCGCCGGTCGCCCGCAAATCACGGTCACCACAGCGACCCAAGCCGATGCAGCAGCCATTGCCGCCCAGAAGGTTTGTCCCGTGATGGATGAACCGCTCGGTGGTATGGGGACACCGATCAAGGTGATGGTTGGTGACAAGCCGATCTATCTGTGCTGCAAGGGATGCATCAAAAAGATTCAGGCCGAGCCAGCGAAGTATTTGGCGATGGTTTATGGCAACGGCACGCAAGCCAGTGCCCAGCCTGCTGCCACGACGACGGCAAAAATTACCGTCTCAACATCAACCCAAGCCGACGCAGCGGCCATTGCGGCCCAGAAGACCTGCCCCGTCATGGATGAACCACTTGGTGGCATGGGTACACCGATCAAGGTGATGGTCGGCGATAAGCCGATCTACCTGTGCTGCAAAGGATGCATCAAAAAGATTCAGGCAGAGCCAGCGAAGTATTTGGCGATGGTTTACGGCAGCAGTAATCAAGCGTCCGTTCCCGCAGGTACCGAACAAGTTCGGGAAGGCATATTCAAGGTTGTTTCTGCCGATGCGCCGTTTATCGCGGCCCAAAAGAGATGCCCTGTGATGGACGAACCGCTTGATGCGATGGGTGGGCCATACAAAGTCAATGCGGATGGAAAGGCGATCTACATCTGTTGCCCTGGATGCGCGAAGAAGATTGCGGCCGAGCCGCAAAAGTGGTTGGCTGTTCTGAAGTCTCAAGGAGTCGATGCTCCATTGATTCGTTAATCAACTCGGGAGCGAGAACTGCTCGCTTTCGATCTGACTCACGCGGGGGCGGTGTCGCGGCTGATTCACGCAAGTGATGACGTAACCACGCCGTCCCTGCCTTTTTGTTTTCAACTCACGACAAGGACGTCGTCATGAAATCGGTATGGAAATATTGCGTTACCGCAGCGATCGTTTTGCCCCTCTCGCTATCCGCCGGATGCCAATCGCTGCCCTGGGTGGGCAATCGAAAAGACGAACCGGCAATGACCGCTCAGCAGTACGCCGAGCAAGCTGCCGCCAACATTCAATACGACACGGCGATTGATTTCGACACTGACTACCAACCGCCCGCAGCAGATTCGTTCACAACCGCTCCCACTTCAGTTTCGCAGCGTCCCTCATCGGGCGGCGGAAGCTGTTGCCACTAACGCAGGAGCACGTTCTACCATGAAGTCTCAATCCACACGCTCGATACGTTGGTTGGCGTATCGAGTGTTCCGGCGTTTTGCGATCGCAAATGTCTGTCATTTCTATCAGTCGCCGATCGACACGATGCCGCGAACGCCGACGCCTGACAGCTACACGATTGGTTCGTGTCCATCCAAACGGCTACGAGAACACGCATCCGAGTTGGATTACGCAATCCCAGAGCGGGACTTGGAAATGCTGGACGCGGGCGCAGCCAAATGCTTTGCAGCCTTTCAAGCCGAGTCACTCGCCGGGTTCGCTTGGGTCGCCTTCGGAAACATACCCGGTGACATGAACCACGACGGCAAGCCCGAAACTGGTCTGCCAATCCAACTCTCCGACGAAGCCGCTTTCATATTCCAAGTCTTGGTGCTTCCTGCCTACCGAGGACGACGACTGTATGCGGCGATCTTGAGCAGGATGGCCGACGAATTGCAACGCGACGGCATTCGACACCTGGTGCTGACTACCGAAGGATCGAACCACAACGCCCTGCGAGCGGTCGAGCGAATGCAATTCCAAAAAGTCGGCCAAGCATCGTTCTTTCGCGTCGGCCCACTCAGTCGAGCAACCTACCCGACGCTTCCAAGAGATGCTGGATTCACACTCGGACGATATATCGGCGACGACACCGAATGAAGTGCGGCCTTAAACGCTGAGAACAGAGCTGCCCAATGGCATGGTGACTTCGGATAGTCAGAATTCAGTGTTCGCTCTACTTTTCGAGAGACAGCTGTTTACCTTTGAAGCCGGCAAGCTTGATTGCCTCCAGGACTTCTATTTCTGGCACGGCGCAGCAAGTTTCTGTGCCGACCGTGGCTTCCCGTGCCTCATAATTGACATTTACTGCTACGATTCCCGGCACTGTCTTGATAGCTTCGGCGAGGATGCTTGAGCATCCTTCGCACGTCATTCCTTCAATTTTGAATATCGCCTGATTCATGCTTTCGGACAGACCTTCATCGTCTCCCGCTCTCAAAAACACACCCACGTAGCTTGGGAAGAAGAGAAAGGCTACCGCCAGCACCGTCACTCCCCATAGCATGACTTTGTTCAAGGCCATCATGCTAAAGCGGTGTTTGCCAGTCGGAGCACAACAGTCTTCCGCCTTCGCACTTTCCGTGGGGCAGCAGTCGTGTCCCGCTTCGGCTGACGCTATCTTCGGACGGTAGGTGAAGTAGAAAGCTGCTCCGAGAAATCCAAACGTGACAACCATGAACAGCGGGCGATACGTTTCAAGCGTTGCGGCGATCCCGGCCCCAGACACGCCAACTGCCAGCATAAGCAGCGGCAGCCAGCAGCACGCCGAGGCCATGATTGCGGAAACGATAGTACCAATCTTCGCGATCACCTCACCACGGCCTGTCGAGGACTGCACCGTTGATGCGAGTGTCACCGTCGAGTCATTCATCCGCATTTCTTCTTGAGCGATTGCAATACCTTTCGTCACGCTCCCCAGACAGCACGAACCGCTCGGATTCGACGTCTCACAGTGACAGCCGGGGTCTTTCATTCTCGCCCGGATGTCATCTAGAGCGTCGGAGCGGTTCTTCGTGCCAAGTTCTTCTTTGATGCTGCCGACCGAATGGCCGAAGCAGTAGCAAAGTAGGCGCTCGCCGCTGGATTCCTTCACACCGACCGAAACTTTCAGTTGCGACTTCGTGAACTGCCTGTCTCCTTGCTCGGTGAAGTACACCACGTCGCAATTCTGCGATGGGCAAAACCGCCAGCCGGTGTCCTCTTTGATGGATGCGCAGCCTGCGCCTTCGGTAGCACAACAGGATTGACTATCTGTTACGTACTGTTCGGCCAACTCGTCATCGAGCAACGCGCCGATGGTTGATGTGCTCACTCGTCTAGCTTTGTATCCACAGGACGGACACTCAACCCTCGTCGTTGTTTCTTCCCGCTTGTTCATCACACCGTTGCTCCGTGTTTGTGTTTGCCGCATGGGCGACATTTCTGTATTATCGAGGTTGCACCTAGGTGCAAGGTCAAGAGGGGATTTGGATTTCTTCCATTTTCCCCGCGAAAGCCAACGTTTCGCCGGTATGGAACCGTCCCGTGGAGAATAGAAATGAGCAAGCGCCTGACAATCAGCGAGCTAGCGAAAGCCGCTGATATCCCAACAACGACCCTGCGATACTACGAACGTATCCGTCTCGTTGAACCTGAGGACCGTAGTGGCGGGAACTACCGACTCTATAGTGATCACTCGATCAGAAAGCTGAAGTTCATCCGCGCAGCCCAGGCGATCGGATTCACTCTCGAAGACGTAAGATATTTGCTTGCCAATGAAGATGAAGGCACACCGACCTGCGGCAACGTGACGGAGCTGATCGAAACGCGATTGTTAGATATCGAAGAACGTCTCAAAGACCTGAAGCATGTGCGAAGCGTGTTGAAGTCAGCGCTGAGTCAGTGTAGCCAGCAGGGAAAACTAGATTGTTGCCAGGTGATTGCTCAATTGAAAAGCGGTTGACTTTTTGCCTAGTCGAGCGGGCGATCCACTTCAACGACTGGAATCTGAGCCACCAACAGCGTGGTGTCATCGAATGCCTTGCGCCCCTTGCGGAACGTTTCGATGGACGACTCAAACGCTTCAACCAGTTCCCGAGCGTTACTGCGTTTGGCGGTGTTCATCAACTGCTCAATCCGCTCCGTTCCGTACTGTTCTTCACTCGGGTCAAACGCTTCGGTCACTCCGTCGCTAACAATGACTAAACGCGCCGCATCACCGAGCTGGATTGTTTCTTCGTTGTATTGGGTATCCTCTTCGACACCCAAGATCAGATCGCCCACATTCAATCGCACTGGTGTTTCGCGTCCAATTTGCAAGAACGGGAACTCATGGCCTGCATTGGCGTAGGTCAGTTGTCCTTTTTTTGGGTCAACGACCAGTAGCGTCATCGTCGCAAAGTGTCCCATCATCACGTATTCGCAGTATCGTTCGTTGACATCCGTCAAAATGTGGGCAGGGCTGGACGATTTCTTTGCCGCTTCCGACACAAACGCCTTCAACAATGTCGCCGCCATCGCGGCCGGCACGCCGTGTCCCGATACGTCCGCGACGCAGAGTAGATATTGCCCATCGGACAATGGAATCACGTCGTAGTAGTCACCGCCAACATCGTCGGCCGGCTCGAACAACTCGGCGACGTCGATTCCAACCAATCCATTCACCGTCGGCCGTAAGTTCTGTTGAATTTGACGTGCCTTTTCCATGTGAACGCGATGGTCGCGCTGAGCGTGATCCAGAGCCTCAGTCATCGAATTGATCTGATCAGCCAGATAACTCAGTTCTCGACAGCTTCGAGTACGTGCAATCACGCTTAGGTCTCCGGCGGCAACACTCCGCAGCGCCGAAACGAAACCTTGGATTGGTTTGGCGATCAATTGCCGTAATACAGCACTGACCACGAAGGCCGTAATCCCTCCCAGCAATAGGACTCCGAACATTTGGATCAACAACGAGCGGCGTGTTGCGCCCACAACGGCTGAACGTTTCTCTGAAATGTAGACAGTCCCCGCTGGTCCAGTGAAAGACCCGACAACGAGCGCGCCGGTAGCGTTTGATCTGGAGAGGGTTGAATCAGCAGCAGACCGCATTGCCAAGAACATTTCGTCGGAAGCATGCCCATGCGAGACAGCTTGGTACGGAAGCCCTCGCCAATCCGCAGCAATATGGTGACCGGGCGAATCGTCAGTATTCATTCGAGCGCAGACGTTGTCGACCAGATTTTGAATCGCCTCGCCGCCGTGAGGTTCAGCGACCAACAGCGATTCGTACATCGTTTTCGCTTCTTCGGTCAACGCGATTTGCTTCTCGTTCAAATGCCGATCCATCCGCACTCGGTAGTCAACGACAAGAAACAGAACGACAAACCCAAAGAGAATTGCATTGACGAGAACAAGTAGTTGTCGGCTGATCGGCAACTGATGCCATCGGTGTTTGAATGTGTCCATCGGCCTAGCTGGGAGTCTGGGAGGACGGGAGGACGGGGGAGACCGACTGCAGCGAGTCTCCCTGACTCCCCATCTTTCGGTTGGAGCAGCCGACATCGACATGCACTGATTTGGGAACAGAAACATCTTCATTTTTGAATTGGTCTGGCTTCGCAAGTCGAAGCAGAGACAACTGCTAAATCTGAAGACGAATGTGCCAATCAATCAGAGAGCTGGGACGAACCAACGAGACCGACCGCACGAGTGCGACCGACTCCGTCCTCCAGTCAATCCGTAAGAAGTCACTGCGGTCCAAACCGCGAGGCGTCAGATCGTTGGTGGAAGTTCTCGGCGGCAGCCAAACCGTTAATTCACACGAAGCCATCGCGGGACATTCGTGCAAAGGATCACTGTCGCAGCAGCCGTGCCCGACCGGCTGCGGTTGGCAGCACGCATGAGGGCAAGGCTTCGCGTCGTTTGATCCTGCTCGGGCGGCCGGCGAGGACGCCAACAGCACCGCGATCACTGCAAAAGCAGCAAACAATCGAGCGGCAGCATTGGTGTGACGACGGTTCATGGCGGACAGTTCCAAAAGCTTTCAAAGGACTCCCACTAAGGGAATCTCTTCTTTGATGCTCTTTGGATGCACGGCCCCGACGTTTCTTCACGACTTTTTGAAAAAAGATGGGGAGTCTGGAAGGAGGGAGTCAGGGCTGCAGTCAAGGTCTTCACTCCTTCACTCCCCGTCTCCCAATCTTCTTCCCTCACTCGCCGTACTTCCGAAAGACTGTCATCAGCTCTTCGATCTTTTTGTCACGGTCCTTGGCACTGCCACTCTTGATCGCCTCGCTGACGCAGGATCGGATGTGCTGCTCTAGGACGATCTGGCCGACTTTGTTGAGTGCTCCCGTCGCGGCGGACAACTGCATCAGGATATCGACACAGTATTCCTCATCCTCGATCATACGACCAACCGCTTCGACTTGTCCGATGACACGTCGAAGTCGGTTGTTGAGCTTCTTCTTTTCTTCGTCTGAGAGCATTTTATTTCAGTAACGCGGCTCCGGGGAGCTGTCGAACCACAGATAGTGAGACCATTGTAGCTGGTGACGGGGCCATCCGGCGTCCCGCCCAAGAGCTCTTTGCTAGGATGTCATAGTCTACGGTGCCGTACCCCAATCGTCGATCAGGACCGCAAGCAAACTAGGCCTTTACCAATGCTTCACCACCAAGAACTTCATCGCACCGATCGCATCGGTTGGCTAAGAGCCGCCGTGCTGGGCGCTAACGATGGCATTCTCTCCGTTGGCAGCGTTTTAATCGGAGTGGCATCGGCATCAACGGATCGACACAACATTTTGCTCGCCGGAGTAGCAGCACTTACTGCAGGCGCAATGTCCATGGCCGCAGGCGAATACGTTTCGGTTAGTTCACAATCGGACACGGAAAATGCTGATCGTCGGAGAGAAGAAGAAGAGCTACGCGACAGCCCTGAGAGTGAATTGGATGAACTGACACAGATATACGTCCAGCGAGGGCTGGATGAGGCGTTGGCAAGGCAAGTCGCGATCAAGCTGACAGAAAAAGATGCAATCGGTACACACCTGCGTGACGAACTTGGCATCAGCGAGCACCTTTCCGCCAGACCGCTGCAAGCGGCATGGACGTCTGCACTTTCGTTCGCGATCGGAGCCGCATTGCCAGTCGTCGTTGCATTGCTCTCACCCGCGAAGGGTCTCATCATCGCAGTCGCAGCTTCGACCTTGCTCTTCCTTGGAATTCTTGGAGGAGTATCGGCTGGGGTCGGTGGAGCTTCGGTCGTTCGGGGGACATTGCGAGTTGCATTCTGGGGTGCCGCCGCGATGGGTGCAAGCTCCTTGATCGGCTGGATTTTTGGTGTCAGCGTCGGGTAGTGCTTATACGCCAACGGGCCGCCCTCGATCAATCTTACATCTTCATTCCGGGCATCATCCTCTTGCCGGAACTGTACTTGGAAATATCGCCGAATCGCTTCACGATCTCGGTAAAGACCTCACCCGGTTCCACAGGTTCGTCGGTTTCCATCACCTTGTTGTATAAATCCTCGGGCATCACTCGCAGCGTCGTCATCAGACCCATCACGGCCATTTCAGCCATTGGACGCATGCCCATCATCTCGCGACGCGAGCCAATCTTCTGCATCATCGCATCGGACATGTTCATGCCCTTCATCTCTTGCGGGTAACCAGGCGTCCCAAAACCAGGGTCTTGGCGAGTCGAATCAACAGCGGGTCTGGAATCTAGGTTGGCGAGGTAATCGTCCACCGAGGTGTTCTTTCGCATCCGCGGCCCGACCTGCTCGGTCATGTGGTTCATCATGTGATGAACCATGTGGCAATGGAACATCCAGTCGCCGGGATTGTTCGCGATGAATTCAAAGTCGGTCGCCTGTGCAATGCCTACCAGTTCGGTGTTTCGAGGAATCCAAGCGGAATGCGGCGTCCGGGCACCTTCGCGACCGGTTAGCCAAAACGTGTGACCGTGAAGGTGGATCGGATGATGTTGCATCGGTGCAAAATTCATGATCCGAACTCGCACACGTTCACCGTGTTTGACGACGAGCGGAGTTGTATAGGGACCGCTGCGTCCGTTGATCGTGTGCCAGTTCCAATCCATCTTCCAACTGTCGGCGATATTTTGCGAGCTGTCGATGAAGAAGTTCTGAAAGATCAAACCGAAGTCACGGTCCACCGGCGGATCAAATACCTTCTTGGGATGGACAATGAACCAGCCCACCATTCCAAATGCTTCCTGCATCGGCACATGCGAATGGTAAAAAAAGGTGCCTTCTTCGTGGACGTCGAACTCGTAAACGAAAGTTTCGCCTGGCTTGATTGGTTCTTGGCAAAGCTCCGACGCACCATCCCACTGAACCGGAAGTTCCAAACCGTGCCAATGCACATACGTATCTTCGGGTAGTTCGTTGGTAACAACAAACCGAACTCGATCTCCCTGGGTGACTTCGATTGTCGGCCCCGGCATGCTGCCGTTGTAGCCGTACACGTTCATCTCATAGCCGGGTAGAAACTCTCGCTTGACCGCCATTGGGACAAGCTGAAACTCTTTCACTCCGCCAACCAATTTGTAGGGAAGCTTGTCCAAGTCAGGAGCTTCAAAAGGAGCCGGACCATCAGACGCCGGTCGAAAACCAGGCATCATTTTGCCAAGGTAATAGTCGCTGTTGGGATCGTTGCCGCGTGACGGCTTGAATCGCGAATACCCGTCGTATTCAGCCTGAACTTCCGAGCCGACTGGCATTTGGGTAGGTGCGTGCTCGCCATGCTGGTGCGAGGACATTCCTTTCATGTCCATTTGCATCGGTTCTTGGGCCTGCGAGCTCCGGCCCAGCAGGTTCCCCACGACCCCCGTTGCGGCGGCCAGCGATCCGGCGGTTAAGAAGCGTCGGCGGTCTTCAGTGTTTGACATTAATTTACTCTTGTGGAATTTGTGGTGATGTCGGCGATTGGCGAGACAGTGCTGTTATCTCGGTTTCGCGACCGCATCAATGTGCCCCGGTGGAACGGGGCCTTCAGCAGCCAGCAAACCGCCATCAAGCAGGAAACCGTTGATCATCGTTTCCTGTTGGCGAACGTGCTTGAACTGATCAATCTGTTCCATTCTGGCTTGAAAATAATCACGCTGGCCCTCTAGCACCTCCGGCCAAGCAACCCGGTTGTCCTTGTAGCTGACAAGCAACTGTCGATAAGCCGCCCTCAGCTCGGGAATCACCACTCGATCGTACTCCGTGGCGTGTTGCAAAGCGGTAGCATAGGTTCGATAAGCTGACGCCAGTCGCTCTTTGAGATGCAATTCCACGCGCTGAATCTCGAATTGCTGCCGTCGCAAGTCTTGGCAAGCCTGACGAATCGTTCCTTGGTTTCGATCGTAGATCGGCAACTCGATTTGAACGCCCGCGTTGTAAACGTCGTCGCCATTGCTGAAGTTGTAACCTGGGCCGCCCTGGATTGTGATATCTGGAATCCACTCGACCTGCTCTCGACGGACGGTGGTTTGATCCACACGTAATTTTGCTCGTGCGGCCAACACTTCTGGACTTTCCAAAATCAAGCGAGAGAGAACACTGTCGAATGACTCCAACGCATCGCTCGGACGCAACTCACCCTCAGTCGGGCCAATGGAAAGCGGTACGCCGACGATGGCGGACAGTCGCCGCAGAGCATCGCGATACTCATTTTCAGTCGTCATGCGTTCCAAACGCTGCTTTTGCAGCATGACGTTGGCGCGTCGAACCGCCGTCAAATTTGCTTGCCCCTGGTTGTACTGTTCGCGAGTCGTCACGGCACCGTCTTCAGCCGATTTCTCAATCTCTCTCTTGAGTTCGAGTCGCATGGAAGCCGCCAGTGCCTCAATGAACTGAACTTCGACGGCGTTCGTGACGCGATACGTCTGCGCAATGGCGAGGTGTTCGGAAACATGCGCGCGCTGTCGGTATTTCAATCGACTCAATTGCAGCTTGCCAGCAGTTACGAAACGCTGAGAAACCTCGAAACCCTGGAATTCCCCCGCACTTCCGTCGCTACCTATCTTCTCGCCGACGTACATCAAGACAGGGTTGGGATACAGTCCTGCCTGCAACGCCTTGGACGTTTCCGACGAAACGTGCAATCTCGCTTGCTGGATGGTTGGATTGTTTCCTGCCGCTAGGGCCAGGACGGTTTCGAGCGTATAGATCTCGACAGTAGCGTTGTCCGCGTTGTCATACGCCGTGTCGAAATCAGCAAATCCACTTGGCATGTCCGGCAAAGGCGGCAAGTCGCTCTCGGGAAGAACGTGGTCGTCGACACCGCCAAGTGACTCTGTCATCGACCGATCCATGCTCATCATCTGCCCCATCGAGGCGTCCTGAGCAACTGCCGTTTGATAAGTCGTTGTTGCCGTCAATGCGATCAACACGTGAAGTAGTCTTCGTTTCATTGATTCCGAATCCTTGGAATGATGCCGAGCTGTAGCTGAACTTTCGGCAACATACCCATGCAGGGTATAGAATCGAATGGTCTAAGTCGTCGTGCAATTGGATTGCTTTCCGCTTGTAACGATTAGGCAATATCTACTTGCTGCCAGAAGGCGTCCAGATTTTACGATGACGCTGGCCGAGATTCTTGGCGAATGCCGCTGCAATAATCAAGTGAGCTTGGTTGCCCGCAATCTCAACGCATTCGCAATCACCGACACACTGCTAAAACTCATCGCTGCTGCTGCAATCATGGGGCTGAGCAACACGCCGAAAATCGGATACAGCAACCCAGCCGCGACCGGGATTCCCAGGGTGTTGTAGATGAAAGCGAAAAACAAGTTCTGACGAATGTTGCTCATCGTTTTGCGACTCAAGTTTGCCGCCGCAGCCACACCGCGAAGATCGCCACCGACAAGCGTGACACCGGCGGACTCAATCGCAACGCCCGTCCCCGTACCCATTGCGATGCCAACGTTCGCTTCGGCTAGTGCAGGAGCGTCGTTGATCCCATCGCCACACATCGCAATTGTCTTGCCTTCCTGCTTTAGCTTGCGAACGAAGTCATGCTTTTCCTCGGGCGAAACCCCAGCATGAAATTCGTCGATGCCCAGTTTCGACGCGACGGCTTTCGCGGTCGGTTCGGCATCGCCGGTCAACATCACCACTCTCAACCCCAGATCATGCAACGTCTTTAGCGCTGCAGGTGTGCTTTGCTTGATCGGGTCAGTGATGGCGAGAATTGCCGCCAGCTTGTTGTCGATCGCCACGAACACAACCGTCGCACCTTCGACCTGATGCGATCCCGCTTTGTCTCGCCCCGCATCAACGCCCTCGATGCCTTGTTCGTCCAACAAGTCAGCCTTGCCAATCAACACATCATGATCATCGACGCGAGCGCGAACGCCACCACCGGTGATACTATTGAATTCACTCGCCTCCACAAGTTGCAGCTCATCCGCCTTCGCTCGGCGAACGACCGCCTGAGCCAACGGATGCTCGCTCTGTGCTTCGACCGCCGCAGCCAACGTCAACACATCGTTCTCATTCCAGTCGCCAAACGTTTCGACACCCGTCACTTCCGGTCGTCCCTGCGTCAGTGTGCCTGTCTTGTCGACGACAATCGTGTCAACCTTCTCCATGACTTCGAGAACTTCAGCGTTCTTGATCAGCACGCCTTCCTTGGCACCGCGGCCAACGCCGACCATCACCGACATAGGCGTTGCCAGCCCTAACGCACACGGGCAAGCAATGATCAACACCGCAACGGCCGCTACGAACGCATGAGCCAGTTGCGGCTCCGGACCAAACACAGCCCAGCCGATGAACGCGAGAATCGAACAGACGATTACCGCCGGCACAAAGTAACGAGCGACCACATCGACGAGTTTCTGAATTGGCGCGCGACTTCGCTGAGCATCCGCAACCATTTGCACGATGCGGTTCAGAACCGTGTCACCGCCAACACCGACAGCTTCCATGACGAGCGCACCAGTCTGGTTCAATGTCCCGCCCGTGATTTCGTCACCTTCCACCTTCTTCACCGGCATCGGCTCGCCCGTCAACATTGACTCATCGACGCTGCCCGACCCGCTAAGAACTTTCCCATCGACCGGAACTTTCTCGCCAGGTCGTACTCGCAGCCGATCGCCCTTGTGGACTGAATCGAGCGAGACATCTTCCTCGCCATCGTCCGTGATTCGGTGTGCCGTCTCGGGCGCAAGCTTCATGAGCTCGCGAATCGCTCCGCCGGTCTGCTGTCGTGCTCGCAGTTCCAATACTTGCCCGAGCAACACCAACGTGATGATCACTGCCGCCGCTTCAAAATAGAGAGGTGGAACACCGTTCTCGAAGAAGGCTTCTGGAATCACACCAGGAAGCAGCACGACAACCAAACTGAACAGATACGCCGCCAATGTTCCCACGGCGATCAACGAGAACATGTTCAAGTTCATCGTGCGAAACGACTTGGCTCCGCGAACCAACAAGGGCCATCCGCACCAGAACACAACTGGCGTCGCCAGAGCTAACTGCACCCAGCCGAACACCGTCTGGCTCATCCAATCCGCGACCCGCAATCCGACCATCGGCCCCATCGCGATCACCAGCAATGGCACCGACAACGCGACGCCAACCCAAAAGCGACGCTTCATGTCGGCGTACTGATTGTCTTCACCCTCATCATCCAACGAGACGACCTTCGGCTCCAAGTCCATCCCGCATATCGGACAATCGCCTGGTCCAACCTGCTCGATTTCAGGGTGCATCGGGCATGTGTAGATCGCCGTCGGGTCTGCGGGCACATCGCTCGCCTTGGTCGATGAGTGACCACTGCAGCACGAAGACGTGTCCGAGGTTTTCTCGATCTGTACCGCTGCGCCGCCACCGCAACAAGACGAACCGGTTGATGCCTCTTTCTGTGATCGCTTCGCCAGCACCCCCGCAGGATCATCTTGGAACTTTTTCAGACATCCGTCGCTGCAAAAAACGTAGTTCTTGCCACCAAACTCAGCCGATCGTGGACTATCCGCCGAAACGGTCATTCCACAAACCGGGTCGATCTGCGTTGACGGATCGGCGACCGGCAAGGACGTCTCGTGTTTCTTATCGTGGTCCATGATTTCTCCTGGCTGTCAAAAAGTCATTCTCCAATATACCCCATAGTGGTATGCAAGTTGCATACCGCTAATGCAGCGGCAACGGGGCCGCAACAACAATTTCTAAAGGAGAAACGAATGAGTACCGCAACCGCATCCATGAAAGAGTGCATCGAAAACTGCCAAGAGTGCCAAACGACCTGTGCTGACATGCTGACTAGTCATTGCCTATCCGAAGGTGGCGACCACGTCGAGCAAACGCACGTCAAACTGATGCTCGATTGCATCGCTGCTTGCGCAGCCTGCGTCGACTTCATGAGCCGCAACAGCGATCACCATGCGCACTACTGCAAAGCTTGCGCAGCGATTTGCAAGGCCTGCGCCGACAGCTGTAAGAAGGTCGGCAATATGGACAAGTGCGTCGAGTGCTGCCGTAAATGCCACGAAAGCTGTTCGTCGATGGCGGCGTAACACCAACCAAAATCTGAAAACGATCGAGTAGGTGAGTCAGCGGTCGCACCGCTGGCTCACCCTACTCGATAACGAAGCCTACCTAGCTCGCTACGACATGGCCGTGATTGTTCAAAACGAAATCTCCATCGCGTTCGCAAACGCCTGCGATGCGCGAATAGACAAAAACTCTCGATCGACCTGATGTGATACGTCGCCAACGTACCCTACGGGGTGACGGAATTCCTGTTTCTCGACCTGATGCTCTACGGACGCGCCGAGAGCCGCCTCCGGCGGTATTGCCACCGCCCGAGTCCTCACCCTGATTTTTGGTAGTTGGGGGAAACTGAATCATCGCTAACAAATGGGTTTAGTCCAGCCAGAGATTGAGGCTTCTCGTCCTAAAACTGAGAAGCCGTTAATCGTGTTGCACGGAAGCTGTTCAGAAGAACGGCCCTCGATGGAGCGTCATTGAACCGCTGGCTCGGGAAGAACGAGCGGATTTGTTTCCTGGATGATTCACACTTTCGCACTGGGTCGCGCATCGTATTGACAAGCTTGTTCATCCGCATTGATCTAGCGCGAATTGGATTTTCTGCAACTCCTCCGTTTCTAAGATGCGTTTTGGCATCGACATCCGTAGGATGCCACCGTCGTAGCATGAGGCTGCAATCGCATGTTCGGCCAGTTGGCGTCTCAGACGGTCTCCACGAGACCTCTCTCGCGGCCTTTTCCGTGGGTGTATCGTCAGGATTCCACTATGAAAATCCTTGCCCCCGCTTTGGGGCGTCCATCCATTCCTGCAGGCGACTGCAAGAACGCGTGATTGGTTCACGGCTTGGTCTCGCCAGTGTTGATGCCTTACTTCGCTTGAGGACGGAAAGTCTTCGAGGGCTGCTCGGAAGGAAAGCAGTGGCGAAACGTTGACTGTCTCAGAATATTGGTTGCTTATTGATCGTTCCGAAGCGGATACGAATCGACAGAGTGAATCGTCGATTTGGTTCGCTCGATCGCCGGCGTTGAAGCATCGACTCAAGTAGTCTCGTGATCGGGTACGACCGTAGATGGCAATTCCTAGCGGATGGCCAGACCGTAACCACTTGTGTCCGCCTGCGATGAAGATGTCGCATACGTCATGAACATCGATTTTCGGAAGATGACCCAGCGCTTGTGCTCCGTCGATCAGTACAAACCGCGGTGACTCTTCTTCGCTAATCGCCGCAACGATCTGCTTGACAGGCAGCTTGACGCCCAAGTTGTCGACCAACGGCAGGAAGATTCCATCGCAACTTTGCTGTTTGTAGTGCTCTGCGATTTCGCTGACGATGCGTTCGCTCGACATGCGATGGCGGCTCAGTTCATTCCGACACGAGAATACTGTGTATCGCTGATGGGCACGCGCCGCGGTGTCGGCAACCTCTGCTTGATAGGCTGGCCAGTTGAGGTCAGTCACCAGGACGTTCCGGCAGAGTCGATACATCGCCGACGCCGCCGTTCGCATCAACAGTGTTGATCGGCTCGCAATCGCAACTTCGTGCCCGCTCGGCGCATCGGCAGCCACAAGCACTTTCTTCTTTAGCTCCGCGATGCCGCGCCAGCATCCCAGGCCGGGAAAGCGTTCAATCCATGAATCGGGAGCTGCTTCGATGCCTTTGGCGAGGAAGCGATCTGTGTACAGGCTGGACGGTTGTTCGGCAGTGAGCCGAGTGAAGTCGACTTGCGTTTCGAGGGCACTCGGCGAGGTCTGTCCAAGCCGGGCCGTGTCAAGATACAGCACGCCTGTGAATGTCCAGTGAGTACAACCGTTTACGCGATCCTACTCGTCCAGCGGCCAGTGATCCAGTAGTTCGCCATACGGCGTGGCGTAAACCTGCAATCGCTTCCACCGAGCTTCCGCCTCCTCAACGGCGGTGATGCCGAATCGCAGCAGGAATGATTTTGTTCGAGAATGTTCGTCGACTTGCTGAAATCCGACGGCGCGGCTGCCATAAATCCCGAGATCGGCAAGCAAATCAGGCTCATTTTGAAGTTGCGATTCACGTACCAATGCGATCCAGATGCCACTGATGTGCTGCTGATGAAGCCACTGGCGGACTTTCGGAGCCGGCAAATCGGCGTCGGAAGGCCAGTCCGCGTCACGAACAATTGCGATCCGCTCGACGTTGATCTGCTCTTTCTCGTGCAATTCGATATTGAGGGCAAGACTTCGGCGACCAGGCTCATCTTGCCAGTAGGAATCCGTCGACAACCAGCTAACGGATCGGTAGAGGAAAAGCCCAGGGCTACGAAGCAGTTGTTCGTAAACGATTCGCCAAGTTTCCGTTTCCCGAAACTCAATCTCACCCTGCGATACGGAATCTACCTCCTGCATCAACGCTTTTAGACGCTCCAGCGCAACCTCACGATAAATCGGATCAGTCTGCCAGCTAATCCGCAGCAACGATCGACTAAGCTCCCGGTATTGCTCGAAAACCTCGGGATCGCGCGCTAATCGTAGCGGCGTCTCCATCAACGACGGTTCGGACACGCCAGTTTCATTTCGCATCGCTTGGTAAACAAGCCAACCGACAGCGACCAGAATCGAGGACAACGCCAGGCAAAGCAGAAGTCGCTCTAAGCCTGGGGTGTCAGCGACCTCAGTCACTCCCCAAACGCTCGCACCGGCAATGATCCCGATCGTGGGAATCGACCATAGCCCTTTCGGCGAGACTGATGAAGGTTTGCGAGAAGTCATTCTCCGACGCTATGACAAAAACGAAGAAACCGCAAGTCTTGCGTGATAACTCGCGCGTCCGCGTTAGCAGACTTTCAGCAACGCATTGGTTTCTGCTATTGCCGCCCAGCTTTCGGAAACGCCACTTGGGCGTGAATTTCCCTTTGGCGGTCTGAGCCGATCAAGGCGGGGAAGCGGTTCGGGAACACGAACAAGACAGACGTTCCCTCGGCCCGAGTGCTTGCGCGTGTTCAACGAATGTGATACGAAATTGGTCGGGAATCTCTCGATTTCCTGAAGGCGTTTGGTCAAGCATTTCTCGACCGACGACTTTGTTGCAACTTGGAAGCTACTCGCGATCAAAGCCATCATCGCGATCCAACAATTCGTTCTTTTCCGACTACGCCTTGCGCTACAGTTTCGAGCAGACGAAATCACTATCGATACGGCTTGGCTACAAGGGCCGCGCCGTAACCGATAGCGTCCATCAGAAAGGTTGAACCTACGGTTTTCTATCCCTTTCCGCCACCTGCTGTAGGCGCACAAGCGATGAAGAAAACGAATCCGGCCAAGCCAATGAGTGGTGGCTGTTCAGAAATCGCAAACCCGACATCATTGAAGAATGCGGTGCAGTTGCTCTTGCTGTTTGACCCAGAAAACGCCCCCTCTGTTTCACTGTGTTCGCCGACACGACAAAGTGTCCGTCCAACCTTAGAACCAAGGCAGTACGCATCTGTCAAAAGGGTTTCGCTAGTATTCGAGAGATCACTGCGGGGAAGGCCATGTCTGACAAGTACGCAAGAGGCGATGGCGTTCTTCAGGGATTACTGGAATGACAATCCTGCAAACGATCAAGAACAGTTTGTGGTAGCGTGCCTCGATACGAAGCATCGCGTTCAATGCGTTGTTGTGGTCACCATCGGAACGTTAGACGCCTCGCTGGTCCATCCACGGGAAGTGTTCAAACCCGCGTTCATCGAAGGCTCTTCCGCCGTGGTGTTGTCACACAATCATCCTTCAGGAAACACAACGCCAAGTCGCGAAGATCACGAGGTCACTAATCGATTGACGGAAGTTGGAAAGCTGCTCGGGATCACCGTTCTCGATCACATCATCTACGGTGACGGCACAGGAGAGGTTTTGTCGATCCGCGAATGCAATTAAGGTTGCATGGGTCATCCTGCGATTGATAAGCGTTTTGAAGCCTTTTTGGAAAGTTGGCTTAAATCACTTTCCTCCTTTTCTTTAGTACAGCTTCATCCGGCAACTCAATTGAATCCTCATTTTGTGACCGCCAACGCTCCGCAGAAACTCGCCTTCCAACAGCGCAGCGAACTTGGCGGAGAACAACGTCTGATCGGGCTCCAAGTCCGCCGCAGTATCGTTTTCCGATTCAGCCGGCTTCTTTTGCGGCATGGAAGGGAGTCGTTCCAATACGAGCGTTGTCGAGTAAAACCTGGACGGCCTCCGGCAGCGCCCGATGATAGTCCTCGGCAGTCACGGTTTCGGAATCCCCAGCCGCCGCCTGTGCCAATCGCTGAAGTTCTTCAGCAAAAACGGACTTCCAATGGACCGCCAACAGGGCCGCATCTCGTGAAATTCGCTGGTTTTTCGTGGCCACTGACATCACACCCCTCCATGGGCAGGTCGCTGGATCGTCGGTTTCTTCCTTCGCGATTATTCAGATTCCAGCAATCGGCCGCAAGTCACATTGGGGGGGGCGAAGTCTGTGCCTGACGGTTCGATACGAATGATCGGCACAATGAATTTGCACTCGTTGACCAAGCAATCTCACTCATCTGATTCAGGTTCGGCGAATTCAAGCCAATCATGTTCACGTAGAGTCTTGCGTGACTTGTCATTTAGTCGCACGGCGGACGTACCGCCGTCACTGGCAACCAGTTCCAGTGCTTCAAGCTGTCCCAGCGCATCCACTTTCTCGCGGACAACGGGAATCGTCAACTTGCCTCCCAAAAACGAATCTTCGACAATCGAACTGACATCTACATAGTCGTACTCCCCTTTTTGCAATGACTCAATTCGGCGGAGAAGCAAAATGTGCCAGAGTTCATCGGCTGCGCCATATCCTTCACGAGTCAAACGGAAAACTTCTCGTTTGTACCCGAGGTCTTCGGCAAATCCACATTGCTCAAGCTGCTCCAAGCCGCCTTCCCACTTTGCCTCCGAACGCTCGTCACCCGTATTGGTAAAGCAGATACCACCGGCTGAAAGTTCGTGACCGGCGCGCATGCGAGACAAGCTGATCCGACTACGTTCGGCTACTGATGCGACGGCAAGAATCGAACATGCTTCCGGGAGTAGCGTTACTTCGCGGCGTTCTGGCTCAGTGGCCGTCACCGCAAACTCGTTGCCTTCGAGAATCGCATTCATCGCCAAATCGAGTTGCTGACGGAACAGACGGGCGAACTCCTCCGTTTCCGTGTACTGAAGATACAGTCCGTCCGACTTCACACTATCCTTAAACGAGCGAACCGCCTGGACCTGCTCTAAATCAGCCGCGTTTGGAATGGGCCGGTCGCAGAAGAACAACAGAACTTTGTCGTCGCCTTTACTTTCCGAGAACTCATGAATTTCTTGGACCGTTCCTGACAAGTCTTTCGCAGTGGGTGTTCCTAATCGCGACCAGAGGATTGCCACGAGCAGGTCGCAGCGTTCCAACAACTGCCCGTTAATCAAGTCTTGTGGATGTCCACCTTGTACGGCACGCGAGTGCGTTTCAACACGAATCGGCTCGACGATAACGGATCGCGGCAGTGAATGTACGGCGTTCCATTCCTGAATGACTCGGCAAGCCTCTTCACGTTCAACGTGAACATCGCCTGGACTGGCAATGAAGACGCGGACAATGATTCCGTTTTGCATGAATATTTATTGGTAAGCAGATTTCAGTTTGTGAAGTGTCGGATCAGTAAATAGTCTCTCGCGAATTGTAATTCGCCCGCTGCCTTGATTTACTAATAAGCCGCGAAGCGACCGTCCTCAAGCTGGCGGACGTTGCCGACCGCGGCGAGGGTTTCGAGTAGTTCGGCGACGTCATCCTTCTTGGCGCGGGTGTAGTAGGCAGCGATCTGTTTGACGTCGGCTGGGGCGGCGTGTCGTTGTAATGCGGCTTGAATTGCGACCATGCGGTCGGGGAGCGTTTTGGGCCAGGGTTGTTTCTTGACCTTTGCGGCGGCTTTCTTGGCGGGTTTGGCCTTTTCGTCCGCGCCGTCCAGCGTCGTTTGCGTTGCACCGTCGGGGTTTTGGAATTCGGGGCGGAGCCAGCGGACGATGCCTCGGCTTTCCTCTTCGGATCGCTCATGATTCAGGTCGACGAGCCGCTGCAAAATCTCTTCGTCGGCGAGATCGTGGGGCCAGCCATAGGCGTCGAACACCGCAGCGTCGAGGTCGTCGTGAATCTGACGCAGTACCGAGACGAGTCCTTGTTCGTGGATCGTTTGCTCTTTGTTGGTCAGCGCGTCGCCTGCCCGCAATTTCTCCAGCACGTTGTACATTCCGGTCATGGTGAGCGTCGGATGTTGTTCCTGCTGCCGCTTGCGATGGGCGTCGAGTTGCTCGGCGAGTTCGCCGATGCGTTGCTTGGTGGCGTCAGCGTCACCGACGAGTGGATACGGGAACGGATCGAAACACGTCGCGTTTCTCCATCTCAGGTCATTGCCAACACCAAGTCTTGAGCCAGCAACCCTTGCCCAAAGGACGTGAATCCTAGAATTTAGCACGCCTAAGTCAAATGCCTTGTCGCTCGCGATCACAAAAAGTGAGTGATCGGGAACATAGTCGCCCGGCAAGAAAAGGAAGTAGCGATGCTTTGACGTCTCGAGGGTGACAATATATCGGTCGAGTCCTCGGATGCCCTCTCGAAGTGATTTTCTTGGTTCACCGAATATCCACCAATTTCTCTTGTACGTTTCACGTTTGTTTTCGTCTCGCAATGGCTTAACGTGGTCGACCACTCTTTGCACCAAGCTCGGATACTCCGACGTTGCAGAAGCCAAATCTGTGCCGTAAAAGTCGATTGCGAATCGCCGTTGCGAAATCTGAGAAAGCTCGCGTCCGTTGGAATAGCGTTTTATGGGAGGTGGCAGATCATCAACAGAAAACCCAAGTTCAACGACTTCCTCCGCCGAAATTCGGAAGTCACCGACGAGCGTCATTCCCATGAAAGACAGGCCTTTGTTGCTTTCCAGCTTTGTTGCGTTGCCAACATTTGCGCCAATTCGCAAATCAGGCGTGATTATTCCAGACTGTGTTGACAATTCAACGACATCGAGACCGTCCTCATTAGTACTCTCACAAACGATAGCTTCCCGAATCCCATCGACGTCAACGGAATCGACGACAGTCATCGCAATACGAACTTGTGCACCGCTCGCAGAGTCAACCCACGGATGGTCGGGTACGGCGTATCGAATGGTAAGTGGCGACTTCGATGCCAAGAATGGCTTGATGACTGCTCGGTTTGAGGATTGGCTGATGCTGTTCGTCGTGATGAATCCAAAAGCATTGACAGGATCGGCGGTTAGTAGCTGCGCTGCGTGATGCCACCAGTACATGACATAGTCGACGTTCTCGGAGAGGTCGTCGAATGTTGCTCTCAATGCTTGAGTATATCCATCGCCGAGCGCGAAACGCATGCGTTTGTTGCCAATGAACGGCGGATTACCAACGATGTAATCCGTCTCCGGCCACTCAGCCTTTTTTGGATTGATGTATCGCAACTCTTGAACTCGGGCGTCTTCGTCGGGGACTTCTTCGCCGGTGACGGGGTTTGGTTTGGTCGTGCGACCGTCCCAACGAGTAACCGGGTTGCCTTCGTCGTCGGTGACCAGCTCGATGCTGTCCCAATCCAACACGGCGTCGCGGCATTCGATGTTTTGATAATCTTTCAAAATCGGCTCGGGCGGGGCGACCTCGTTACGTGTACGGCGATGCCATTGAATAAAACCAATCCACAACACCAACTCTGCCAGCGCCGCGGCGCGCGGGTTGATCTCGATGCCCAGAAACTGATGCGGGTCGATCGTAATGCCGGGCAACACATGGTCGCCGAAGCTGGCCATCGCTGAAACGACTTCGCCTTCGAGCCGTTTCATCAACTCCATCGACACGTACAGGAAGTTGCCGCTGCCGCAGGCCGGGTCGAGCACGCGCGTCTCGCACAATTTGCCGTGGAATTCACGCAGCAACTTAACGGCGTCTTTGCGTTTACCGTCCTCGTCCAACTGGATGGCGGCGGCGTAGGTCGCGTCCCATTGTTCTCGCAGTGGCTCGATAATCGTTGGCATCACCAAACGTTCAACGTAGGCACGCGGCGTATAGTGGGCACCCAGCTTGTGTCGTTCGACGGGATCGAGGGCGCGTTCGAGCAGTGTGCCGAAAATCGCGGGCTCGACCAGGTCCCACTTGTGCTTCGCCGCTTCGACCAGCAATTCGACTTGGTCTTTGGTCAGCGTGAGCGCTGTTTTGTCTTTGAAAAACTTGCCGTTGAAATGACGAATCTTCTCTCGCAAGATCGTGCTGAACTTCCCTTCGTCCATCGCTTCCCACAGCGACTCGACCATTGGCTTGAAGTTATCGGGCTCGAATCGCAGGCTGAGCAATAACTCAGTGAACGACTCTTTGCGAATCAGTTCGACGTCTTCGGCGAACATGGTGAACAGGCATCGCATCAAAAAGCCGGCGACAACTTCGGCATCATGTTCCGCTTCGAGGCTCTTGGCCAGCTTTGCCAGTCGCGTTGCAATGTCACGCGTCACATCGGCGGCGTGCTTGGTGGGGTCGAGCGAATGCGGATCAGTCCACAATGCTCGCAGAACGTCGCGGGTCTTTTCGTCTCGCAGACGCAGTAGTGGGATACGGAACGATCGCGGATCAGGGAACGGAACGTAGTTCTTTCCCGTGCCGGTGAAATCAGCGTACAGGTCGAAGCAGAATCCAACATCAACAACGACGAGGAACGGGGGCCACTCATCAGGTATAGCTTCGGCGTAACCCTTGGCTTGCTTGCGAGCAGCCTGCATCGCACGATCCCAAGCAGCGGTCCCTCGCTTTGCTGTTCCAACGAGCTTTTTGGCCGTCTTGGTAACGGTCGCCAACGCCTCGGCTTGCTCGGCAGCTTTGCGTTCGCTGCCCTGTTTGGACTCCAGCACAAAGCAGCCGGCGCGAAACAGGTCAACGCGGCCTTGGCTGACGCTGCCGTCACCGTTATTGAACTCGACGGCTTTCTCGAACACGTACCGATTCGACGCGGCATCCGGCTTCGTCGGGTCGGGCTGCGCAACCTCCAGCAGATCGCAAAGCTCTTTCAAAAACGATTGTGAGTTCGCCAGCTCGGCACCGCCCGAATCCTTCCATCGGTTGACAAATTCATCTGGCGTCATCACGTGCCCGTTTTCAGCTAGCAGTCGTTCATGTTGTTACTTTCCAGGGCGACCTACTGGACAATCGTGATAAGAAACGCTCCTGTCGCCGACAGCTGGCCATTGTAGCGACGCTGATCTGCCTTGCCCCCTCCCCAAAGAACGCTCACAACATCGGCGTTCGCTTCACTGGTCGGTGGAACTGATGAAGCTTCGACGCAACGCTTCTGTTAAGTTGGGGAGATACAATTTTGAAGGCGTGACCAGACGTGTCACGGCAGGCTTGTAGCTTAGTAGACGCGTGGAAGTCGCCCCTGTTCGCGTTGTGCGAAGAAGCAATCATCGACGCTTTCTGGCATCGTGTTTGACGGAGGTTCTAGCTTCGGCGGACGCAAATCATCCAAGTCACTCGGGAATCCCATGTACTCGTCATAAAGTTCGGCGTCCGTCGCTTGCAACCACCGCAGTGTTCGCATCCACCGACCGCGAGCGTCGACTCGCTTTTCTGCATTCAGCGCCATTGAGTCGCAGAGTTTGACTCCATGTTCGTTCTGTGCAGCAACCGCCCCGGTTTCTGTGATTTTCAGACACTCACCGAAGGTGATTTGGCATGGGTCGGGAATCCCGACGATGTTGGTCTTCGCACGATTGCAGCGCCTACAGGCGTAAACCAGGTTGTCGTAGACGCATGTGAGTGCTGGATCGACGGACACTGGCGTGAAGTGATCAATGTTGAACGCGATGTCGTCTGGGTTCCAGCGTTCTCGGTGAA
The DNA here is from genome assembly GCF_002727185.1 of Rhodopirellula bahusiensis. Lineage (NCBI taxonomy): Bacteria > Pseudomonadati > Planctomycetota > Planctomycetia > Pirellulales > Pirellulaceae > Rhodopirellula > Rhodopirellula bahusiensis. Next base: position 185,329 of record NZ_NIZW01000008.1, read on the forward strand.
GGCAATAAACACAACGAAACAAAAACTCGTCCCGGAGCCAGGGACGAAAACTCTCGTAATTTTTGTAGCCCATCGGACCATGTCGACGCGAATGAGGCAGGGCGGGGTATTCAAAACCGTGCATCAACTTTCGCCACCCGATTTACCAGACCGCGATAAGATCATTTCTTCGAGCCGTTCGAGTTCTCTGGTCGGAGTCGGCGTCTCTCGATCCAGGTAGAGTTCGGCGTACGCCTGTAGGCTTTCCAGTTCAGTTCGCTCATGCGGACTGATTGTTCCAGCGATCTTCTTGTCGATCAGTACTCCACGTCGACCGTTTGTTGATGGCCAATCGGCTTCGTATTTGACGAAGTCACTGAAACGAACAACTCCACCAAGTTCCTGCGGAAGCAAATCGGCTTGGCAGAACGGAACGCCGAGTCTTTCCCAACCATCGAATAGCGAAAGAAGTTTGTGTTCCAGATCAACAGGTAAGTCATATCGCGCCAACACGGCGGCATCTACGCGAGCAAGGAGCTGTTGCATTTCATCCGCAGGACAGCCACTCTCAGCCGCTGTAAAATAAGTTCTGACTGCGTCGTCTAGTTCTGGGAAAATTTCGCCTTCGGGCACTGGAAGCTTTCGCATCACTCCCACGATATTGTCCCGCTTTCCTAGATGCGAAAAAGCGAAGGCGTTTGCCACTGGCGAATTCAAGATTCCCCACAGCGACTCAAGAGAAAATTGGTTTGAACGCACCGTAATGAATCGGCTGGTGACCGGATGCCCTATTGAGTCGATCAATGCCTTTAACCGCCATGGTCCTCGGCTTACGGGAGCGTAGTTCAATAAAATTTGCGGCACTCCGGTTGTTGTACCAGTTAGAGCTCGTCGGATTAGAGAGTCGTCCAAACTCATCCAAAACGACTTTGGAAGGCTCGTTGTGTCGATGTCGTCCGGCTCGAATCGGATGAAGCCTTGCTCCGACGCGGGGAATTCCGACGACGAATAGGTTATTGCATTCTCTGGAAGTGTCACACCTTTATATTGGAGTCCTTGACCAAGACTCGCCCGCTCATCAAGAAGTGAGTGTTTCGAGAAGTAGTCCCAAACCTCCTCTAAATCAGGAACTCGCATTTCCCAATCATCAGCTTCGACGAAGCGTGACTGGGATACCACTCTCGCGTTTGCGACTTGATACGACGAGCGAAAGTCATCCATCTGCCATTCACGTACCTTTTGGTAGCGAACCGAATTGCTTGCCTTCGTCGACGCGCCGACGCAACGACCAATCAAGACGGTCGATTCAACATCGGCGAAGCTGAACACATTGTCTGCAAACAGAGAAATCTCTCGAAGCTCGAACCGTTCCAGCAAAACCCTTCGGGCCTCGCTCGCAAACTTGGCGTGCAATACAGACTGCGGCATGACAAACCCAAAAACGCTGCCGGGCTGCATCGCTTCCAAGGCTCTTTTCAGCATCTCAGCAGCTTTATTGCTGATAGTAGGCGACGCATCCTTCGCCTGATAATGCTGCGATTCGCTTTCCGAGAAATTTTCAAAAGGTGGGTTTGCCAGAAGAATCGTATTCGTCTTGGATTGTGTCTCCAACGCGTCCGTCAGAAACATGTCCTCTGCCTTCAAGTCCCATCCGTCAGGATTGGGAAGATCGGTTAGCGTCAACGCAAGACGAGCAAGTTCGAGAGCGAAGTGGTCCTTGTCGATGCCATGGATTCGCTTGCGGAGGTATTGGCGACGCCGTCCCGGTGTTGCTTTGGACGCTGGAAGTAGTTCGGTCAACAATCGCATTGCTGACACGAGGAATGCCGCGTGTCCGCACGCCGGCTCAAACACGCTTCGCTGTGCTTCTGGGATTTCCTCGATCCAGTCGGACAGATTGCCAACGATGTAGTCCACTAGATAGGAAGGCGTACTGTGCGTCCCCAATTCGGAACGCGTTGCTTTCGATATCAGCGTGTTCTCATAAACGTGCGCGAGCGATTCCGTTGTGGTTAAGGACAAATTACTAAAACGCACCAGCTCTTCGGCGACCTGCGAAAGGGCTTCGCGTTGAAGATTCGACCCGATTGTGATGGAAGGCGTCCCATAGTGCCTGGCCAACGTCGAGAAGGTATTGTCAACATCAGGCAAATCGAGATCAGTAAATGTTGAGACGCTCTTGTCTCGCAGGATTCTCGCTGAAAGAAGCCAGAAGACCGACTTCAAGAGCCAATGTCCCTGCTCGGCTGAGATGACGTTCCAGCCCAGGCGAGATTTGGTTGATGTAACACTACGTTCGATGAATTGTTCTAAAGCATTGCCAACTTCCTCTTCGACCAATGGCATCAAACCGATGTCGACGAAGCTCAACTGAAATTCTTTGCGGAATCGCCCCCAGGTCTTTGCACGATAAATCGCATCCGGAGAAAAATCGTCTCGTCGGTCATCGAAAAACTGTTCGACGGTATCTTCGTGGACAGAATCTACCCAAGTCGGCGATTCCGCTCCTTGTCGCCACCATTGAAGCGAGTCGCCAGCACATACGAACACGAGCGGAGCGCCAGTCGGACGACACTGCTGGACTTCGGATTTAGGATCGCCTTTCGTTTGCAGGACAGCGACGCAGGAGCTACGCGCATCGAGCGGAAGTTGAGAGAAGCCAACAAGAGGATTGACCGTTTGTCCTTCGCTGAATTGGTAATCAGAACGCAACAAGTCACTACGATAGCCACAGTCAAGCAAGTGCGATTTGATCTTGCTGATTTTCATCGGTTACCAATGCCCGTTCGTTTTGCGCCTGGACGATCCATATCTATGCGCACTTGCTCTCGGCATCGCCTTCTCCATTCGCCGTATCGGCATACCGTTTCAACTGGACCTCAAGTAGATGGGCTGCGACTTGCATCGGGCTGATCTTACGCTGCGCGGTACTCAGCTCGATCGCCAAATCCTGAAGCAGTTCAGCAGTCTCTTCGCTCATCGGCAATTTTCCGTGCTGATTCCATGTTGGATCGGAAGGGCGACCGGGCCTTGCTCCCTTACTCGGTTTCAAGCGACTGCTTAATGACTTCGCAAGCAGTGCGTGCTGTCGACGACGCAGACCACTAGAGGCCCCCAATTTGACACGTTTGGTCACGCTTGAATCCTCAATCGCGTTGATTTACTCAGTTTACGAGCATTCTAGCAATCGACTTTCTGCTCCGAAAGTAGACGGGGGTTGCAGATGCGGTCGGCGGCTTGCGAGTGGTTAGCTTGCTTCGTTCAGAACCGGAAGCGGTGCGGTTCTGAACTACCTTTGGCTGATGATGCCGGATTCAGGGGTACAGCGCGACCGGACAGCGAGTTTCAACTCGTTCGTTAGTTTTAGTGGGTGAATCGGTTCACACTGCCAAGAATTTCTGTAGGCCCACTATTCCCGCCGATCGCACGGGCCGTCTTGTCTTCGCGATTCGCAAAGGCCGTCGGGTTCGTGTGAGTGATCGAGGACGCTTGGAAAAACCGTGTCGTTGCCGTACCGCTTCCAAGTGACGCAGCGCGTCAGTTGGGGCGTCGGCAAGAGTTCGTTCGTGCCTGATGATTAGAAAGAACACGTCGGTGTTCTGGTGGTGGCCAGCGGTCGTCAAACCTGGGTTCAAAATCTGCAAACCGGAGCCACCTGAGAGGAAGGAAACGACAGGTTCACACAAATGGACCAGCGGAGGCTAGAACGGGACGTTTCCGTCGTCGTGATCCTCGTCATGGTTGGAACGGCCTTTGCCATTACCGTTGGATTCACCGTTTCCGTTTCCGTTCCGGGCTTCGGTGTAAATCCAGGTGTGGCATCGGTCCATCACTTTGCCAACGAGCAGCAAGTCTTCCCGACCGAATGACGTTGAGTCTTTCCACTCGCCGTCGTCGGTTCGGTAAAGCCGACTGATCGTCACATTGTGACGGACACCGTTGTCCGTTTCGTTCTCCCAGATCGCCGCACGGATTCGACCAAGTCGAAATTCTTGCGTCGGGCGGGTCGTCTTGTTGGCTTGTTTGGTAGCCATGTTGGTTGTCTCCGAATAGAGAATGGATGAAAGGAAAGAATCGGCTTGTCGAGAATTCGACTGGCCGGATACCAAACGTCGCTACTGACGTTGGCTGCATGGGAAGCAAATGCCGAGAAAGTTCTCGGATGTGGACGCAGGCATGTACTGAATTCGCGTCCAGCCTTTGTGCTTTGCCTCGTAGAACGTGTTTGGCCCTTCGACGTTGCATTGGGCACACGTCAGCGTGAATGCGACGCGTGCCGGAATGCCGTCGGGATCGTCCAATACCGCTTCAGCACGTTTCATGGCATAGATCGCCGCTGCTTTCGCAACTGCCGCATGCCACTCGCTGCCGAGTTCCGGTGTGTCAGACGTCTTCGGTGGGAATCCGCCACGATCCAGCCAATCGAGCAATGCTTCAGCCAGCTCTGTCACGTCGCGCCAGCTTCGCCTTGCCCACTCTTCGAGCAACGAATTCCAAGTCACTTGCGGGTCCATGGTTGAGCCATAGCTCCCTCCTTTCAGTAAGAGTAAAGAGCGAACCAATTCCAACACTCACGCTTTCGTGAGGGACATCGGCTCGAGACGTGAAATGCCAGCGTCAAGCCGACACTGTTGACAATCGTCGCTGCCCGCTTCGTAGAGCACGCAAACCGACGGGCGCGTCGTGTAGATTCCACACCGATTGTCGTCGCGAAGAAAGACGCACCCGCCATTGCTGACGCAATTCAGGTAGCCAATCTCGCCATCGAAACCCGGTTCGCGAAGCGGAATCATCTGCTCCGCAATCCGCGGGTTCCTGAGTATGTCGATTTCGTAGATATCGACCAACTTGCTGCGGCAACACGCACCGCATCCGTCACACTCATACTGCGTGTTCAATGTCGACATTGTTCATGCCGCCATCGACAGCAGACCGCCGATCTTGGCATCGAGCGCCGTTCGATCTCCGGCAAAATCCACCTTCTGGGACAGCTTGGTGAGCGCATCGACCATCGCGAAAATGGTAAAGGCACCCTGCGTCCGAGCGATCCCCATCGCATCCTTGATTAGATGTCGCGGAATCTTTTCGGCCGTCAACACCTTCGTGACCTCGTCGGCGTCATCACCAAGCCTCTCTGTCATTGCCTTCTTGATCATCGCGGCGAACGAGTCTTTGCGTTGATCGCGAACGGTGACCAGATTGTCCAGCATGATACGAATCTCTTGCAAAGCATCACGAACGTTGGCGGTGTGCTTGCGAGTGAATTCGATCACTTCGGTTGCATCCCAAACGATGTGGTTCTGGCAGACACGCTGAAACCAGAATGTCTGGATGCCAATGCTTCGGCGTCCGACCTCGCTGTTCCAGATGAAAAAGCCCGGCGCGAACGCCTGTCCTTCGATCTCGGCCCATCCGGTCGGGTCAATCAGGAATGCGAACATGTCCTGTTCTCCGCAATACAGTCCGGTGCTGACATCATCCATCGCCTTTTGCGGCGGGGTAAAGAACGACGCATACTCGTTGACCACGTCCAGCAATTCGACGTTCCAGAGCCGCGTGTAGGCAACACCGTGAACGCTACGAATCTGCTTTTCAGTCGTCAGGAGCTGCATCGGCTTTTCCGCCTGCGGCAGGGTTTCCTCAAACACCTTGCTGGCCGTCTTCCGGGACAGCCGGTTGACCGTGTCTTTCCCAACGCCCGCCGTGCGGCATAGCTGCGAGAACGACCAATCGTTCAACCGGTATTCGGAACCCTCGCCGTTGCAGATCGTTAGATCATGCGTCAGCGAGATGTCTTGCGGGAGTTCCCAGAGGTCCGTTGATTGTTCACGCGAACGCGAACACTCGGCGTACAGGCTGTCGAACGAGTCGAAGCATTCGTCGGGCGTCCGTCGAAACAGTTCCTCATTTGCTTTTGTCAGAGTAGCCATCGCTACAAGTCTCCGAGTGGGAGTCAAGAATCATTGCTCAACCAACGCGGTCGAACCGCCGATTACCACGCGCAGCGGCAATCGACGGAACGACCGAGACAGCTCGGAAGCTCGTAACGAATGGGGCTCACTAAGAAAACCTTCAAGACCGCCGGCCTCTCTTGGCGACCTGGCGTGAAGCCCGATCGACGCAAGAGGCGGCATTGATGTCTACAGATATTTGGCTTCGATAAGGAACAATTCTGCTGCTGACACTGGTTCCCTATCACGCTCGTCAAGAAATGTCACGCATCGAAAGCGATCTTTTTTGATGGCTGGCGTCTAATTCCGGTCCATTCGATCAGCCCCACGCAACTGCAGGGTGGGTGTGGCACGTTTCTTGGCCAACGGGTCGACGTACCACCGATAGTGGCCAAAGTCGGTCGCAAAGAGATAGGGCTTGTTTTCTTTGTGCCATTCCTGCCAGTCGTCTGCGGTACCGCTACTTGGACCGTCTGGCACGTAGCGTGCAAGCAACCGTGCTGCTCGATCGACGGTATCCTTGTCGTCTGCCGACAAGCCTTCGATCGTGGACTCTAGGAATCGGGGGTCGTCAAAGCCCATCTGAATTTCAAGCAAATCCTCGTCGATGGTCAACTTGCTTTCTGGATCAGTCGTCAAGTAAGGCGTTTGCGATTCGGCCCACGCTGCCATGGCGTCGGCATTGCCCTGTGACTCAATGGTTTGCCACAGTTCCGGCGTCACCATTCTTTCCACCCAACTCGCTCGATCGGGATTCTTGAGCCAAGACGCAACAGTCGAGCGTGGTCGGGCACGTGGTCCGACGAAGACTGACGGCGTGATCGCGATGGGGCGATCTTCGCTGAAATTACTGATGTAGGCGATCGCGTTGAGAAGCATTCGGTTGCCGGTATCATTCATCTCGGCCGGTGATTGCTCGAAACCGAAATGCATCAAGTTGCCCTGTCGCCAGATCGCCGCGGCGGTTGGCGTTTTATGATTGACTCCGCCGCAGAAAAATTCGACGTCGGGATAAACGTCGAATGCAGTCGAATACGTACACCATCCGGCTTTCCAGTTCTTCTCGTGCTCATCGACGACGGGGATCACCTCGATCGACTTTTCGTCCATGTCATCTTGGAATGACGACGGCGTGTCGATTTCGATGGTCGCAGTGCGGTCAATTGGAAAGGGTGACTCAAAGATGGGATGTGATTTCAGGTCGTACGCCACCGGATCGAGACAGGTGCAGCCTGAGCCGCCGCGAAGTTGCCAGGCGCACGCCAAATTGAGCCCTGCACTCCCCAGCAAGACGGTCGGTCGTCCCCAGTCCTTGCGCATCCCAAGCGGTGACGTATCCGTGCGTTCCATTCGGGCACTGCCACTTTGGGGCCAGTCCAGCAACACCACGTCAAACTTTTCGGCATCCGCTGGTTTGAACGCATCACGATCCACTGACTCGATCACCGCGACGTGTGGCTTCAAAAACTCGACGAACTCGTCGGCTCGCTCTGAACCGACGTAGATGACGCGCAGGCCTTTGAGCTCCTTGGCGATTGACGATGGTGGAGCGAGGATCGCGGCAATAACAACGAGCAAAAACGCTACCGCGAAAGACCGAGGAAACGAACTGATGGACGGGCGATTCATCGTAGATCATCTCTCTAACAAAGGAGTTGACTGACTGACCACAATTGGAAGTTCGATGGTGCAGGATTCGGGCGGAAGGCAAACGAGGTCGTTGCACGCCTGAAATTGGACTTTGATTGTCACGCGATAATTCGCTGCTTGCAATTCTGAAAATCGGATCGGAAGCGAGGCGGAAAGCGAATCGCGATGAATTGGTTTTCCGTCAGCCGTGTCGCTGGTCTCTGGGATTGATGCTGGACCGATGGTCAGAGACTGATCGTCAGTTGAACCCTCGATCGAAAATGGCGTGAACGGCCCTGGCGAAGGCAAGTCGCCATAGATATGGAATCCGGGAGCAATCTTCGTCTCGACAAGAACGGAGACAACCTCATTCGAGACAACGTCCTGTCTGGGAAACGAAGCCGAAACGGTGACCTCGCCCGATTCACTTTGCACACTTACCGGCTGTCCATGCGAGATCGTCCAACTTGTGACGACGATATTCGGATGGTCCCCGACCGGTACGTCCTCGGCATTGCGGTCACAACCCGACAAGGCCATACCGAGAACCGGAGACAGCAAACAGCAGACAACGGCCCCGCGACGCCTCGTCGCGATTCCATTCCTACGCGTGGTGAGAATTCGCCGATCCATGAGTCGCCTCTACGAGTGTGTTCAGTCGAGATTCTACCCTTGTGAGCGCCAGGTCGCTTGGCATCGCCTGCTTGCTGGGCCATGAAATATCGACCGGTGCGAACTCACGATCTGCGCACGGTTGCCCCTGCTTTGTTTTACTTCTGGCGTTTGCGCATGGATTTCGTCGGGAGTCCGTGATTCGCGTGGTTTTCTGATGATTTGGGTGGCAATTGCGATGGCAATCGGTGGGACGCGTCCGATTGCCATCTTTCTTGATGATATCGGTGAGGATGCGACCGGCATGTGGCCGGTCGCATGATGGGGGTTTAGTCTTCGTTAGGTAGCAGAATCGTAAGAACGGGACGTTCATCGTCGCCTGGTCCGACAATGGCCTTGAGTTTGACGAGTTCGGCTGGCTTGCCTTCTTCGTTGGCAACGTACAGTTCAAACATCATCTGCGGTTCTGCGTTCTTGCTTTGCAGTATGGCGTAGCGAAGCATCCAAAGGATGTCCCAGAGTCGTCCGCTTTCGTCTTGGCACGTGATTCCATCTGGAACGCGAACATACTCAGCCCAAACGGCGTCCGTCACGACCGTGTGTAATGACAACCCTGCTTCCTTGGCCGTCTTCGTGACGTCGATCAGGACTCCGTCCGCGATTGCTTGTTCTCTTGTGTAAACGAATATGTAGTTCATGGTGCTAATCTCCTAGTCGCAAAAGTTCTCAATGAAGGACGCCGCAATCTGCGACCAATTCACGTCATCCAGTGCCGAGCCGAGTAGGTCGGTATAGACCGACGCTTCCTGAAGCGGTGATTCGTCGTGTGTGGCTTCCTTCAGTTGTTCTGCAAGGCTGATGCGCGCTGCCTCCGATTCTGTCCACAGCCCACTGATCACATTGTCCATTGACCATGCGCCGCGAACGGTCGAACGTGTTCGGTCTCTCCAGTAGTGATACGAGCCCGAATCGTTTGTTAACCAAACTTCAACGCACCAAGTCGCATAGTTCTCCCAGCCTTGGTATGTCGTCGACGAATCGGCGTTGTCTTCTCGTTTTGTGTCCTTTTGCATTTCGAGTTACCTAGCAAGTGTCGGGATTTCCGACGATTTTTCCGTACAACCCACCTCGCATTTTTTGTCCTTGGGGTGGGTCTCTCGCCCATCGACAGACCCACCCCAGGGACAAAAAAAGAAACTCGGCCTGCGGAGCGATCGGCGGGAGGCGAAGCGCGGCAAGGTCCGTGACAGGTTGAGGAGGGGCGGCGGCGCGGTGGCGGGCCTGGCACGGACATTGCAAGTGGAGCCGACCAGAGATTGCGGAGCAGGCCGTCGATAGCCGGGGAGGAGTGGGGCAGGCGGGTGTTGGGTTGTGTGGGGCAAGTGGTTGGAGCAGCCCAGTCTAAGCGTTCAATTCTTCGTTGGACCCCAAGAACGGACTTGTGCTAATGTCGAACTTGATTCGACCTAGCAATGTTACGAATCGGACCGGTCGCATCGTGCGATCGGTCCACTTTTCCCCGCCCATGAAAAGAGAAATCACGACGTCGAAGGAACCCGGGTTTGTTGTCAGCACCTATGGCGAGATGACTCGCTTTGTTGAAGCGTTCGCCGAGGGACACTTGAATCTGTTAATTGTTCTTGGTGAACCGGGGCTCGCCAAGAGTCAGACGGTTCGAAGCGTGATGGCGAACGCTTGCTGGATCGAAGGCAACGCAACGGCGTTCGGTGTCTACTCGCAAGCCTGGAATCATCGTGACCAAGTGATTGTGCTCGACGACGTCGATAGCCTCTATTCGGATCGCAACGCGGTTCGATTGCTCAAGACACTTTGCCAGACGGACCCGGTCAAGCGAGTCTCTTGGCAAACTGCATCCGCTGCCCTCGATAAACAGGGCATTCCACGGGCGTTCGAGACCACGAGCCGGGTCGTGATCATTGCCAACGAATGGAAGACTCTAGATAAGAATGTCGCCGCCGTGCAGGATCGCGGTCACGTGATTCGGTTCCAACCCTCGGCCAGCGAAGTGCATCAACAGGTCCGTAGCTGGTTCAACGACGATGAAATCTACGACTGGTTCGGCAGGCACCTCTCGCTTGTTATCAATCCGTCCATGCGTCAATACGTTCGCGCATCTGAACTGAAAGCAGCAGGACTCGATTGGCGATCCATGTTGTTGCAGGAAACACTGCCAGCGACTACGAGTTTGGTTGCCAAGCTAAAGTCGGACGTTCGTTGGTCGACGGAGTCCGAACGGGTCCAGGAGTTTGTCCGACTCGGTGGTGGATGTCGAGCAACGTACTTCAATCATGCCAAGCGGCTTCGCGGTCGCATGAACGCCGACGTGAGTCGAGAAAGCGCTTAGACTCTTAGACCGAACTAACGGTTGCGTTTGCGATAATCGACGAGTGCCCGCTCGACCAATTCGCCCAGTTGGCACCGCGCGTCCCAGGACCAATCTCGGTATTCCGCCATCAGTTCGGTGTCGATTCGGAGCGTTGCTTTTTCTTTTGGTGCTCGGTTTGTGGAATTTACCCCCGGCGGGCGTCCCAGCCGGGCACGTTGGCGACGGGACTTCTTCGCCCGACCAGCCGATTCCTGTTTCGGTTTCTCTGGCGGCTCCTGGGCTGGGGCGACCGACGGTGTGCTGATGTACCCGCCCAGGACGTTGGCGATTCCAGGAAGTGGCTTGCTCACACGGCCAGCCATTCAGCGATTCTGTCAGCAACTGCGTCATAATCTTCCATCGCGGACGATGATCGAAGCCGATGGATGCTGCCGGCGGTCGTTGCGTACACGATCCTTGCATCGGAACGAATGGTACCTAACACGCTGTATTGACTCGCTAATTCATCCACAACTTGCGACGTAATGCTGCGGCGGCGATGACTGTTCGTCACGATCGCACCGATCGTTTGCAGCTCAGGATTCACGTACTGACGCAAAAGGTCGACGGTCTGACCAAGATGGACCAGGGTCTGTAGCTCGAAGCCACCCGGTTGTACGACGACACAGATTCCCTGAGCAGCGCTCAACGCAGCAACCGAGAGAACCCCAAGCGAGGGCGGGCAGTCGATCAAGACAACGCCTTCGTCAGATAGTTCGGTGTTTCGCAGGGCGGTCCGCAATACGAACTCTCGGGATGTCGAAGTGAGAAGTTCCGATTCGGCCCGCAAGAGTTGCAGGTTGCTTGGTGAAATGGTCAATGATTCCGCGACCTTGATGACTTCCAGTCGAGACTGATCTCGCAGGCAATCGAAGAGCCGGCTATTACTGCCGTCGATTCCGAATGCCGCTGTCAGATCAGCCTGCGGGTCCATGTCGATCAGGTGAACCGGGATTCCGCGACGACTGAGTAGCACACCGAGCGCCGCGGTGGACGTTGTCTTGGCGGTCCCGCCTTTCTGGTTGGTGATTGCGATGATCTTCATGTGAATAGCCGTACCACGACAGTCAATCATCCGTCACGGACTTTCTGGCATTCGGGTGATTCAAGCATTCAGGCAATGCCGCTTTTCGGTAATGCCAGCCTTTCCAGAATTCCAGCAATGACGGCATTCTGGCATCCATGTCATCGGGATTCCCACACGAAAATGCTCGCGCCACGACAGCTTGCGTGGTACGGTCGACTGGTAAGAATCACCGAGGGTTATGGCCACAGCAAAATCACCAAAACAAACCACCAAGTGCTCGACATTGCGAGCAGCCGTCGGACAGTTGACGCTGATTGAGCACTGCTTGTGTCCGCTTGATGCACGGGCATCGCTGCGAGAGAACTTCGTTCACAAGACAAGTTACGGCTACTCGAAAGACAAAAAGCGCAAGCAAGCATCGGTCCGCGTGACTTGCCCCGGCGGATTGTCGACGGAAGATGAGTTCTTTCTGTGGGGCCTTCTCTCACTGACGCTGTCACAACCCAAGCCAACGCCGAACTTTTTCGCGACACGACACTACTGCTTGAAGCAGCTTGGCAAGATCGACACGCGGCGTCGTGGCGGCCGGCAATACCAACAACTCGCGGAATCACTGGAACGGCTGTCGCTGGTTTCCTACCGAAACGATGCGTTTTATGACCCGCTTCGGGGAGAGCATCGTCGGGTCAGTTTCGGTTTTCTGAGCTACAGTTTGCCGATAGACGGCGATTCATCACGAGTGTGGCAAATTTCCTGGGACCCGATCTTTTTCGAGTATTGCCTGGCGGCATGCAGCGTGCTGGCATTCGATTTCGAGGTGTATACAGAGCTAGACCCAGCGAGTCGGCGCCTGTTCCTATTGCTCCACAAGTTGTTTTGGAGGTATCGCACGACGCCGGCGATCGACATCCGGGAATTGGGCACCAACGTACTTGGTTTTTCCGACTCGCTGCGAACATCCGAAATCAAGGTGCGAATCGCAAAGCTCGCCGAGCGGCTGCGTATTCATAACATCATCGCCGGTGAAGCGGATTTCCAAAAGCGCGCGAAGGGTGAGTTCACCGTTCGATTTTCAAAAGGCAAGTTCTTCGGAAGGAAGGTTGCCCGGCCCGCGTCCAATCGAATCGAATCTCCACTCGCTGAACCGCTCCGCTCAATCGGATTCGGCGATCATGAGTGCCAGCGAATCTTGCACAAGTTTGATGAGCATTTGATTCAGCAATGGTCCGACGTGACGCTGGCCGCCGTCGAACACAAGGGCCGCTCATTTTTCAAGCGTAGCCCGCAAGCCTTCTTCATGCACAACGTCCAACATGCCTCCCAGGGAACGAGAACCCCACCGGACTGGTGGCTCGACCTGCGAAAACGAGAATCGCTCGCTAACGCCAATCTAGGCAGCCCTGAATCGGAGCGACCTCCCAACGCAAAGCCATCGAGTGTCTCCAACGTGCTGGCCGAAGTCATTGAATCCGGCTTGGTGCCGGCATTGGACAAAACCGCTGTGAAGTGAGTGGAATTCAACTCAATTCCAGAATCGACTCCTTTGTTTTCGAGGTACTTTGTAAACAGGTACTTTGGCCCTTGCAGGCGGCAGGCACCTCGCGACGGAAATCCCAATCTTTTTGGCAACTTGCGATGGTTCATTAGACATGCGATCCGCAAAAGAGTGACGCAAGCGACACGTGGCGAGCGCGGAAACGTGACGCAGCCGACACGTCCGATTTCCCGAAACGTGACGCAAGCGACACGCACTTAGTTCGATGCACGATAGGCAGCCCCAACTAGATGATCGGGGACTAGAAGTACGCTAGCGTCCGGCTTGCGGGACTAACAACCTCGTGATCGTCAGAATACGAACAACGTTTCTGTTCGATGGCATGGGTCGGGAACAACCCGGAACGTTGGCTTCATCAGCCGACTGAAGGGGACGGGAGTCGCTATCCGTCACGTTCTTCCGCGTAGAGCGCAGTGCCTGGAGATCGGGCTTGCTGTGATCGACGAGGGCTTCATGGATTAAATCCTTGGCATGATGCCGAGACACAACCCCATGATTCGACTCGATTTCTTTTCAAACTTAATAGTGAAAGAGGGCGACCGTGGAAAACCTGTCGGCTCGGACGTTCCGAACTGATAGGCCGTGGTCAATCAAAGGCTGCGTGTTTGCAGCGAGGTTGCGGGTTGGTGATCCAGTCCGTTGCCTCCGGGTGAGTTGCGATCTCTCGTGAGAGAACGCAACAAATCCCGCCGAAGGGGTTCGTGAGCTAGCTGACTGAGAGTTCAATCTCAGCAGTGCGGTCGACAACAACTGTTGTCGATCAGCTTCGTTCAACTTCGCTGGCGTGGGGAGTCATGAACGGGTAACGCCCGTCATGCCGAGGGTCTAGCGGCCTTCGGGTATCCAGTCAAAACCTGGAACGCGAAAAGCTCAACCATGAAAGGCGTGAGAACGCTTGCCAGTTAGTCTCGAAGAAGACGGTGCCGAACTGTGAAAAGGCACAGCGGATGGGTAAGGAAAGGCTTCTTGTTTCGCTTTCCTGAAATCAACTTCCGAGCAATCGGATGTTGGAAACTATGCTCGGGCGGGAGTCTGAGACATACCACTGTGTCCGGTCGGTAACACGACGTAGCGACGTGAGCTTCGAGATGATGATGGCTACGAAACGGGGAAGGGGCTGCGTGTGCGGGGTTAGCTCTCGCTGGCAATTTGCCAACACGTGGTTCTGGGAGTGTGTCCTGAGTAGAAATCCGGCGGGAGCCGGAGCGGTTTTCTGGGCGAAGGCTCAGACGCGTCGGGATGAGGTCCGAACGCGCACGGCAAGGCAGTCGTAAATTGCTGTCCAATCAATACCGAACGAAAGTTGCGGTAAATCACCTCGGACAGTTGAACCGTTTGCCGTATCAAGGGTGATGCTTTGATGCACATGGCAATGACGAAAGGGACGACGCGGTTTTTCGTACGAAAGACCCATGCTGTCGATGCCGGCTTTGCAATCGGGCAAAGTCGGTTTCTTGGAAGAGGACCTGAATGTGGCTTCACGCGAGAATCTCGGGAGAGATCACCGCCTGTGGCGACGTACTGACGACCAACGCTACCCGTGCGAGTAGCGTTGGTCGAAGGTTCTTGAAATGCAACGAAGAGGTATTAACCAACTGTAACGAAGAAACAGGGCTTCGCAGACGCGGGAGCTACTTCGCCAGTTGAGTGTGCCCGGCAAAGCAGGATGCGGAGCCGGCTGCACACGCCTCGGGATTTGCACCACGTTCTAGAGGAGGATTTCGATCGAGCGACGATTGGCTTTTCGAGGAGATTTGTGCCACAAACAAACTCCTCATCTTCTTGTCAAGAATCAAAGCGTCGGAGCAGTAATGACGTCTTGGAAGTATCGCTACGTCGCGGCCAGCATCGACGGTTTCATTGAACAACTTGTTCGATACGTAAACACAGGTCACTACTTTTACGTCACTGGAATAATCCCGGACGGAAAGAATCCTGAGTCGATTGATGCGAAACTGATTGAGCGCTACGGAATCGATTGCAAGCGTTGGGAGAGGTCACGCCGCAAACAAGCCGGCTTCGCGTCGGTTCACTATCTTCGCTACGAGCGGCAGTTCATTCTCGTCGCAACTCATGGTCAACACGCGTTCTTCGAGTCTCATTCTGCCGATCAGTTGCGTGATTGTCGTCGCGTGGGAATTCAGTTCGGCGGGTACTCGGTTCGCCGCTCGGCCTGCGGTCGGACTGGCAAATGGCATACCCTGGTCAGGATCGACAAATGCACCGCAACAGCGCTACGTGCCCATCTGCTTGAACTGGCGTTGAGGCGGAGAAAAGATCAGCTCGAAGACGAGTTCCGCAGCGTTTGCTTCCAGCCTTACCGCCCGGTCCGAGAGCAATTGTTAACCATCCTGAGAGCAGTGAATCGAAAGCGCAAGGCGGCGGGTTTCGCGGCACTCGATTACAAGTGCATCCCGGTTCGTCGCAGGATTACCAAGCCGTTTGGTCAAGAATTGGTGGTCGACGATGCGAACAACAGTCTCTATTCGGCAAGCACTTCGGAGAGCGGATCGACCACTTCCGGCAAGATACGACCGACGTCGTCCGCGAGTGCCTGCAAGAGCGTGAAAGCCTGAGCATGGTTTCCGCTCGAAAGTTCCATCGAGATCACCGACGCGAACCGAACATCGAGCACGGCCCAAAAGCAGACATCACCGGCTCGGTTCCGACGCTCGATGCGTCGGCGCAGGAACTTGATCGTGTGAGTGTCCTCGGCATGAAGGCACTCAAGATTCCCAGAGTTGGCGATTCCTACGTAAGCGTTGCGCATTCAATCCGTGTACCACGAATTGATTCCCAATGAAAAGCATCGTTTTCAATCGCTCACAATTAGCTCGGTGGTGACCGAGACGGAGTGAACCGGTGTTCCGTGTGTTCGCGATGGTTGCGTTCAAGGCGAAACTGTGGCAACGATAGCGACATGAATCAGTCAAGAAAAGGAATACCGATTGTCCAGACCACTCGTGCCTGGCGAGATAACTTGAGTGGATACGTGATGAAACCTGAATCAAGCAGGATGCGAATGTGCTTCATGGTCACCGTCGGCGCGGTCATTGCCGCAGTGATCGACTATCGGCTGTTCGATCAATCAATTTTCAGCGCAGTCGCTGAGATGATCCGGTAGTCAGTAGCTCGCGAAGAAAGACGCACTCTTCTCTGGATTGTGGCCGCGACGGTCATACAGCTTAGTTGTCGATGGGTCCGCGTGTCCGACGTCCCGCTGGACATCTTCCAGATTCGCGCCATTGTCGAGCGCTGTCGTGATAAACGTCGCGCGCATCGAGTGGGCGGAGAATCCAGCCGGCAGTTTCAAGCCACGGCTGTACTTCTTCAGGATACGGTTGACGGCGTCCGGGTGTAACGCACGATTTAGAGGCCCACCCTTTCCGTTGCCACGAAACGGCCTAAACATCGCCGTCTCGGTCTGATTCTCGTGGCCTGTGGCCCGTAGGTAGTCTCGGATTCGGTTGGCCACCTGCGGATGGATGGCCACCGATTCACAAGCCCCACCTTTACGATTGACCCAAATCGAATCCAGCCCGCGATTCTGATGAAGATCGCGGACTAGCAAACGGGCGATCTCAGCCCGCCGAAGACCGACCTGCAATCCGATGGCCAGAATCGCTCGGTCTCGCATTCCTTGGATTGTGTGCGGTGACGGAGCATCTAGCAATTGCCGAGCTTGACGCTGGGAAAATGCAAGCGTCTTTCCCTGGTTGCGGCTTACTCGCGGGCGCTCGACATCACGCACGGGATTGATCGGAACCACGCTATGTTGAACGAGGTGCTTGTAGAGACTTGATAGAGCGGCAAGCCGACGTCGAATCGTCGAAGCCTTCAATTGTTGGTACTCGCGCATGTGCGATTCCCAAGCGATGACGGGTCGGTGATCGACTCGGTGTAGCTGTTCGGATGCAGTGATGCCCGCGAATTTCATGAAATCTTCCACGTCTCGCCGGTAGGCAGTTCGGGTTCGCCGGCTCTTGAGTTTGGCGAGCCACACGCTTTCCTCCGGGATCGCCGCAAGCGAATCGAGCACGGACGCCGATACTTCGGCCTCGATAGTGGTAGGAAAACAATCAGGTTTCGTGGTCACGGGCGATCTCGATCAATGCACGATAATCCGGTTTATCGCGTGCTTCACGTTCTCACAACTTAGACTTATTCGCAACGCATAAACTGGACCGGTCGCACGAGGCGACCGGTCCGTTTGGGCTACTTCTCGTTCAGTTCATCCAACGGCTCGATTCCCATCGCTTCACGCTGCAAATCGGTGGGCTCTTGTTTCAACACTTCGGAAACCGTTTGCCAAAGTTGCTTGACTTGTTTCGGCGATGTTGCGAGCCAAACGGTGTCGAGCAATTCTTCCTTCTCTTCACGCAACTTCAGAATCCGCTTGCCAATTTCGTTTCCGGCTAGCAGCTCCGTTTCCATCAAGGCAGCGCGTCGATTGACTGCCGCTTGAATTTCGTAGTCTCCAAACGAATGGACGTTCTTGGTAAGCGACTCAACGTCTACGCCTTGAATCTTCGCAAGCACCTGCTTGAGAATGTTACGACGTTCAATATCAAGAGTTTCCCGTTGCGTTCCGAGTGACTTGATTTCTTTCACCAAATGTGCAATGCCCAGCGACTCCAACGCCTGGTCGTTCGCTTCTTTGCGAATCTTCTCCAGAAAGTTCGGGTTCTCTGCTGCGCAGATCGCCTCAATCGCTTGGTCAATCTTGCGAATGATTCGTTCTTTCCAATGTTCCTTTTCTCTTACGGTAATGGCCATGGTCTTGGCTCCTGTTCTTTCTACGTTTCAACATTACATCAGCCGTTCAAACTGGCTGAATCGAATCGGAAACCCAAATCAACAACATGCTTCCTGTTGAGTGGGCCTCCTACAGCCGTCCCTGGCGAGGCCCACGCAATAGGAAGCATAGAAAAAGGACAGCAACACTTCGGAGCCGCAGCCGGCCGGTGGGTGTTAGGTGGACGCAGTGAGCGAGTGTCCAGGTGGAGAGCGAAGCGGACCTGGACTCTCGTGGAGCGGAGCGAACAGGTGGAGCCGGATGCGGCGGAGAAGGGTTGCTTCCTCAGCCGGGGATGACGCGAGCCTTTCGGCGAGCTTCAGTGGTGGGGTCGTGGGATAAAGGTGGCCACCTCCGGCAACGACGTTTGAGTTGATCGGCTTACCGCCCCGGTTTTGGGTGGATACTCCATTTTTTTGGGCAAGATTCGTCGAACAACAACCCCAGTGAGTGGTCTCGCCAATCTCAAGTTCCTCACAGCGTTCTACTGGCGAGTACAATCTGGTCATTTGGCCTAGTCGATTTGCAAACCGCAATGCGACTCCGACCAACGTTGCCAATCACATCGACACGAGCATCACAGCACTTGGTCCGGAGCAGCATCGTCTGCGAATCCGTTCCGCTCATGGACGCCACCGCATCCCTCGACAACTTCAAGAGGTATAGAGATGTCACGAAATCGTTCTGACAAATACGATGAATCCGTCGATTCCTCGACCGTCGTACGGCCCGAAGACTTAGTCGAAATTGATTACGACTCGATCTTCCACGCGCCGATTCCGCTTCCAAAGTATGCAGGCCGTGTTGACCCGAACAAGCGGCAAGCCAGGGGCTTCAGTCCGCAGCTAGTGATACTCGCTGTCGACGATAGCCGTTCAATGTCGCATGACGGAAAGGCCGAGGCCGCAACGAACGCCGTCAAAGACATGCTTGCTGAAATGGTGGTGCAATGCGACGGAAGTTCTGATTTTGATGTGGTGGTGTTTTCGTTCGGCACGTACGTCAACTACGACAAAGAAACTTTCGGTGTGCCCATCCTTGATTTCCCTGCCGACTCGATTGACTTTGCCGGGACGTCAGATCGCACGAAGTACTACCGAGCACTTTGGACGATTGAGGCCGTGCTACAGCACTACGAGAAGAACTATCTCCGCTTCCATGAGATGCCGAAGGCACACCCGGTTCCGCTTGTGATTTTTATGTCGGATGGATTCGACAAAGCGAAGAATCATGACCCTATTCCTATCGCCGATCGCATCAAAACGATGAAACTGTCCATCGGCGCGCCGCCACTTATTCTAACGGTCGGAATAGAATTTGGCGGCGATCAGCCTGACGTCAACTTGTTGAAGCGTTTGGCGAGCATTGACGACGAATCAAACCGACCTGCGTACTTCGATGTATCGAATGCATCCATGTTGGCACAGTTCCTGTCGAAGGCAGCGAGTTCTGGATCATCTACTGCCGCTGAAATCTTCCGGGCCGTCGGCGATCTCGAGCGAAAACGACGGCCGCGTTAGGAAGGGCCTGCGAACTAAGATGGAAAGTCCTCTACTTGAAAGTTTGTCTGACACGATTTCCGCCAACAGCGATGCTTTGGCCGAGCGTGGAACCGTTCTGGAATCACCCGGCTTTCTTGAAACGGGCAAGTCGGTGCTCTCAGTCGCGTCCGATCACGGAAACAAGGAAACCAATCGCGACTCTTTCCTCGCGTTCGTTCCCCTTGGCGACGGCGATATCAAGTGGGCGGTCGCTATCGCGGATGGCGTCAGCGCATCGTTCGAGTCAAAGCTGGGCAGCCGACTAGCTTGCTACGCGTCCGTTGCTGCGCTCGTCCGGACCGAGGACCAGAAGCAACGCAGCCCAATCTCGGAGTGTGCTGAAACATTTCTCGCAATTGGCGAACGCATATTGGGTGACGCTCGCCTTTGTCGCCCAGATCAAGTGCCGGAAAGCCATTGGACTCGATTCGTTCAAGCAGGCCGACTCTTTCAGACGACGGTGATGATCGCTTGGCAGGCTGGCGATCAGATTTTCTTGGACGGTATCGGTGATGGTGGATTTGTTCGCGACTTTGATCGCGGATGCGTTCCGATGATGTATCTTCCATCAAGTTCGGGCCCAGTGACCTGCTTGGGAGCAATGACAAATGTTGTCGAGCCCCAATATCGCCACCAGTTCGCTTCAGCGAATCAGCTCTACTTATTCACCGATGGTGTGACCGGTTCGATTGAGCGCGATTGTTCGCAGGCGATCGACGTCATGCGTCGCTGTGTCGATCGCGACCGATGCACAGTGGCGACTGACTTACTCCAGTTTTCGATTCGATCTGGTGCTAGTGACGACAATCAGACGCTGGCAGTGATCTCGCCATGACGGACTGGGTTGATGTAAGTAAACGGCAGCTCCAAGAGCTGTATGGCACAGTTTGGGAACTCGATGGTTGGCCTTTGTCTTTTGGCGAAGTCGCAGGCGGTGGGGAAGCGTCGGTTTGTGAAATGTCTGGCGAATCTGGCGAGACGGTTGCCTACCTTCGTTTCATTCAGCCTCACCGCACGTCACCAGCTCGCATTCATCGAACCGAATGGTTAATTGGTCAACATGTTCTTCAAGAGTCTGAACTATTCCGCGGGCTTCCTCATGCTTGGGTAACGACTCAGCAATACGGTCGTCCGAGCGGTTGCGATTTCGATTTCATCGCTACGTTTCATGACGCGGTGCCAGGCCAGACTTGGAGAAGTGTAAAGTGGGCTTTTCACGGGAGAGTAGATGCCGTTCACGGACTACCGACACCAATAAATAGAGTTCGAGCAGCCAAGAATCTAGTCGCGACGTTGGCGGCTTTTGAGGAGATTGGCACGAAAGGTTTCGTCCATGGCGATTTGACCGACCGCAATTTGATTTTGGATGCAAGGACCGGAAAGGTCAACTTGATCGACTTCGACGCATTCGTTTACCAAACATCACCAACGCTAGATGACCCTCGCATCTCGATCGGTGATGGAGGCGTCACAGGAATGTCAGGTTATTGCCCTAAAGACCTGGAAGAATGTCTCGATGAGCATGCTTTTGCCTATTCCGATCGGCGCGCCCGCGACATGCTCCTTCTCGAACTACTTGCGTTTTCGGAAAACGATCCCCCCGCGGATGCCCCGGGAAGTTGGCAACAACGCAATACAACGTTGACCTCCGTGAAACCGTTGGCCGAACAACTTGGACTACCGCACCTGCTAGATACAAGTGTTTTCGATTGTCCCGAATCAGATCGCCCAACGAGTTGCCAACTCGCGCGGGCTTTGGGCCTCGCCATCCCCAAAATCGCGGAGCCCCACGCTAACGTCGCTGATCCTTTGCAAGATCGCCCAGTAGCGATGCCGAATTTTGAAACGAATCAGTATCCAGACGGCAGCGTCTCCGAACCGATCCTTCCGCGAGAAAAGAGGAAAAAGCGGAGCCGGAGCAACGCGTCGCCTCGACAGCCGCAGCCCGACCCCTGGGAGTACATTTCATCATTTGCCCGCGAAAACGGCCCGGCGGTTGTACAACACCTACCAGCTTTTGCTGGAAGGTTCGCTTTGTGCTTCATGCCACTCTTGTTCGCGTACCATTTCCTGTTCGTCGGATTTCTTCTAGCGTTCCAGCCAATGGAGCCGGTCTATGAATCACTGCACCACGGTCCACTCAACGCGATGTTGTACGCGACCACAATCATCGCAAGCCTTGTCGCATCCGCTCGGCTGATGACGAGTGATTCGCAGTTCCAACGACTCACTAGCGACCCAATCTTGTCGAGCGTCTTGCTTGGCGCGAAGGGCGGTGCGATTGTGATGCACCTCTTTCTTTTCGCAGCGACGTTGTTCGCCTTCGTCTTGGTGGCAGCCGTGAGATTGTTTCATGATGGAGACGCGGTGCCATCGACCGTACCCGAGGCCATTGGCTGGCCGCTGTCGCTGGTCCTACTGATCAGCACGTTTCTCGGCACCGCGCGTTTCGTGAAATGGTGGCTATGGCGATGAGCCATTTTGCCTGGCGTGTTCCCAGTCGGCTTGCCGTGCCGCGTTGACCCAGTCGTCGGCCATGATTGCCAGCCGGGCCGCGACCAGCAGGTCTCGCTCGTCCAGCCGACTGGTGGTGCGATAGTTTTCACCATCCTTCCAAGTTCGCGTGATCTCTGTGGAATATCGCGTTCCCTTTTCCGTTTGATTTGGCCAGATGGTCAATGTCAAGCGACCATGACGTTGCGTCATTGCCGGGCGGTTGGTTTCGTCTTGTACTTGGTGTGCCTCTTGCGTTTGCATTACTGTTACCTCGCTGATGGCGATGCAGTTGACAATGCTGACTCAATAGCACGGTTTTGGATCGATTGTCCACTGATTGCGTCAGCAATCCAACTTTGATTTGTTCAGCGTTTTCGTGGTAAATCTGACAGCCAAGTCATGAGGGGACCGAGCAGAAGGGACAAACATGCCGGAGTCTCGCGAATCGACGTTTGCGACACGCCGGTGATGGTCAACGGTTTTCAAAGAGGTTTTCAATATGAGGCGACTATGTCTAACACTTCTCGTCTGAACGATGCAGCTCTCCTTTGTTCCATGCTGTTTCGAGCCGGGGAAATAATCGAGGTCCGACCGATCGAAATTTGGACCGATGGCGATTCAGGTAAACGGAAGTCGCGAGTGTTGCGAAGCGAGCGTAGGTGGCTTGCAAAAGACGGATTCGTTGAACAGCTTCGCTATCTGGATAGGCTGAACACGATGCACAACGCCAACATCTTTTTTGGCGTGAACCCAAGGGTTGCCCACGGTCGTGGTCGCAAAACGGATGTCGTAAAGACTCGGTGCCTTTGGGCAGACATGGACAACGTAACGTCGGAAGTAGCAAAATGGCGTTGCGAAGAGACTGGGGTTCCTCACCCGAGCATTATCGTCGATAGCGGAAACGGCAATCACCTCTACTGGCTACTGGATCAGACGCTCGATATTTCGTTGCCGTTCGATCGGGACTTGCTTGAAGCGAGACTTAGACGGCTTTACAAGCAACTCGGTTGTGACGCGACGTGTGACGCAAACCGACTACTGCGGCTTCCAGGGTTCTTGAATGTAAAGAACGCTCGCAATGGCGCTCAGCCCACTCGATGCTCGTTGCGAGTCTGCAATCCGGATTGTCGCTTTGCTATCGAATCGTTTCCCCCACATGTTAAACGACAGTCGCCCCAATCGTTGCAGGACGGGAGAGTACGGAGGACGTTCGCAAATCAACCGCGAACAACTGATCCGCTGACTCAGCGTCTAGCAGTAACCACGGACGATCGAAGCAAGCGGGACTTCGCGATAGTATGCTCGCTCTTGCGCGCTGGGTACGGCAAGGAAGAGATTCGGCAAGCGGTCGCATCTCAGAGCAAATTTGCGGATCGCGGCGATTCCTACTTTGAGACGACGTTTCGCAATGCATTGATTGCTATTCAGTCGTAGATGCCAGTGTCGCGGTGCGGGCTGGTTTTTCAACCATCATCGGCTCGCCATTCCTACGGTGCCAGCATGTTCTTGTCTACCATCAATTCGCCGTACTTTTGCAGCAAATCTTGGGCTCGCTCGATCGTGGGATGTTTCCGCTGCCAATCCCCAGCACCCCCGACGTAACGTGGGAACGCACCATGTTCCCGATCGTTGTAGCGGTTTCCGGTAGTCAAATAGTAGAGATTCTGCCTCGATTCAACTGTATCCTCCAGTAGTCCGGCGGACCTCAACTTCGAGAGCGATACCGGACCATATGTTGCATCCGATCGCCAACCCCGCGATCCGGGCTGAGTGCGACCATGGCTGATGAACGGTTTTAGCAGTGAGGTGATCTGTCCAAGGTCGCGATTAAATTCCGACTCCAGTACGGCCAAGCGTGCCCTTCGCTGTCGCTCTGCTCCCTCAGCTTCCGCCATTCGCTTCAGCTTGGCTTGCGTCTCCGCCAACTCAGCAGTTTGGCTGTCGAGCACTGCCAAATCAATCTCTCGCCTGATGCGAGCTTGTTCCATCTCCTTCGCTGTAATTCGATCTACCATCTCCGCGTCGGCCGCTCGTTTGGCATCTGCGACTGTTTCAATTCGTGCAGCGATTCGCCGTTGCCTGAATTGTTCGATAGCGTCGGCGAGTGTTTGATCTGCAGGTGCAAGACTTAAAGCCAGTCGACCAATGGCATTGGCATCTTCCCGCCTCGAAGCGACAAGTGCTAGTGCTGTTTCCACCTCCTCCGTCAAAGCTCCGATCGCTTCATCAAAATCACGCGACGGCTCGTAGGAGGCATCGCTCGCAAGGGAATCCACAACTTTGGAAAGCGCGATGTATCGATCGCGAAAGCTGTTCAGTTCGGATTCCGTCGGCATGTCGCGATCGAGCACTGCGGCGAACCGTTCGACAAGTGCTTCATCCGACGCAATTTGGTGCCCCATTTCGCTACCAATCATTTCGGGCGAATACTTGACCCAATTGTTGTGTTCAAGTAGCAGTAGGTCGAGCGATTCAAATAGTTTGTCGCGTCGAAGGACAATCCGCATGTTTGACGAACTGCGAATCGCCAAGTGTTCCTCTTGCCGCACCTTCGTCGTATCCGAAACAGGTTGCTTCCTCGCTGCGACAACTCCGTCAGGCGTTGCTCGTTCCACATAAGTTTCATCGGATGGATCGTGGGACGCAGATGCCGCGCTTGCATCACGACTGGGCGGCGATGTCGTTTCCAGCATCAAGCGGATGGCAAAGGCCCCGATCCCCATAACGGTCAATGCAGCCACACCCGCAAACACAGCTCGCGGACCGTCGACTGGAGGGGATTCTTTTTCCGCGTCGAGACTCTTGATGTCGTGCTGATCGTCGTCAGCCGGAGGAAAATGCTCAGCCACGGGGCGCGGACACTCGCAAAGAAGGGAAAATGGAATCGGGATTAAGATAGGGATATTCTAGACGAACCCGATTCCTGTTCCAAATCCTTGATTCCCCCGATAAGAGTCTTGCGTCGTCCGCCCGAAACCATTCGTTGTCGAAACCGCAGCTATGACGTTCAAGACACGGTTCGCTTGCGTGGTCGCCACTACTGGGTGACCGCCTCTTTGGGCAATCGAGGGCGACGCAAGATGCAGGTTTTCGACCCTGCGTCACACGACTTACGTGTCATTCACGTTCTGCCAGATTCGGCACACACCAAGCAGCAGCTTCGAGTATTGCGCCGCGCGAACCGATTCCAGGGTTTTACGCAAATCATCGACGTCGATAAACGCGACGACTCCACATGGGTTCTCACCGACTGGATTCACGGAGAATCACTGGCCCAGCATTTGGGGCACGCCCGCACTCAACGCAACCACTGGCCCACGGCTCACATGAGCTGGACGCTTTTCGCCGGCTTTGCACACAGCTTGTGTCAGTTCCATGATTTCGCGAATTGCGTCCACGGCGACATCAAGCCAGCGAACTTAGTCTTGCAATCTCAGCCCAAGCGACTGCGAGCAATTGACTTTGGAAGCGCATGGGACGAAACGATCGCGAAACGTCGTGCAACTGGCGACGGGAACACGGTCGGATATGCCGCCCCAGAATTACAATCGAATCAGCAGGTCACCGTTCGATCGGATCAGTTTTCGTTGTCGATCGTTCTCTTCGAAATGCTGACGGGTGAACTGCCGTTTCAAGGAATGGGCGGTAGAGCGGGATGGGCCGAATACAAAAAAGGATTCGAGCGTGCTTACGAAGCACCGAGCGCGAAGTCGAATCAACGCCGACAACTTCCCAGGCGAGCGTGGCGAGTCATTGACGATGTGGTGCGAGAAGGCCTATCGCTCGATCCGGATGGTCGGTTCGCAACATCAAACGCATGGCGCGACGCCATCGACCATGTCACGCAGGTACTGCGACAAGCCGAATCCGCTTCGCGTTTTGAGTCGACGATTGCAGACGTTGCTGATAGGTGCGTCGTTTTTTTCGAACGCAAAGAACGCCCATCATGACGGCTCAGCAAGGTCTGCAAACTTACGCGTCGGTGGTGTGTGCCAGCGAAATCGATCACCACACTTCGAGTGCCAATACTTACCGGCGACCTTTACGGTTAACGGCGGCAGCGGCTGTCCTTCCGAATAGGTTTCCGACCGATTCATGACGTAGCGGTGCGGCAATCCAAAGAAGCACTTATCACAGAGCGATTGCCGAGTCGGAGGCTCTGGTGCCCGGCGACTATCAATGAGCTGCCTAAAGTCCGCGATCACGGTTTTCAACTCTGCTTGACCCAAAGCACTGGCCGGAACGGCTTTCGCCTTAAGACTATTTGGCAAGAGTACCAAGCCATATGGCGTTTCGTAGTGTGTATTGACTTCAATCAGATAGCGATACGCAGCAAGCCTCAAGATGTGATTGGTGTGAATGGTCTCGGAGTCACCTCGCATCCGCAGAACTGGAATCCAGTGGTCGCCACGCACTAGCACAACCCATGGCTTGCCGTGGAGGTTCAACAGTTCTTCATCGTCGAACTTAGGCGGGCTTCGCGGCTGATATCCCGCTGCCCGCAGTTCCCACCAATGAATCGACACCGGCTCTTCGCTCGTGAATTCCGGCTCGCGTGGCTTGGTTCCCAACGCCTCACGCCGGCGGCGTACAAGCATCACGATCAGGTATAGAACACCAAGACTTGCCAGAAAGGCTGAGCCGAAAACCCACCAACCGAAGCCTACCGCACCAGGCTTTGCGAGCAGCGTCGCCAACAACACCCAGCCAAGAGCGACCCCCGTCGCGACGATAACACCGACGAGCACGATGGTCACGACCGAAATCCAGCGTTCAATCTCCGCCAAGTTGTACTTAGGCAGATAGCTCAACCGAATTTTCGGCCAGTCTTCGCCAGCTTCATCAAAAAGAGCTTCATGCGCCAACAGACCGGCACGGGGACAGTATTGATACTGTGACAACTCGTGGACGCTCAGTGACGGACTCGATGCGGCATATTGTGTCTGGTTCAACGGTCCATTGTCTCCCGTAGCGAAACAACCGTTTCAAGGATGGCCGTCATTTGCTGTGGGCGTTTCGTTCGCTGAAGTTGCGTGCAAGAGGCAAGTAGTTCAACCCAATCTTTCGATCCTGTCCAAAACTTGAGTTTGCTCAATTCCACACCGCGTTCGGGTAGGCTTCCAAGCGTTGATTGGGTCATGATTCGTCCCCAGGAATACACATCAACAGTACCATCGATCTCGCCTGCGCCAACTTCTGGGGCGCGATACGCACTCTCGGGCCACTCGTCCGCAGAAACAGTCGGATAGTCTTCGGTCAGCTTTGCCAACTCAAAATCGGTGAGGACAAGACCATTGTCGTCGTCCTTGAGCACGATCGAATTTGGGCTGAGCTCTCGCAAAATGACGTCCGCTTTGTGCGCGGCTACGATCGCTTCAGCAAGCTGCTTGCCGAAGTCATTCAGGTTGGCTGAGTCCAGAGGACCGTGGCCCAGCCGATCGTCCAAGTCCAGGCCATCGATCCATTGGTCAATCACCCACCAAGTGTCGCGGTCTTGATCTGGAAACGTCGAATAGCATGTCGGGAAATGTGAATTTGGTGCGAGCCGTTCGCAAACTGAGAGGTGTCGCGACATAGCGTGCCTCGTTCGTTCCTTGTCCTCATCGCTTCGCTCATGAAATTCGTAACGCTTCCCGCGACCACGGCGGTTCGGCTCAAATGCATGATTCATCGCAAAGACGCGATACTGCAAACCGTTGGCGATTGTGACTACCGGAGATAGTGCCTTTCCGACAATCCATTCCCCCGTGCCTAGCTCAGCTTTCGAGCCAGAGGCGATTGCTTTCGGCGTGTATTCGTCAACATCGACGATGTCTAGCATCGCCACATCAAACACATCGGCAACGAATCGCGCCGTCGATATTTGCACCGATTCGTTCCGAAAGACCTTTTTTGCTGTTCGCATCTGCGTTTCGGTGTGCTTGCAGTAGTCGCGAAGGGTCCATCCGCGACCGAGCAATAGCCGTTTCATGACGTGCGGGTTGAGTCGCACAGTGCCGTCGAGTGTCGGCATCGAATCGTCAGAATTCTGATCTCGTATCACCATCGATGGTCCCTCCGGCTGCGTGTCGAGAATGCACCCATCTAACACTCCTGAGCGCAAACGAGTTTTGGCAAGATTATGGCCACTCATTCCACCCAGTGTACCCCGGAGCGACCCGTGACTGTGCTAGAAACCTTCCGCGACGTGTTGAAACAACGGATGCAAGCCTTCCTTTGGCGGAGCGTGGCGTCTGATGTTGAAGCCGACACGATTCTTCAAGACGTGGCAAATCTTGAGCGACTCGAGCAGCAAGCAAAACGTTACGAGGCGGAGGGCAACCCTAATCTTGCGGCGCTCCTTCGCCAACGGGCCGCGATGATGAGTATGGATGCACCAGGTGGCTCGATCACGCAAGCACTGGAATCAGTCGGCGGTGCGGCCTCATCGACCGGCTTGCTGGCGGATGGGCGCGACGACAAGGAAAAGCCCGAAGAAACGGCGGTCAAGCCGGCGACGCGTCGACGCAGCCGAAAGCGTCCGTCTGATCAAGCATCCTGCGGTGAGTAAGTGGCAGTGTGCCGGAAACCCGAAATGGACTTGCTCTCAGTACTGACAAGCAAGCTTCGCGTTGCATCACAACAGCAATTGTCGATGGCTGATGCAGGTTGGAATGAGCGAATGGTCCGAATGTTGGTGAGCCGAAGGCTGCTTGCCTCAGCAAGATTCACCATCGCCGTCATCGATGCCGGCGACGAACCATTCGTGCAATGGCAGCCAGGTCAATCAGCACCCGACAGCGGCTCCATCGCGTACTTGGGCAGACGCCGTTTGAGCCAATCACAACGAAAGAGTCAGACAGTTGTGTGGGCGACCGAACGAGCGGCGGCCTTGGTCGGAGGCATCGGAGGGAAGCTGCGCCAACCTTGGCAAGTATCTCACGACTTGGGCGTCGCGTCGATCTATTTCCACCTTCGACGCACTGCTGAGCACGCGGCGAGTCAGTGGATTAGCGAAGATATTTACCGCCGCGATATCGCAAGAACGACGACTGAAAAAATCGCCGACGCGTTCTTGATGTCTGAGTCTGAGAAACCTCAGTTGGCAATCGAACTGGTCGGAGACTATTCGGCCGCTCGTCTACGTGACTTTCATCAGTTTTGGTCGAATCGGGGAGTCGCTTACGAGTGGCGGTAGACATGACCAAGAACAAATCCTCGATCCGACTGACGCGACGTGACTACGGAATACTCCGGGATGCAGCGAAGTATGGCATGGTTGTACCCGAGCTGTTGCAGGCTCAGCGTTTCGCCGGGCAGAAGCCCGCAGCGGTCCAGTCAACATTGCGAAGGCTTTACGGACACCCTCCCGAGTATCGGTTTCTCCGTCCCGAGAAGCTCGACGCGAAACGAGTGTACTACCGACTCACTTCCCGAGGTTGTCGGCAGATCGGAGTGTCGCGTGATGCGTCGCGGAAGCTCGGAATGCAAGCGGTCGCCGAACGGTATGCGACGACTTGGTTCATCTCGGCTGATTTGGCCGGTGGACGATCTTTGCTTGACCCCAAGGAATTTCCCGAGCAGTTTCCGAACATTCGTGAGCGACTGCCCAAGAAGCGGTTTCATACAGAGCAGGTCGGACAGACCGTTCGACTTGGCTACTTCGTCACCGACCTCAGAACTGACGTTCGTCGACTCGTGCGTCAGAGCTCCACCGTCATGCGGAGGTTTATAGAACGTCGATGGTTCGATGACTACCTGCGCCACGATCGGTTCGTCTTCACCGTCTTGACGTTCAACGAATCTAAAGCCGTCGAAATCGACACGAAGTTGCGGCTGACGTTTCAACAGCAATTGTCGCGGCCGCTCCAGTCGATCGGGCTACAACCGGCTGGTACGGAAAGCATCGCCGTGCGAGTCCTCGTCGTCCCCGGTCTCGACACATTGATTCCCGAACCAAGATAGGACCATGCCTTACCGCGACATCGAGCCAACTTGGCACAACTCCAAGGACAAATACGACGTATTGGATTGGGCGAATATTCCGCCGTTCACGTGCGATATGAACTATCGCCTTCCGCAACAGCATGGAGTTTCCGGCTTCTTTCAATGTGCCCGAATGATGTTGATCGCTTCCGTAGCAACGGTCGCAGTTCAATTCACATTGAAACTCGGAATCGCGTCGGCGTTCTTGGGTACTGCGTCAACGACGTTTGTCGTGATTGTCGCCGCAATTGTTTTCTGCTTTCCGGTTGATCCAGAATACCGGCGTTGGCAGGATCGTCTAGCCTCGGCCGCCGGAGCATTCTTGATTTGGGGCTTCCTGGCATTCGTCGCATTGGTTAATTCGGCAGGCGAGGCAACGGTTGCCACGTTTGTTGTTGGCACACTTTGCATCTCATTCTTTGCAGATCGCATCGCAACCCACCACCTGCACTGGGCCAGCGCCAACCCGCTCGTCGATCGGAAAACGATGACAAGCTGGCGACGGGATTGGCGAGCGCGGTGGACCGGGTTCAGCGACAAGTTGCCGTCAAACCAGTGCGAGACGGCAACGGCACGTGCCGCGTTCTCTCTGATTCTGAAACTGCGCAAGATGTATCCGCTCGGCTTCCTGACGGTCGTAGTCGTCTTGCTGTGTGCGGTATCCGTAGCTTCAAAGATGAATCACGCCGACTTCGGGAACCGGAATGGAATCCTCGTATTCCTTGCGTCGCTGGTGGGACTATCTGCCGTATCCGCTGCCTATTGTGTGCTGATGCCAGATTCCCCCAAGGCATTCCTTAGCGCGGTTGGCGGCGCTTACGAGTACGGAGGCTCAGGTCCTACGCCGGCTTGGGTATTTCACAGTCCACTGGGAAGTCGAGTTACACGCCGGCTGATGATTTCGGTCATCACTGCAACGATAGTGTCGGTGTATTCGGCACTCGCGTTTTCGGCGTTTTCCTCTCATTCGCCCGAGACCCTCAACGCGATCGTTGGACTTCTTGGTTTCACGTTGGTCCTACCCGCGATTGGCGGCCCCGCAATTCTGATCCTCGGCAGCTTCGTTGCAGCCGCACCCACGATCGTTGCTCATCATCGCGCGCTCAATCGTGTTGGTGCTGTCGAACACCACCGAGACTGGAGCGAATTGGATGGCTACATCCAGCGCGTACAAAACAGTCGAAATTCGATCGAGCGACGGCACAACATTGTAGGAATTCACGCAACGGGAAAGTATCCGATTCTCGCGGACACGGACTTGCAATTCGAGCACCAACACGTACTGGGCCCGACTGGTGTCGGTAAGACGGCCCTGTCGCTAACAACAGACGTGATTCAAGCGATTAGACGCGGTGATGGGCCATCCATCATCATCGATTGCAAAGGAGATCGCGCTCTGTTTGAAACTGCGAGACTGGAAGCAGAGCGAGCGGGACGAACGTTCAAATGGTTTACCAACAAACCGGGACGCTCGACCTATCTGTTCAATCCGTTGGCGCACCTCAATGATCCCCAATTCACGCTTCCAGAGATTCTTGGAGTCATTCTACAATCGTTGAACCTGTACCACGGTGACGACTACGCCAGAGCCTACTTCGGAAAGGAAGTGCGAACGCTCCTGCGGGATGCCTATCTCGCCACCATGCCGGACGAGCAGAGCCGGCGTGGAATTGGTGGTGGCCGACGCTTTCGCCGCGAGGGAAAGATTGAATCATTCTGGGACTTGGACGACGTCCTCAAGGAGTTGGCGGCCAATAGCCGGCAGTACGAAGCAGCAAAGCATCTTTCCATGATCGTTCAATCGCTATGTGACTTCGAGCAACTCAGTCTCACTCCGTCGCGCGATCCGAACGAAACGGCCATCGAGCATGCGATTTCGATGCCGGAAGCCATCGAAGAAAAGCAGGTTCTGTACTTCTACTTGGTTGGCTCGCTTGACGTTGCGTCTGTTGGCGAGCTGGCGCGACTTGCACTGTTCGCTGCTAATGCCGCGGCGATCAAGTACCGTGACCGGACAAACGAGAAGCCACGCATCCAATTTATCGCGGACGAAGCTCAATGCCTCGTCGCGAAAAACATCGAGACTGTGCTTCAGCAAGCCCGTGACGCGGGAATCGCGTTCACTTTTGCGCACCAATCGCTAAGCCAACTGAAGCTACCCGGCGGCGTGGATTTAACGCAGCAGGTGCTGAACTCGACTTGTATCAAACGCTACCACGCGGCGCGTGACCCCGCATCGCAGAAGTATATTTCGGATATCTCTGGGACGACGACCTACTATTCGCGGAAATGGAAACAGTTCAAGAAACGAATTGATGCGGGAATTGTTAGTTCGAGGTACGCCTGCACCGATCCAGATGGGGTCATGCGAATCGACATTTCGGAACATGTGGGACCCAGACTGGAGCCGGAGGACATTCGCGACATCAATCGCGACATTAACAAGAGCATTGCGATCTTTGAGCGAAACTCAGGCTATTCGCAGTACTGTGGAGCATTTCCGATGGTTACCGAGTGGCCAGTCTCGATGCGAGAGCACGTCAAGAGAAGTCGAGCCGCATGGCCTGAAAATCAAGGCGAGACTATTTCAATCGGTGGAGCGTGGCCCGGTGGGAACGAGAATACGATTGCACCCACAACGCACCCAGAGATCGATCTGACCGTCGACCCCGCCAATTTGGACGAAGCGTTACGAAAAATCCATCAGAAGCTGACTGGAGATGATTCTCGCGACGAGAATGCAACCTAAAGACACTCGCCGGTGCCGTCCGTTTCGAGTGAAATGAGAGAAACCAACAAGAGTTGCGAGCTTCAGATATGACGATCTATCACCTTCTGCTCGGCCTGTTCATTCTGTACCTAGTTGTACGGAAGATACAAAAGCGAGCGTATCATCATCCCGAAAATGAGGGTTTGCAGACTTGGAAACGCATCGCGACCGGTCTGCTCACCATCGCGTTCTACGCATACATGTGCGTCGTGCTACCGTCATTTTTCAATCGATTCACGCGCAGCGAATCGGAGTCTCTGCCGAACGAAGACAGCACAACAGCCGTGGACGCTCCGTCCGGCGAAAATCCACCACCACGAACTATCAGCGATTTTCTTTTACCTCCGCTACCGTCCTGGAGTGATAAACACTGACGGCTTGAAAGCCATTGATTTCGATCAATGCGGAAACGTGTTTCTGCAATTGGTTTTCATAGCGACGACGTGCTCGTTGCGAATTACTACCGACGCTTCGCAGTCTAACGACTGGGCAATGAACCGTGGTTCATCGCTTGCGATCGGTGGGACAAAAGACTCTTCGGAGTCTTTTGTTTTTTCGACACTGGTGCGTTCGCACCGGTTGTCGTCGGTGGCGTTGGCCCTCCCGAATCTTTGATTTGCCTCGTGTTAGGCGAATGACAGATTTGCAAACTGTCCAAGACTAGCCGTGGCTAGCTTGGACCATTGAAAAGGAGAGCCAGCGTATGGCAACAAAAAGAGAAAATGAAACTTTCACCATGTGGACGCATATCGAGAATGGCAGACACATGCCTCGAAGGATTCATCGGATGGAAATCGTCGTCAATGGTCGAACTCACATGATTGAAGGTGACAACCTTCCTGATGTGATGGTCACTGACTGCGGACAAGCGAGAAAGGGAACGCACCTTGCGACTCTATTGCTAAACCCGAAGAAAAAAGAAGTTTTCGTTCCAAGCCTGGCACAGCCCTGGCCGCTGGGGCGCGACTTTTTGCACATCCTCATTGGGTTTGTCGGATTCGTGATGTTTCGATTCTTCATTTTATTGCTACTGGACGTCTAACGTCCAACCTTCTGTCAGTGGTCCACCGCCACTGACAGTTTTTCCCAATTTGCAACTGCGACGGAAGGACTAACCGAAATTGGAGATGATGACCAGAGAAACGAACCAGATCGCCGAACTCGCGGCACTGATCGACGCCATTCCACGAGGATTCAGGGAACCGATCCTACTTGCAGCAATCGTCACCGTACCCCACCGCATAGGAAACGAAGACTTTGTCGTCTCGTTGCGTTCGCGGTTCGTCGACTGCCTGAACTCGTACGCTGGCGTTTCAATTTCTCCGGAATTCCGCTGCTCAGTCGAATACATCGAGATTCGAGAGGTCGTCGCGATGTTTGCCACCAGCAATTCGCTCGATTGGACGGAGTCGCTAGTCCGTCAACTGGTCCATGCGGTGGCAACTCGTGCATTGCCTGCCGAAAAAGTGAAACGTTAATGAACGAGCCAAGGGAATTATCGTTGTTGTCCACTGCGTCACGCGCGCTGTGTGAAGCAAAAACCGTCGATGAAGTGAAGGACATTCGAGATAAGGCCGAAGCGGTGAAAGCATACGCTCGCAAGGCAAAACTCGGCCACAGTATTCTCGTCGAAGCAGCGCTCGTGAAAGTGCGAGCTGAACGTAAACTAGGCTGCATTCTTTCGGAAACGGAACTTGCGAAAGCATCGCCAGGGAATCAATTTACCGTAGCCGATCACGCGACTGAAGACGGTGCTCCGACATTGGCGAGTCTCGGAATCACAAAGTCCGATTCGTCAAGGCTACAGCGGATCGCAAGGTTGCCCGAGGACGTGTTTCAGGGATATCTAAGCGAGTCAGTGGAAGCAGAAAGAGAGCCAACCACTGCCGGGCTGCTGAAGCTGGCGAAGCGACAAAGCAAGCCGTCGGAAGATGCGACTCAAACGTACGGCGAGAAACCGGCGGGTTCCGAAGGACTGTCCACAGTTTCCCTGCACGAGATCATCAACAGCGGCACGAAGTTTGGCACCATTCTGGCTGAACCACTTTTCTTGCAACGGCGATCGGTCACCGACGTCACTATACCGATTGCAGCGCCAGCCTTGGACGACCTCTGCTCGATGCCCGTATCAGCGATCGCGTCCGATAACGCTCATCTCCACCTTTGGTCCCACGCCGAGATGCTACTGGATGCTTTGGACGTGTTGGAAGCATGGGGATTTGAGTATCGGTCTTGCTTTGTTTGGGTGGAAACGACTGAGGCGGAAGAGTGCGATTTCTGGCAATCTCAATGCCGCTTTTTGCTGTTGGGCTACAAAGGAAACCCGTCGTTCGGTGAAACAACCTGCCGCAACTGGCTGAAGTTAAACCCGCAACAACGAGACTCACGCCACGCGACAATTCGCAAGTTGGTCCAGAAAGTCAGTCCCGGCCCCTACATGCAACTGTTCGTTCCAGAGGCCGCCGATGGCTGGACAACCGCCGCACATTGATGAGCATGAACTCCTCAATTGGCACAAGGCAAACTGCAACTCCTGCACGCACGAGAGGTATGCGCCGTTCCGCCCACTTCGCTGTACGTCCTGTGGCGGCAGAAACGATGAATCGTCACCCCAGCTCCCACGTTGGATCGAGCTGGCTTCACCATCTAGCACGGACGCATCAAAACCATGCGGAAAAACTACATCATGAACACACCCGCCCACACCATTCGATTCGGACTCATCAAAGCCAGTATCTGGCGGAACCAAACCAAATCAGGTGAAAGACACTCCGTATCGATCGTTCGACTGTACAAGAACGGCGACGTTTGGAAAGAGTCAACACGATTCGGAAGAGACGACTTGCCGCTGATTGCGAAAGTCTCCGACAAGGCGCATACCTGGATTTACGAGAACAACGGCAGGAACGGGGAAGCCATCGAATAGCTACTCCTTCCACGGCTTCCGCTCATCCTCGAAGAGTTGACTTGCGTTTTCCCGCAGCTGACTGGTCCAAAGTGTGACTTCCGAAGGCTCCCTTCCGTGCTTAAACGCAAGTTCTTCAACTGGTACGCCGGAAAGGGCTTCAATCGCGATCAACGCCTTAGCCTCCGCGCTGATAATTTCGATTCGCACACCGTTTTCATAAGTAATCCTAGTGGGTACCCCGGGATCCGGAATCCAGCTTTCTGGGTGACCGGTGTCAACCGATCCCGAATCACTGGTAACCGCTGCTAAATCAGGATAGTCCGGTTCGGATTCCCCCGGCATCGGGATGTTAGTCCCTTGTGCGACGCCTTCCGTTTCATTGGATGCATCTTCGCAGCCAGCGAGGAGCAAGAAGCCGAGAAGATGTAGTCCGATAATCCAGGGAAATCTCGTAGGAGTATTCATGGCGACTTTGGATGTTTGAATGTGCAGGGAAAGGGCTTCCAAGTTTAACCAGTTTCGACTCGATTTTCAGCAAACCGATTCTCACACACCCTTCGGTACGTGTACGGGCTTTCTCTCGCACAGATGATGCTCATGCAGGACCGCTCGTATCCAGAATGCACCATTTCGACACTCAACCGTCCGTTCGAGGGCTGAGACACTTGAGGAAATGTCAATCCCTGCGTGATATGAGACGAAGTTATGATAACAGGAGGAAGGTAATGGCCATCGATGTTGAACGCGAGCGATCAATACCGCTAGCGGATGTCGCTAGTTTCGTTCCCAAGCGGAATGGAAAAAAAGTCCACTACTCAACAATCTACCGCTGGGCAACAAAGGGCGTACGTGGACGTATCCTCGAATCTGTCATGGCCGGCGGGATTCGGTACACGACGGTCGAGGCGGTACATCGTTTTCTCGCAGCGAAACCGCAAGCACGTCAATCGCAGCAGGACGATGAAACCGACGCCATCGACGAAGCACTTCGAAGAGCCGGCGTCTGAACATTGGACCGAATTTCGCTGTGTGACAGTGCTGCTCCGGAAATTACTATCCTACCTGCCGCATGACTTCAATTGCTTTGTTTAGATCTAGCTCAGCATAGATTTCAGTAGTACTGGTCGATCCGTGGCCGTCGACGGCTCGTGCAGCATCGATACCGAACAGCTTGCGAATCTCCGTCGATGCGGTGTGGCGGATTCGATTCGGCGACCACTGTTCAATGTCCTGCTTTTTGCAAACGCGATGGATCGCTCGGCGATAACTTGCTGTGACGTAGCGGTCACCAGCCTTTCGTTTTGGCGATGCGACCCGGTTCGTTCCCGGTCGATTGCCTGTGGATGCCCTGGTCCGACGCCGCTTGGTGGCCGCCTCACGGCGTCGTCGTTCAGCTTCGGCTGGTGAGAAACAGAATTCACCGTCCTGGCGGTCCATGTAGGGCTTCAGAATCTTGATTGCACGAGGCCCAATCGCGATGACGCGGTCTTTCTCAAAGTGCTCCGTTTTGTGCTCCGACGGCCGGTAGACCCAGACATCGCCGCTGCAATCTATTTCTGATGGAGACATCGAGCAGACTTCGCCCGGACGTGCGCTTGTGAAACGTTGAATGCGAACCATATCGGCGACGACATCTGGCAAAAACTTCAAGGTTTCATCGAGGACTTCATCTGCAACAGGAACAACGGGAGCAGTCTCGCGCGCCCGTGTTCGTCCTTTTTTCAAGCCGGATAGCTCTCTCAACGCCTGAGAAACGGAGCCGTCGATCAGCTCTTTGGACGCTGCCCACTTGAACATCCCACGCAGGCGATTGACCTGTTTGTTGAGGTAAGTTCGTGCCCAATCCATCTCGTCAATCATCTTCTCGCGAAGCTCATCAAGAGCGACCGGACCGAAGTCTTGCGCGAAACAGGTGCCGTGATGTCGTCGAACCACACGCAGAACATCATCGATCGCACCAGCCTCACGTGTGATCACCCCATTCTTGCGGTAATACTGGCGAGTATGCCGACGGTAGACCAAGACTAACTCGTTGATGGTCACTGGGATTCCAGTGGTGACCTTCTCACGAAGCGTCGCCGTCGTGATCGACGCCACGATTTTCTCTGGGTCGGTCTTGCAGGCGTCATCGAAATCTTCGAGCTTCGCTACCGGTCGTTCCTGATGACGCCGCTTCTCCCATTCCTTCAGCAGTTCTTGATACCGCTGGTGGCTTCTGCGTGAACCGTAGGGACCGATGTAGAGCGTTTCACCAAAGAAAGAAACGACAGCCTGTTTGGTGGATTTGTGCAGCCGATACTTCGGCGGCTGATGAAAAAGACGCGGCATGGTGGGAAGAACTTTGCGGAAGCGAGAACCGCAAAGAGGGAAGTCTTTTGGACATCCCTCTTTGCGTTCCCTGTTTGGCTTCGGCAAAGAGCCGCACTGCCTCACCGAGGCAGGTA
Source organism: Rhodopirellula bahusiensis (assembly GCF_002727185.1). Taxonomy (NCBI): domain Bacteria; kingdom Pseudomonadati; phylum Planctomycetota; class Planctomycetia; order Pirellulales; family Pirellulaceae; genus Rhodopirellula; species Rhodopirellula bahusiensis. The sequence goes on from NZ_NIZW01000008.1 coordinate 223,387, forward strand.
ACCTAAGACCAGGAATGGCTTGGGTTTAAGAAAGTTGCGGGAGCCGGATTCGAACCGACGACCTCGAGGTTATGAGCCTCGCGAGCTACCGGGCTGCTCCATCCCGCGGTATGTGAGACGTTGAATCGTCCGCCAAGGTTCGATTTCTATAGCGAAAATTCGCGAAAAAATCACTTCGTGGCGGCGTCGCAACGATGGAAGGACTATCGGTCACAAACTGAGATTCGTCAAGCGGCTGTTCGCATTGTTGTCGAGATTTTCGTTTTTTGGCGAGCGATTCGCTATGTTGGCCTAGACTAGTACGTTGTGCGCCGGCTCCGCCAAGTCTTTTCGAGTATGAATCTTCCCCCCAACACGACCGCCTCCGATTCGTCGGGTGCCATGGAATCCTCGGGGACGTTCTCTTCTGGCTCAACCAACTCGTCAGGGCCTCCGGTTCCGCCGCCTCCCGTCGCCGTCCCGCCACCTGCTGAGCCCGCGGTTCCGCCGAGCCCTCAGGCAAACGGAACTCCTGAAAGCAACGGTGTCCCGAAGCCGCCGCCGGCTCCTCCGCGAGCGACGTTGCCACCGGTCAATCCGCCCAGCGTTGAGGCTCCCGCCGCGCGAGCATCCAATTCAGTCAACGGAGACGTCGCCGAAAACGGATCGGTGCCAAGTCGGCCTCGTCCTGCAAAGACAACGAAACCAAAGCAGCCTCGCGTGGCCAAGGTCGCTCCGGCGGCTCAGCCCGATTTGATGGAAGCCGTCGTCACGGAAGTGCCACCCACGACTCCACCCAACTCGCGTTGGCGGACGGAAGTGCAACCAGAGGAACGGAAAGAAAAGGAATCGGAACAAGAGGATGAATTGGCTCCGGTCAAACGTTCGGTGCCAGCGTGGTTGGTCAGCATGGTGTTTCACCTGATCGTGTTGTTGGTGCTGGCGTTGTTGACCACTCCGGTTGGCGAAGGCATCGGAAGCATCGTGTTGGAGTTCGGAGAGGCGACCGAGTCAGAAAACTTTGAGCTGGAGAACGTCAGCATTGAAAGTTCGGAATCGATGGTCGATTCCACCAGCGACATGGAGAGTGAAATGGTGGTTGATACCGACATCCAGTCTCTGATGGACACGATGGAGTTGCCATCGGAAACGCTTGAGATGGTGCAGGTCGAACGCGGAATCGGTTCCGCGAGCGAGTTGGTCAAGCCGATGTTTGGTGGTCGGTCCGGCGCGACGAAGAGTGCTTTGTTGGCGGCGTACGGCGGCACCGCAGAAACGCAGAATGCGGTTGAGCGTGGATTGCTGTGGTTGGCCAAAAACCAGGAACGTTCGGGATCGTGGAGCATGGCGGGGCCCTACTCCGACGCGGCTCCGTTTTCAGAAAACCGATGTGCTGCCACCGCGATGGCGATGCTGGCATTTCAAGGTGATGGCAACACGCACCAAGTCGGCCCCTACGCAAAGAACGTCGAACTAGGTCTGAGGACTTTGTTGAAAGGCCAACGCCGCGACGGATTCTTAGCGACCAATGTTCGCGGCGATGATCAGCAAGCCTACGGGCATGCTCAAGCGACGATTGCACTGTGCGAACTGTTTGCGATGACAGAAGACTCGGCCCTTCGCGGTCCGGCACAGGCGGCGGTGGACTACTGCGTGAACGCTCAGTCAGCGGCCGGCGGTTGGCGCTATCGGCCTCGGTTGGATTCCGATTTGTCGGTCACCGGTTGGTACGTGATGGCTCTGACCAGCGCCCATTCGGCGGGATTGGAAGTCCCGTCATCGACTTTGAAAATGGCCAACACGTACTTGGATTCAGTTCAGTCTAATGGTGGCTCCTGGTACAGTTACCAACCCAATCGACCGGGGAGTTATGCGATGACGGCGGAAGGGTTGCTGTGCCGGCAGTACCTGGGTTGGCCGCACGACGAAGAGGCATTGAAGCTGGGAATCGATGACTTGGTCGCCGACGGGATGTTGGATCCGAACAACCCCAACGTTTACTACTGGTACTATGCGACGCAGGCGATCCACCACGTCGGTGGTCAGCCCTGGCGGAAATGGAACGGCGTGATGCGAGTCGAGTTGCCGCGACTGCAACTGAAACGCGGTGCCGAGGCGGGCAGTTGGTCACCTCAGGCCGATGAATGGGGCCGCCGGGCGGGACGTTTGTACGTGACGTGTTTGTCGATCTATTGCTTGGAAGTTTATTACCGGCACATGCCGCTGTACGACCAGCACGGGAAATGATTCGAAGTTCGCTTCCCATGCCCGGCCCTCACCCTCGCGTACGCCTGAATGGCGTCGCTCGACCTCTCCCCAAACTTCGTTTCGGGAGAGGTACGCCATGTGGAAATTTGCCGAAAAGCGGTATCAGAAAACTACACGACCTCTGCGTTCAGGAGACTGAATTCAACCTTGCGAGCACAGCACTTGTAGACTGCACCGCCTCCGCTGCGGGGTGAGTGGCCCGGGCATCCAGTTTGGCGTTTCGGGGCGTTGCTTGGTTTGGCTAGGATGAATCGGCGATGTTGTTTTCGGCATCGCGACTGGTCATTCGCCCACGCAGGGAAACTGGAACTTTGTCCGCTCCCGCCCCGCCGCAATCCAAGGCAGCCGTCGAATCCGCGGCCATCTCGGTCGATCGATTGAAGAAATCGTATCGTCGTGGGGGCAAGGTTCACGCCGCGCTGAACGGGATTTCGTTCCAGCTTCGACGCGGCGAACGCCTGGCTTATTTGGGGCCCAACGGTGCCGGCAAGACGACGATGATTCGTTGTTTGTCAGGTCGAGCCAAGCCGGATTCGGGCAACATCACGATGCTGGGCGAACCCATCGACGATGCCTTTGTTCGTGACTCCTTGGGGTTGGTGCCGCAAGAGATCGCTTTGTACGAAGACCTGACGACGACGGAGAACTTGGCCGCGTTTGGTCGGTTTCACGGGCTGCGCGGTCGCGTGTTGCGGAACAAGATCCAGTGGGGATTGCAGTGGACGGGGCTGGCGGATCGAGCCAACGATTTGGTCGGCACGTTTTCGGGCGGGATGAAGCGTCGTGTGAATCTGGCCTGCGGCGTGTTGCACGAACCCGAAGTGTTGTTGCTGGACGAGCCCACCGTGGGCGTGGACCCGCAGAGCCGCCAGCGGATCTTTGCAATGTTGGCGGAACTGAACACCGAAGGCACATCGGTTTTGTTGACGACCCATCACTTGGACGAAGCCGAGAGCCAGTGCGACCGGATCGTGATTGTCGATCACGGCCAAGTCGTCGCGACGGGCACGTTTGAAGAATTGGTTCGACAAACGATCGGTGGTGATCGCGAGGTGACCGTTCGCCTGGATCAGCCACTGCGGGGACACGGAAACGAACCATTGGCGGTGACCGGGTTGCAAGTGACCGCCCGGCCCGGCGAGAACGTGGTGACGACCAAGATGGCGGAAGTCGCGATGGGATTGCCACGACTGATCGATGCACTCAGCCAAGCGGAGTATGGCGTGCGAGATGTCGAGGTTCAATCGCCGACGCTGCACCACGTGTTTCTGCATCTGACCGGCCATGCACTGCGGGACTGAACATGGTCTGGAAAGTCATTGAAATTCATCTGCGTCGCTTGCGTCACAACCGCATGGAATGGTTGCTGACGTTTGTCGTTCCGATCGCGTTTTTCAGTATCTTTGCGTTGATATTTTCTCGCGGTGTGGGAGGCACGCCTCGTGTGAAGGTGGCGTTGATTCGCGATGCTGGTGCGAACTTGGATACTGATTCGGGGGCTACGTCGCTGGCGTCAATTCAGTGCGATCACGTGATTCAGACACTTCGTGAAAGCGAGGGGCTGCGGCTGGTTCAGGACAGCGGCGAAAATCCAGCGCTGGATCGAGCGGCGGGCGAAGACCTTGTGCGACGAGGTTCCGCAACGATCGCGATCGTGCTGAGTGAAGACGGCGAGGAGTTGTCGGCGGAACTGCTCAACGATGCGTCGGATCAAGTCGCCAGCCAAGTGGTTTCGGCATTGGTGATGCGAGCGATGTTGATGGCCAAGTCAGGCCAGGGCCAAGGCAACTTCGGACCGGATGGATTGCAGCGAACCAGCCCGGCGACTGCCGCGGGAACAGCAGCAGATGCAAACGCGGCCGGTGAAACAGTTGGTGTGAAACAAGCTGGGTTTGAACAGTTGGTGCAAACTGCCGCGAGCGAAAGTGCCGGCGACGATTCCAAGTTAGGAACTTTCCCGAGGCAACCGGCTTCCTTAGCGGAGAGGCGCAAGCCGCCCGGTGCCGTGATACCGGAGGGCTCGCGCACTTCCGCTACCGAAGTTGGGACGCCGGCTAAGGACGGTGCCACTGCTGGACCGAATCGCTTGTCCGCGAAAGCTTTGATGGCACCACCGGTGGTGAAGGTGGTCAACGTGATGGGCGAGAACAAATCCAATCCCGTGATCAGCGTTTACGCGGCTGGCATCGCCGTGATGTTCTTGCTGTTCGGTGCAACCAGTGGCGGCGGTGTGTTGTTGGAAGAACGCGAAAACCAAACGCTGGAACGATTGCTTTCGACGCAAATGACGATGGATCATTTGCTGCTCGGCAAGTGGTTCTATTTGACGATGCTGGGGTGCGTGCAAGTCACGGTGATGTTCGTGTGGGCTCAACTGGTGTTTGGGTTGGACTTGCTCGGCAACCTGGACGGGTTCGTGATGATGACCCTGGTCACTTCCGCTGCAGCCGCCTCGTTCGGATTGTTCCTGGCAACGTTGTGCAAGACTCGCGGGCAGCTCAACGGGTTGTCCGTGGTGGCCGTGCTGACGATGAGCGCCCTGGGCGGATCGATGGTGCCACGTTATGTGATGAGCGAAGGTTTGCGAGAAGCCGGCTTGTGGACTTTCAACGCTTGGGCACTGGATGGTTACGACAAAGTTTTCTGGCGTGAGCTGCCGCCCAGTGCGTTGCAGCCGCAGCTGACGGTGCTGATGGCGACCGCGTTTGGGCTGCTGGTGCTGGCTCGTTTGCTAGCAATTCGCTGGGAAACTTCTTGAGAACTTCGCCGTTTCCGTCGCAGGAAACGCGTGGCTTTTGCGTATCGTGATTAGTCTGTTGATTGCGGTTGGGGCTTGTTCGGCGCGTCGTTTGCTCCAAGCGAGACACCGCCTCAGGCGATTTTCACGGTGGGGATTGGGGTTGGATCCCTGCACCGTTTGCTCACGAATGCTTTGCTGCGATGGGACTTCTATCATGACCGAAAAGATCTTGACCAGGCTTCGATTGCTGCGTCGTGCATCTGCGCAAACGTCCGCTGCGGCAAACTTGGATGGCTCCGAGCAGCCTGGTGTGTTTTCGATCAACCCCAACAGCGAGTGCACTTGGAAACGGGGCGACTGGGCGATTTATCGCAAGAGTAAACGCAGCAAGGTTCCAGGGCCGCGAGCGTCCAGCGTGAAACCCAATCTGAAAGGCGAGACCTACAACTACGTCGTCCAAAAGTTTTGGATGGTCGACGAGGTCCATTCGGATGGCACGCTGACCATGCGGACGACTCGCGGGAAGACACATCGCGTGTCCGCGGATGATCCCAATCTTTCTCGGCCGAGCTGGTTCGCTCGGCTGCGATGGCGCGAGCGATTCGTCGCGATTGAATCCCAGTTTGGGAAATCGACCTACGCTGCGTGAGCGGCGAGTTGATTCAATACATCAATCGCTGAAACCTGCTGGCTTCGTTTCAGTCGCGATGACGGGCCGAAATGATGCGTCGCTAGAACGACGCTACTTGGCGATTTTCTCTAGAAGAGCGGCCACGGCGGCGGGATCGTCCGACTCACGCAGTTCTTCGATGCGAGTTTCGGGGACACCGACCTTTTCCAGGTGGCTGCACAAACGCTTCCAGACAGTTGCCCGTTTCTTTCCCTCGCTCAAGTAAAGCTCCGTGACGGCTTCTTGAGCTTTCTGCAATCCGATGGCATCCCGGTTCTGGTAGTAGTTCCGGATGATCTTTTCTTGATGCGACGTACGATTGGGAGCCATGGGCGAGCCTGCTTAGCGTTGGTTTCGTTTTTCTTCCGCACGGGCCGCTTGCAAGGCGGCTGCTTCGCGGGACAGTTTGAACTCCGGACCAGCCGGGAAGTACTGCACATCATCCTGCAAATAGTGTGGGCTCGGAAGGGTTTGGCCGTTGAGCGAAACCTGGCATCCAGTGCTGGTCGCCAACAAAGCTGCGAAAGCCAATGTGCCGATCGTTCCGCGGGTGATCCACTGCGTGTTCATCTTGTTTTCCATCGTTGTACGCCCCAACGCGTAAGGTTTTCGGACCGAGCGGCTCACGCAACGAGAGCCTGTCTGCCTGAAATCGGTGACAGAATCGTTATCGGCGGAAGAACCGGAAAACCTTGACATGATTCGAGAAAAAGCTTCGGGAGAGTTTCCCGCCGGCGGGGTTCCAATTGTCCCCACGAGTGCCACGCGAGTTCCACGCGACGAAGCAATCCGGCGTGACTCCCAGGCGACGATGGGGCACAATGGAAACATGCACACGAAACCCGGGGGTGAGACTTTGTTGTCCAACATGATTGACCGACGCCGATTCCTGCGAGCCAGTTTGGCTGGAGGAGCCGCGATTGCCGCCGGAACCGCCTCCGCACGCCCCGCCCACGCCGCCAGCCGAGCGAAGTGGGAAGAGGCGATCCAGCGTGGCCTGGAGTGGCTCAGCAGCAAGCAATCGTCCCGTGGCCAGTGGAACACGACGGTTTACCCGACGGCCATGGCGGCCTTGTCCGGGACAGCGTTGATTGGAAGCGGCAGCACGACGACCCAGGGCCCCTACGCTCGCCAAATCGCTCGGGCGTCGGATTTCCTGATCAGCAAGTCTCGAAGCAACGGCCTGATCGGCGACCCTCAGACCGATTCTCGCTACACGTACGGGCACGGTTTTTCGATGTTGTTCCTGTCCCAGGTCTTGGGCGAGGAGGGACTGCTCGATCGCCGCGAAGAGTTGGTCGATGTGTTGGCCAAAGCGGTCGAGTTCAGCGGAAATGCCCAAACCGAGGCCGGCGGCTGGGGCTACGTCTCGGCCAAAGAAGGCAACGACTTCGACGAGGGCAGCACGACAATCACCCAGGTCCAAGGTTTGCGAGGGTGTCGCAACGCGGGGATTCCGGTCAGCGGTGAAGTGATCGACAAAGCGAAGGAATACATCTATCGCTGCAAGAACCCCGATGGAGGAATCAGCTACAGCAGTCGGCAGACGGGCAGCAGTCGTCCAGCGATCACCGCCGCAGCTCTGGCGGCTCTTTACAACGCGGGTGATTACGACAGCGAACATGTGCCGGACATGTTGAAGTACAGCAAAGAAACGCTGCACGACATCAACAACGGAGCTCGTGCGTTCGGCCACTGGCACTACACGTACCTGTACTACAGCCAAGTCGTTTACCGGCAAGGCGACGAGTTGTGGTTGCCGTTTCGCGACCGGTTGTACGACCGGATCGCTGCCGAGCAAAAACCAGATGGATCGTGGGAGGGGCAAATTCACCCGGTTTATGTGACCGCTTGCAACCTGATCATGCTGCAAATCGATCGTGGGTTCTTGCCGATCTATCAACGCTGAGGCCGACGATGGATTTGGAATCGTTCAGTCATCGCGTGCTCGAAATTTTGAAGCATCACTTCCCCACCGAAGGGTTTCGGGCGGGAGAAGAACTTGGCGTGCTGAACTGCGGTGAATTGCAGTTCGGGCTTTCAAACTTGCTGGCGCAACATCAACAAGCGGGTTTCACCGACGAGGAATTGGATGAAACCGTTCGCGTCACGTTCGAGCGAATGTTGGAAATGGTTCGGGCCGCTGACAAGGTGTTGCCCGAAACATGGGAAGAGGCCAAACCTCGGTTGCGGGTGCAGTTGTGTCGAAGCGACATCGATGCCCTTCGCAGGGCCATCACGTTTCCGTTTGCCAACGACATCACCAGCAGCGTCGTCGTCGATTCGCCTCACGGGTACGCCTACATCCGGCCGGAGGATGCGGAGCGTTGGGGGCAATCGGTCGTGGATTTGATCGAGGTAGCCAAAGCGAACTTGTTGGTTGATTCGCTGGAGTGCCCCATGGGTGTCGTCGAAGGACCTACGAAGTTCATCGCGATCCAGTCCGGCGACGGCTACGACGCGGCGAGAGTCTTGCTGCCGCAAATTCGCGAACGTTTGATCCAGGAATTGAGCGACGAGTCCGACGACCCCGAGATGGAACCTGCTGCGATTGTGGGTGTGCCCAATCGAGATTTCTTGATCGCGTGGTCAGCTCAGGTTCCAACGGAACTGCAGGAGCAATTGGCTCGGACGGTCGCGGAAGATTCCCACCGCCAATCGCATCCGTTGTCGGAGCAAACGTTCCGCATCACCGCCGAATCAATCTGGCCGATTCACGGTTAGGCTTCGGGTACGATGGACTTTCAAGTCCGTCGAAAGCTGTTTGTACCGACGGACTTGGAAGTCCATCGTACGGTCATCCAGGCGAGTCCGGCAGCTAATCAGTTGGAAAGCTTTTCCATGATCTGATCGGCGGAGCGTCGCAGCAATACATCGTCGTCGAGCGATCCGTCGATTTTGCGAATCGCGTGCAAGACGGTCGAGTGATCTCGGCCGCCGAATGCGTCGCCGATTTGGGTCAGGCTGTCTTCCGTCAATCTGCGAGCCAGCCACATCGCCAACGAACGGGCTCGGACGATGTTCTGTCGGCGGGAACCGCTTCGCATGTCCGCTGACTTCACTCCCAATTGCCGAGCCACGGCGGTCGTGATCGCTTTGATGGAAATCGACTGGGTCCCGCCTGCGGCTTCGATCGCCGACTGAACCGCTTCGCCGCAGATCGGTTGATCGTGCATTCGGCACCACAACGCGACTTGTTTGATCGCAGACTCGAAGGCCCGTACGGTCGATTCAGCTGGCAAACCCGCATCGAGAAGCGACAAGGCCTCTGGTTCAACGTCCGGCAAATGAGCCAACATCAGCTCGCGAAGGATTGTGCGTCGGGTTTCGCCAGCGGGCGGATGCAGCGTCACCGTCAAACCAGGAAGCGTGCGGCTGACCAAGGCAGGACGCAGTCCGCGAACTTCGGAAGGCAGACGGCGGCAGGTGACGATTGTCAGTCGTCCTTCCGCGTCGCGAGCTTCCAGACGCTGAGCCAGTTCTTCTTGAGCGGGTGCCTTGTCCGCGATCAGATGCAAATCATCCAAAACCAAAATCGGCACCGTGTCCAGTTTTTCGCGAAAACGTGGCATGTCCTTCGAGTCGATCGAAGAGGCAAATTCGCGAGCGAAGTCGATGGCGGGTTGGTACAGAACTCGGCTGGAAAGGACCCGCGATGTGACGCCGGTCGGACCGCCCTGCGCGGTGTCCTTGTCCATTTCCATCGCTTCCCAAACGTTGCTGATGCTCATCCGTTTGGACAGGTGCAGTGCCAGGGCCGTCTTGCCTGTGCCGGGTTGGCCGACCAGCAACATCGGACGCGAAATTTCGAGCAGCGTCTCAATTGGGTTTTCGCACACGTAACCCGCCAACCGATTTTCATCGCCGCAGTAGAACAGCGGGATGATCGGCCGAACGACTTCACTATCGCGACGGCGTCGACGAAGCGACGGACGTTCCAGCGCGAAGGAATTGACGTTGGGAGGCGAAGCGACCACGGCAAATGGCAGTGAACGAGTGGAACACGAAAAGTCGTGCCGAGTGGCTGGAAAGCCGCAGCGGCAAAACATGCGTGGGGAGGGTCAATCGGAGTCCATTCAAACGTGGTGCGTCCTGCCGAAACTTTCGACCCAGCTCCACTCTAAATGGAACTTTCGTTCACCGCCATCCATTTTCCACCGAGTTATCCACAGTTGAAAAGCCTTCTGCCTTCGAAAATTGACGAGAAATCAGCTCGATGGCTCGTTCAATTTCGGCTTGCGTGGAAAACCTCGAAACGCCGAACCTCAACGCCGAATCGACCAGCGACTTGGAGGCGCCCATAGCAAGCAAAACGTGGCTGGGCGGGCTGCTTCCGCTGCTGCACGCGGATCCGCTGCTGCAGGCCACCCCGGCCATATCCAGCGACATCAGCAGACTTTGTCGATCCGCACCCGGCAGCGACAGACACGTCGTGGATGGCAAACGTGGTGCCTGGCGACCGTGGATCAGGCAGGTCGGATGCCGGCGGACCAATTCGGATTCCAGTTGATCTCTCAGAGCCGCCATGTGCTCGGCGGCGGTGGGTTGCTGCTCGCAGGCGATGCGGATGGCTTCGGCGGCCGCGATAACAAGCGCAACGGGCTCGGTGCCCGGACGCGTGCCGAGTTGTTGTTCGCCGCCACGCAGAGCCGCGCGGATATCGACTCCGGAATCGAGCCACAAAAAGCCGACTCCCGTGGGACCGTGCAATTTGTGAGGCGTGATCGTGGCGGCCGAGACTCCCCAAGCGGTCAGATCGACCGGGACCTTGCCAATCGATTGGGTCGCATCAACGTGCAGCGGCACGCGAAATTCGCGGCAGACTTCCGCGGCGGCCTGGATTGGTTGAACAACGCCGGTTTCGTTGTTGGCGGACATGATCGAAACGACCGAAACCGCCTCGGGAGAATCGCCGGACCGAGTCAGTCGATCCAGTGTGCTCCGTAGCGAAACCAACGAAATGACGCCGTTGGCATCGACATCGACCCATCCCAATTCGCGGCCGGACTGCCCCCGTTCTCCCACTTCGGCCGCTGCTGCCGCGGCCAGAACGCTGGGGTGTTCAATTCGGCTGACCACGATCGCACCCTCGGGTTCGCCCATTCCAGCGATTGCCAGGTTGTTCGATTCGGTGCCGCCGCTGGTAACCAGCAACCGAGGCGCGTCGACCCGAGACAAGTCGCTGCCGAGGCAACGTCCGATTTGGTCGGTCGCGGCTTCGAGACGAGACCGAGTCTGCTGGCCGAGTCGGTGTTGGCTGGATGCGTTCGCGGGCGTTTGCGAGAAAGCCTCTGTCAAAACGCGTGCGACCTCGGGATCAATGGCGGTGGTCGCGTTGTTGTCGAGATAGATCATGTTTGACCAGCGGGATCGACCGTTGGGCGATCTTTCTTCAGTGATTGCAGTTCGGGATTGTCGGGTGATTCTTCGAGGGCCTCCGCCAATAAGTCGTCGGCCAATTCGTGCCGCTCGGCGTCTCGCATGTCTCGGATCAGGCTGACGTATTCTTCCGCCAAGTAGTCCGCGACGGTGGTTTTGAGAGTCGCGACATCCTCGACGTCGCGAGTCAATTCCATCAATCGTGGGATCAGGATGTAAAGCTCTCGATCGGCCAATTTGTCGATTGTGGGCCAAAACTGTTTGGCAAGCTTAGGATTTTTCTTGCTCCATTGCTTCCAGGTTGGTTTTCCATCCACCATCAGACGCAGGTGATCGACGAGCAGCGCGGGATCGCGCGGCTCGATTTCCTGAATCCCATGCCTGATTTCGACCAAATCCCACCGACCTGGAATGCTATTGGGCATGATCAGAATTTTGGACTGGGTGAGGTAGCGAGCGGTTTCGGGAGTCGTGCTGACTCGGTGGATCGGCGTGATTTGCCAATGGACCAGCGGGATTTCGTAAAACGAAAATCGGCGGGTTTGGAAGTGTTTGGGGGCGAACTCGGTTCCTTCCACGTAGCCAAACGTGCGAATCATGACGAACAACAATCCGGCCATGATCAACGATGAGATCACAATCAGCAGGATTTGATATCCCGACGCGAGGCGTTTTCGCTTGCGCGTTGCCCCGGCTGATTTGGTGGCGGAGGAATCTGAGGCGGGCGAGGCGGAGGTCGCTGACATCGTTGAAATATCCCGGCAGACGTCAAACAAACGGTTTGGTAGGTTCGCGACTCGTCGTTGAGTGTCCCGAATTCCCTTTTTCCAAGCGTAACAAAGATGAATGGGTACGCCACACCTTGGGCCGGCCGTCGGGCTTGGGCCAACGCGATGCGGCAATCCCCCGCGGCGACCTCTTGGCCGTCCCAGTCGCAGGGACAGCAGGCACTCAGCGGACCAACGCCAGCACAACTTTCGGTGCCGGGCGGAAATCGATCGACGGCGGCTGATTCGCACCCAGCAGGCTCGCAATCCAGCCATGACAACCCGAACGCCGACGTCGTGGATGATGGATCCACCGACGCGGCTGCCGGAGAAGCTTTTGATCCCGAAGACCGCTTGGCTGCTCGGGCCAGGATCGAAGCGGTGCTGCTGATTGCCAAATCGCCGCTGAATTACCGGCGTTTGGCGGCCTTGGCCGGTGTCGAGGACGCTACTTCGGCTCGAACCTTGGTCGGGGAATTGAACGAACTTTACGAGCGATTGGGGCGTGGAATCCGAATTGAACAGGTCGCCGGTGGTCAGCGGATGATGACTCGGTCGGTTGTTGCACCTTGGCTGCGCCGACTTGGGTTTTTGGCTCCAGCGATCCGGTTGAGTTGGCCGATGATGGAAACGCTCGCCGTGGTGGCCTACCGCCAAGACGTCACGCGAGCGGATGTCGAAGCCGTGCGTGGTGTCGCGTGCGGTGAAATTCTGCGACAGTTGATGCAACTGGATTTGGTCCGGATCAGCGGTCGCAGTGAAGAGCTCGGGCGTCCCTACCTTTACGGGACCACCAAACGTTTTTTAAAAATCTGCGGATTGGCATCGATAAAGTCGCTGCCGCCGATTGACTGGCACGCATCCTGCGATGATGTTTCTCAATCTGCCGAAGGCGAGGTTGAAAACATCGCCGACGAAGTGACTGCCGACGAACTGAACTCGAGAGATCCCTCTCAAACTGAATCCCATCCTCGCCGTGAATCTTCGGACGCTGAGTCTTCGGAAACGAATCCTTCAGAAACCGAGCATTCGCACCCCACCAAGGAGTCTGACGTGAGTGTCGCTGCGATCGAAACTCTCGCCACTGAATTCACCGCTTCCTTCGACGCCGACCAGTCCGGTGCCGTGGCCGTTTTGGATGCACCCGCATCCGATGCGGATGCTGCATCGTCGATTGATCCTTCGGCTGTGATCGAAGACGAAGAAGACGATTTGTATGAGAACGGCTACGAGCTCGACGACGAAGAAGATGACGACTTCGACGACGACTGGGATGATGAAGACGACGACAGCGATGATGAAGAAGATGACGACGACGAGGATGATGAAGACTCGGACGACGTCGATGATGATGACGACGATGACCTCGACGGCACCGACGACTGGGAAGAAGTCGACGACGATGAAGCCGACGAAGATTGGGACGATGAAGATGAGGAAGACGACGCGGACGACGAAGAAGAAGAGTGGGAAGACTGATCGTCTTCGAGACCTCATCTCATTGACATAGCCAGACGACGGAAGATGTCGTTGGCTTGCCTTGCTCGAATCATCGCATTCGCCGTTTCGTTCGGTGAATGCGTTTCTTATTTGGTAGCCGCTTCTCGCGGCTCTCTTTCAATTCTGCTTGGACCTTCCACGCGAATGACCGCGGCGGCAATCGCTTCGTGGTGATCTTCCGACTGTGCTTGTTGCCAGCCGATCGCGGGATTGATGACGATTGTGCGGGTCATGACGGTGGCTGCGACGGCCGCATGATGCTTGGACACGCCATTCATCGCTCGATGTGGTGATTTTTCAACATGGTGCATTTGGCGACCTACCTTTGAAACGGTAGCTGTCCTTTTGTATCGCAATCCTTGCGTGGATCCATGTTTGAAACCTCCCAAGCCCAACTGTTGATGGTCGAGCCCGAGCAGGTCTTGGCTGAACTCGCGACCTTCCGTTTGGAGTTGCTGGGTTATCGCTTGGAAGTGGTCAGCAGCGGTGGCGAAGCGATCGATCGATTGCGACATGAACCAATCGACTTGTTGATCCTGGACACCAAGCTGCCCGAAGGCGACGGACTGGAATGGCTGACGGAATTGCGTCTGGAATTTAAAGCTGACCAAGTCCCCGCGTTGGTGTTCTCGCTTGACCCCAGTCTGGAAATGGTTCGTCGCGCTTACTTGGCCGGCGCTCAGGACTACTTGATCACACCGTTCGATCCGACCGTGCTCGAGGAGAAGGTTCAGCGTTTGTTGCCTTCTCATGCCGAGACCGTTTGATCAACCGACGCTGCTGATGGCAAACCGAATCACTTCCAACCCACCTCCTAGTCTTCACGACGGACTCGCACGATGAAACGCATTGGCGACATCTTGGTCGAATTGAACATTCTGACCAACGAACAAATGGACGCTGCCTTCGCGAAGAAACCACGCGGCGTGATGATCGGCGATTGGTTGGTGCAGCAATCCTTGGTCAGCAACGCGCAGCTGGGTGCGGCGTTGTCGGAACAGTTTTCGGTGCCCTTCGTCGACATCGATTTTTCCAGCGTCAATCCACAGGTCGCACGCCTGTTGCCGGAAGACTTTGCTCGTTCACAAGCCTCCGTCGCGATCGATGTCAGCGACCGAATGCTGACGCTCGCGATGGTCGCACCCGACGACATCGAAACGATTGCCGAAGCCGAGTTGATGACCGGCTACAAAATCCAACCTGTCGTGGCATTGGACGACGACGTTCGCGATTTGCTGAACCGCATCTACGACGACCGTGCCTTTGCACGTCAAACGATCGTGGACATGAAGTTCGCCGAGATGGCAGAATCAGGCGAGGTCACCGAAGAAGATGAACTGGCGATCTCCGCCGTCAGTCAAGAGGACGCGCCGGTGGTCAAACTGGTTCAAGCGATCTTGTCCGGTGCCGTTTCGGCGGGAGCAAGCGACATTCACTTGGAACCGCACAAACCCGAGATGCGAGTTCGCTACCGCGTTGACGGTGAGCTACAGGTCGTGATGACGATCCCCAATCACATCGAGGATTCGGTCATCAGTCGCATCAAGGTCATGGGCGACATGGATACAACCGAGAACCGTCGCCCGCAGGATGGTCACCTGACGGTTTACGAAAACGGCAAACGCGTGGGCTTTCGTATCAGCGGCATTCCAACCGTGGACGGTCAAAAGTTGGTGCTGCGACTGCTCGACGAAGGCGGACAAACGTTCGACCTGGCGGGTATCGGAATGCCTCAACGCGACTACGAAACCATCCGCCGCGTGATCGACAAACCTCACGGGATGTTTGTGGTGACGGGGCCAACGGGGAGCGGCAAAAGCACGACGTTGTACGCCGCTCTGCAGCACCTCAATGACGACGATCGCAACATCGTGACGGTCGAAGATCCGGTGGAATATCGATTGCCGGGAATCAACCAAGTCCAAAGCGACAACGAATTCGGGATGGGGTTCGCCAACGCGTTGAAGTACATCATGCGGCAAGACCCCGACGTGATCATGTTGGGCGAAATTCGCGATTGCGAAACGGCGACCACGGCCGTTCAGGCTGCTCTGACCGGTCACTTGGTGATCAGCACGTTGCACACCAACGATGCCGTCGGTGCGGTCCAACGATTGGCCGACCTCGGCGTCGACAATTTCAAGATCGCGGGTTCGTTGCTTGGAAGCGTCGCTCAACGATTGCTTCGCTGTGTTTGTGAAAACTGCAAGGTCGACGCACCTGCCAACTTGAACCTGCTGGAAGCACTCGACCCCGAGCAAATCGTTCCGCGAGACACAACCTTCGTTCGCGGTGCTGGTTGCAAACGTTGCCTCGGAACTGGGTTCGCCGGCCGGGTGCCGATCTTTGAGATCATGCCGCTCAATTCCGATATCACCGCCGCGATCGAAGCCGGAGTTCCAAACTCGCAGTTGGAAGAGATGGCTCATGCGGCCGGAATGGTGCCGCTTCGCCAAGCCGGTTTGGAAGCCGCTGTTGCCGGCAAGACATCGCTCGAAGAAGTGTATTTCAAAACCAGTGGCGATCGCCGCAGCAACAATTCAGCGTCGATTGCCGGCGGACGCCGATCGGTCGATCAACCCATTCCCAACGCGATCGCTTAACGCCCTATCATCCGACCGGATTGGGTTGGCTCTCTCGAACATTGCTTCTGTCATCTGCCTTGGTGCAATCACATGTCATTTCCCGCTAGCACAGCCAACGCGACTTCCTCCGGCGGTGTGATGGGCTTTCTCAGAAAGCTCAACTCGATCGAGGTGGGAGGCCCCAAACGCGGCGTCCCCAAAGGATGCGAGTCCACTCGCATTCCACCGGTTGCGCTAGCGCAGTTGATGCGTTTGCTGTTGATGCTGCTTCAGAATGGACTGACGTTGCCCAAAGCACTCGGTTCGCTCGCGATGGACAACTCCAATCGCAAGTACAGCAGCGTGCTGATGAAGATGCGAAGCACGATCATGGCTGGCGGATCGATCAGCGACGCGATGGCTCGCTATCCGCGAACGTTCAACAAGATGCAGGTTCAGCAGGTCCGATTGGGCGAACGCAGTGGTTCGCTGGAGATGGCTCTGATGCGTGTTTGCGAGCAAGTTGAACGCAAAGTTGCCCTTCGCAAACGAATCTTCAAGAAGATCAGCTACCCGGTTTTGATCAGCGTCGCGGGTCTGGGATTGATGGTGTTCATGTGCGTCGTCGTCGTTCCCGAATTTGAAACCGTTTACACCGCCAGCGGAGTTGATCTGCCACCTGTGACCCAGTTCGTCACTGGTTTGAGTCGTTTCATGCTGACGAAGGGATTGCTGGTATTTCCTCTCGGATTTGTCGCAATTGTCCTGTGGATCTGCGGTCGCCGGAATCCAAGAATTGCCGCCAAGATGGACGCGGTGTTCCTGCGGATCCCCGTTGTCGGACCATGGCTTCGGGACGCTGCCGTTTTGCAGTTCATTGAAGCCACCTCCGCGATGGTTCAGTGTGGGTACAAACCCATCGAAGCAATCGAAGTCGCTTCGACCTGCGTCAGAAATCGCTGCGTACGAAGTGCGATCGAAGACATTAACCATGGTGTGCGCCGCGGCGAAAAGCTGAGCGTCGAACTTGGTCGGTACGAACGGTTCTTTCCACCGACCTTGTGCCAGTTGATCGGCGTTGGTGAACAATCGGGCGAGTTCGCTCGTTCGCTGCAAGGCACCTGCGATCACCTGCGTGAACGTCTGGAGTCTCGGATCGAAGCTTCCGTTGGAATGCTCGAACCAATTCTTACGATCTCATTGGCGGTGATGATCGGCGGCATGGTGCTGTCGATCTACACGCCGATGTTCCACATGTTTGAAGTGCTTGAATGATGCTTGACCGATCCTTCATCCAATCATCGCATCGGAGCGGTGCTCGCCGCGCCGCGTTCAGCATTTTGGAGATCATCGTGGCGCTCACGATTGCAACCTTGTTCGCGATGACAGGGTTGGCGTTCATCCAAACGCACGGCGAGACCGCGAAATCACGTGCCTGCGAAGGCCATCGGTCGATGTTGCAACGCGATGTCGAGTTGTACGAGCACGAGACCGGACGCTCGCCCGGTCGAACCCTGCGGGAATTGGCCGATGAAGATTACACCGGCCCGAACATGCCAACGTGCCCCACGTCGGGGAATGCGTACGCATTGGATGGCGGCGATGTGACCTGCCCCACCCACGGCAAATGATCAGCGAATGGAGATCGCTGTTTGCAACGGACGCAGCACACTGTCGATCAAATACTCATCGACCAAGTCGCGGCAAAGTTGAGATAATCGTGTGAACTCATCCGCGTAATTTTCCTTGGCACCCAAGGAATCATAACGCCGGACCATCATGTAGACGCTCAGTTGTTCTTCCGAGAACTCACCAGTTCGAATTTGGAACGCACCGGTTCGTGATTCAAAGCTGATTCGGCACTGAGTCTTGCAGTCTTCATCGAGCGCAAACTGAACCACAGGTTCGTTGGACAGCAGTTTGCCATAAGGCAACTGGGTGAACTTTTCTAAACCCGGTGCGATGCCAATCGCTTCGGTCACGATCTCGTTGTGGTTGCCTTTGCAAACGAAGTCAAACCCGAGCATCACGGTCAACGCTTCGCAGTCCAACGGGCTGACTGACAACTCGTAGGGCACTAATTCCAAGACCGCTCGGTGCTGCTCGCAAGCGTCCTCGTACGTCGTCGGACTGACCATGCCACTGTTGATTCGCTTGGGTTCCACGGAGACCCAGCGATACGAACCGCTGTCTTTTTCCTTCTCTTCTTCCAGCACGTATTCGTCTTTTTCACGAGCGTAGAAGTTCGCCATCTTTGGGTAACGACGCTGGACCTGTTCAAAGTAATGCAGGACTGATTCGCGACCTTGCGGCAACTCCATTTCGGTGGACAGGTTCATGTTCACGTAATATTCGTCGCCGAATGTGCCGTAATCACTCATGTCGTTTTCACTCAATGAAAAAGATGGTTGACGGATGAACGCCAGGGAAGAGAACGTCCCGTTGTAGCCTTTGCCGATGACCTCGGCCAGACGCAACGGATCCTTCCCGGCGATCAGTGGGACAACTGCATTTTATCACCGCGAGCCAGTCCGTGAGGTGTCTCGTCGTGCGGTTTGCGCAAATGCGTTGTGTCCGGTTTGATGGCATTGCCTAAATCACGACGCGAAGAGGCGACCGTGAGTTCGCGGGGCGCCGCATTCAGGCCGAGTGCGGGACGCCAGCCAAGTTGCCAATCGCGACATCGTTTTCTTCCATCTCATGGTCGCTGAGGCGGTACGGCAGGATCACCCAAAAGGTGCTCCCACGCCCGAGTTCGCTTTGGAAGTCGATTTCGCCGCCCAAGAGCACGGCAAGTTCCTTGACGATCGAAAGTCCCAACCCCGTACCTGCGAATTCGCGAGTCAGGCCATCGCCATCGAGCACCTTTTTACTCTGACGAAATTTCTGAAAGATGATCGGTTGGTCTTCGTCCGCCACGCCCACTCCCGTGTCGGTCACCGAAAGTCGGAAGCGATCGTTGTGCAGATCGACCACGCGAACCGTGATCATGCCTCCCTCCGGAGTGAACTTGATCGCGTTGCTGAGCAAGTTGTTGATGATCTGGCCGAGCTTGTTGGGGTCCTGAAACGCCACCGGCAGATCATCGGGAACTTCCACCGACAACGAGATGTTCTTGTCTTCGGACAGCGACTGAATCATGTCGCACTGAGCCCCAACCAATCGTGACAATTGGAACTCACTGCGGCGGACTTCCATCTTGCCAGCTTCCACTTTGGCCAAATCCAAGATGTCGTTGATCATCTCCAAAAGCAGACGACCGCTCTTTTGAATGTTGGACGCATAGCGACGTTGCTTTTCCGACAGCGAATCGATGCCCTGCAGGACCTCGGAGAATCCGATGATGCTATTCAGCGGCGTGCGAAGTTCGTGACTCATGTTGGCCAAGAAATCCGTCTTCAATCGGTTGGCTTCGTAGAGTTGCAAGTTCAACTGCGCAAACTGGTCGACCCGCGCGTCGAGTTCTCGGTTGACGCTTTGCAATTGAGTCTGTGTTTCGGTCAGGTGACGAAGCATCCGGTTGAAGGCATCCGCCAATTCACGGAACTCATCGTCAGTTGAAATGTTGGCTCGTTGGTTGGTGTCGCCGTGCGTGATCGCGTCACTGACGTCACGCAGGTGCAGCAGCGGTTGCAAAACCAAGTAACGAACAATCGCGTGCAGCACAAACAAAGTCACCGCGACAATGAACATTGCGATGGAAACCACGATGGCTCGAATGCCCGTCATGTCCTTGACGATCTTGTCGTCGGGCATGCTGATGCGTTTGACTCGGTACGGCAGTTGGGCAGCTAACTTTGCGGGGTCTTCGTCTTTGGAGAGCGAAATGATTTCGCCGCTGGGGCCATGGCACGGAACACAGTCGGTGGTCATGAAGACAGGTTCGTAGTAGACGTAGCGACCGTTAGTGGGGCCAAGTTCGTCGAAGACGGGACGGTTGGCGGGACCGATTCGGCTCATCGCTGCGTCGTCGGCCAAGTCCACCGCTTTGCTTAGGTCAATCGGATCTCCAGACAGCAACCTTTCCAGGCGAGAGCGAAACTGTGGTTCCAGTGTTCGAAGCAGTTGCAGTTCGCTCGGATCGGTGGGCTGAGTCGGAGCGGAGAGGTTTTCAAAGGGTTGCGGGTCCTCGAGTCCCAGGATGTCGAACTCGATGTCTTGACTAAGCAATTGCGAACGGAGGTCAGCGATCGTTTGCTGAGTCATCTCGAGTTTGTTCTCAGGCAGATGTTCGGTGTACGTGGCCGCCGCGTGAATCAGCATCATCTCCGTCGCCGCCGCGTCGCGAGCTTGTTGCTGGGTCGTGCTGCTGACCCAGCGATCTGCCAGCAGGAACACCATGCAGAATGCTCCGCACATCAACACGACCAGCGCCGAGCCAAAGAACAGCAAGCATTTGCGTTCCAGACTCATCGATGAGAACAGGCTTTGGATGAACCTCAGCATGAGTTTCCAGGGCAGTACCCCGATTCAATAAGAAAGGTCAAAACCTGTTCCGCGAGACGGAGAAGAGTGGAATGTGAAAGCCCCATTTTGCCTAAAATGGCAGGCTGCGACGAGACGAATCGGGCGATTCGTGCTCGGGACCAGCCGTTTTAACCGGTTTTTTTGGAAATGCTTGCCTCCGATGGCACGGAGATTGGTCCGTAAATCGCTGCAGAAATGCTTGTTTGGCCCCCTGGCCACAACTAGGATGCGAGACTAATTCACGATCCCGTACGATCACATTTCGCCTCCTGTTTTCCCGCCTTCTGACTCTGAGAATACGATGAATCGTTCCCTTCGCCTCGCACTGCAGTGGACGTTGGTGGTCTGCATGATCGCCATTTTGAGCGTGAGTCCCGCTTCGGCCGGATGGCTGCTGAAGCGAATTCACAGCAAAAATGCTGACTGCTGCGAAATCGCGACGGACACCTGCTGCACCGCTCCAGAGCCTGTTTGCTGTGTCCCCGCACCCGAACCAACTTGTTGTGAACCCGCACCGATCAGCTGCGAACCAGCTCCGACCTGCTGCGGCAGTGTTGAAATCGTTCCCGCACCCGTCGTTTCCGACGCTTGCTGTGGTTCGGTCGTGGCACCGATCAGCGAAGGCATCGTCATCGAACAACCGATCTACGGCGATTCAACCGTCGTTCCTATGATCGAAGGGGAAGTGATCGAGGGCGGCATCATCGAAGCTCCCGCCATGCCAGCCGAAGATTCGACAGACGTCGCTCCACCCACACCTGCTGAACCAGCGACGGAAGAGCCGTTCGTTGAGCCTCAAGCGGATCCGGCTGCCAACGCCGAAGCGGAAGACGCGATGCCGATCGAAGAGCCAGCTGAAGAAGCACCGGTTGTCGAGCCACCAGCTGAAGAGCCACCAGCCGAAGAACCAGTGATGGAAGAACCTGCTGTTGAGGAACCTGTCGCAGAAGAGCCAGCAGTCGAAGAACCAACCGAGGATCTGTTCCCCGCTGACGACAACCCGTTCCCGCAAGACGCACCCGCGGAAGAAACTCCTGGCTTCGACATGCCAGTCGAAGAAGCACCGGCTGAGGAAGCTCCCGCCGACGACGCGTTTGGCGATCTGTTTGGTGGCGAAGCGGAGATGCCCGCCGAGCCTGCGACCCCAGACGTCGAAGCTCCGGAAACTCAATCGGTCGATGACCTATTTGGTGGCGACGCTGCTCCTGCGGATCCCGTGATGCCGGAAGCTCCGATCGAAGAAGCTCCCGCCGCCGATGCCTTTGGCGATCTGTTCGGTGGCGAAGCGGAAGCACCTGCCGACATGCCCGCCGACCAACCAGCCGACGATGGCTTTGGTGATTTGTTTGGCGGTGAAGCGGAAGCTCCCGTTGAAGAAGCGATGCCAGAAGAAAGTGGCTTGGACGGATTGTTCGACGACGCTGCTCCTGCCGAAGAGGCTCCCGCGGACGGCGGCTTGGACGACCTGTTCGGTGATCCACCAGCCGAAGACACCTCGGAGTCTGCGATCGACGATCTGTTCGGCCAAAGCAAGCAGCAACTGGCCGACTCGGAAGTCACGCAAGTCGTGACTGAAAAGAAGGTCGCCAAGACCGTCGACGTTTTGGACAGCACCAAGACTCGTACCTGGATCGACAACACTGGCAACTGGGGCACCGACGGTCGATTGGTCGAAGTTCGTGAAAACGAAATTCAGATCCTGAAATCGAATGGCCGCACCTGCACCGTTCCGATGGAACGACTCAGTGAAGCCGATCGATCGTACGTCGATTCCATTCGTGCCCAAGTCAGCGAACTATTGTTCGCGATGGCTTCGGTCGACTGAGGTGGAGTTGGCCCTGATCGAGCTTGCTCGACGTCGAAAACTTCGCACCTGAAACACCAAACGCCTGGCAGCCTCTGAGCTGCCGGGCGTTTTTTTGATTGGTGCTCAAGCTTGGACCGGACTCAGCCGAATAGAACGGTATCAGCGATTGAATTCGCTTTGAGCAAGAAAGAGTCTTCGAGGATGGTCGGGCTTGACGAAAAAGCACGGGTTTCCTAACTTGCTCAGCTTGTGCAACAGTCAGTCTTTGACCGGCTCGAAGCACGTGAAGGCGACGTGGCCAAGTGGCTAAGGCGAAGGATTGCAAATCCTTTATTCGTGGGTTCGAATCCCACCGTCGCCTCTGATGATCGCGAGTGGCTTTTGAAGCGCGGCCCTTCTCAAGGGACCGAAACAGGGCTACGATCATCGTTCCAAATGGGAGAGATTGAGCGTTAGCCAACTCACCCACGCCCTTGTAGCTCAGTTGGTAGAGCAACGGACTCTTAATCCGTGGGTCCTAGGTTCGAGCCCTAGCGGGGGCACTAAGTTCAAAGAAGACGACACCCGAGGCGACACCTCTGGGTAAAATCTGGCTTCTCTTTCTACGGAGCCAGAACAATGACAAAGTCGTCGCAAGCTGCTGTTTTCCCGCTGTTCCGCCATCGGAACGGCCAGTGGGCCAAGAAGGTAAACGGAAAGCACCGTTACTTCGGTGCCGACCGTGATGAAGCCCTGAAAAGGTGGCTGGAAACCAAAGATGATCTCTTGGCGGGTGTCGAGCCGACGCCCGTTGCAGATTCGCCAACTATCGCCGAGTTGGCGAACCTTTACATCGACCGATGCCGACTCCGCGTCGAATCCGACGAGATGGCAGGGTCTACCGCCATCGAATACGAAAACGTCCTTCATCGGATGATTGGTTTCGTTGGTCGTGAGGCTCAACCGGCAACCTGGAAGCCGATCGACTTCGCCAAACTCAAAGAGCGTTTGCACGAACCAATCAAACGCACTGCGGGCCCCCGAGGTGGATTGAAGGGCAAATCGGTCAAACGCCGATCGGCAACGACGGTCGCGATCGACATCAGAGCGATCAAAGCGTTTCTGAACTGGTGTTCCAAATCAGCGTTAATCCCGCCGCCCCACTTTGGTCCAGACTTCGTTCCGCCAAGCCAAAAGAAGCTTCGCAAGGTGAAGCGGGAAAGCGGACGTCGTGATCTCTCGCCGGCGGATATCCTCTCGATCATCGAATCTGCGTCAGTGAACCTGAAGCCACTGATTTTCCTTGGAATCAATGCTGGCATCGGCAACAAGGATCTTTCGCTTTTTACTCTCGATCGACTGCCGGAGATGACCGGCGACGTATGGATCGACTATCCGCGAAACAAAACGGAAGCCGACCGCCGTTTCTGCTTGTGGCCGGAAACCCGCGATGCGATTGCAACTTATCTCGCCAAGCGACCCGGGCCGGCTGGTTCATCGAACACCAACTTGGTTTTCCTGACGCGACAAGGCAGTGCGTGGGTCCGCGGTGATGGCAGCAGCCGTATGGATGCGATTGGCCAGGCATTCAAGAAGGCAAGGACCGATGCAGGCGTTGAACGTGGGACGTTTTATGACCTTCGCCGAACGTTTCAGACTGTCGCAAATGAGACCGGAGACTTTCAAGCCGCTCGTTTGGTGATGGGGCACAGTTCGCACGCCAACGACATGACCGACCGATACACGCAGGCGATCGGCGATGATCGAATCCGTCGCGTTATTAATCATGTTCGAGAATGGTTGTATGCATCATGAAAGATGGTTGGGAATTCGAAGACCAGATCGAAATGAGCGAGCGAATTACTGAGACAGTTCGTCAAATCGTCTGGACGCTGCGTTCAGAACCTGACGCTGTTTCAGTGGAGCTTCTTGCGTCTCACTTTATTGAATTTCGGAACTTAGTGCTTTCGCCTTCGATGACCAAAATGATGAAACGCCAGCACAAAATCTGGTCATCAAGTGAAGGTCGAATCGACTTGAACGAATCGTTCAAGGTCGGAGTTCAGGCGACAGTGGACACGTTCATATTGGTGCGACAATCGAGAGAAGGTGATCTTGACTGGTCAAAAGCCAGGATGGCCGCGAAAGACTTTCTATTCGCCATTGGCGAGCTCAGGAAGTTCACAATTCAATGTCGCTCGCTAGCGGATGGGATAACTGAAAAGGAAGCGTCTCGCCGGATCGAAGTCCAACGCGACATTCGGTTGGCGAAGGTGGATCCGAGCGGTGTTCAGTACGGCCAAGAATCAAAAGAAGTGGACGACTCAACGCAAAATTTGCTGGAAGAATGGCCAACGCGGAGGAAAGACAATTGGCCAAGACCGCTGGCCGAAAAAGTCCGAGAGCTACGATTGAGTGGCGAAACTTGGCAGGACGTCAAGCGACACCTTCGCCAAATAGACCTGGAACAACTCCCGAGAAAGTACCAGAACAATCCGATACCCAAAACTTGGCCGAGCAGGCAGATTCAGGATCGCTGGATTGGGATGTTGAACAGCATTGAGCAATTCGAACGCCTACAGTCGAACAAAGCTGAGCACGAGATGAGCAAAGAAGTTTTTGGAGAGAAAACCGAATGATTTGCAATGCCTTCGATGCTCGACTTTAAAAGTTGAGCATGAGTCAAGCGAACTCAAGATTGACTAGTGAGCGGAGCCTCCCCAACAATCACAAACGTAGTTAATTAAAGCTTTCTTGTCTTTCGAGGCTATTGCCATGCAGGCCACCGCGGACCATCCGACACGCGATATCGAATCAAACATCACACTCATGAGTACCGGCGACGTCGCCAGGCAGACGGGTTGGTCAATCACGAAGGTGAGAAATCTTTGTGAGTCAGGGCGATTGCCAGCGATTAACACCGGCACTGGCAAGCGAAATGTATGGGAGGTCCGCCAACGTGACCTCAACGCGTTCTTAACGCCAGCCGCTCGCGGTAGTGCTGAAAGTTCAAAGCCGCTTCAGTCACTGCAGCGAAACGGAAGAAAGCGGATTGACCGATCGGTGCCGCAGATTTTCTGACCCGCGCGACCAACAACCACCCAGGCCGACCGACCAACGGAAGCCGACATCACACCTCCACGGTGCCGGTGTCGGCTTTTTTCGTGGGCGGCTGGCAAGCGAAAAAACGCCGCCTACAGCAGACGCGGCAGACGACGTTCAGTTTCAGTTTCTCGTTGAATTTGGTTGGCCACCGACCAACAAGAGACTAACCCCTCCGGCAACTCGATATCACACGAAGGACACTCCCATGGTAGCACTACCGCAGAAACAAGCAACGCAGACCCGATCCCGAATCAACCTTCCGCGATTCACACGACATCGAACGCAAAAATCAAAACCGCGATCGAAACGAATCCGCGGCACCGGACTGTTGGCGGTTCACGACTCGACATTGGCCGCAGGATTCGAGGTCACACCGGTGATCAAACTCATTCGAGATCGAACTGGCAGGTTCATTCCGTTTGGGCTGATGCGTGGCAGGATCACTCGACTCGACCGGCATTCATCGCAAAATGGGTACTACTGTGGGCTGATCCATGTCGGCGATGACCCGCGTGAAATGGCGATGCGGCACCAACTGGACCTGCATCACATGACGACAGCTCTACTGTTCGCCCAACATGGATTTTGCGAAGAGACCCGAAACGATGAGCTTGATCTGCTCGACCTTTGTCCGGTTGCGGGAGGTCAATAGCAGTGAGAAAGCTCAACACCACGGGGATAGAGCTCACTATGTCCCGAAAGGCTACGGCAAGGACCAAACGACCAACTCCGAAACAGCGATTGCCCTCGACTAATTCGCTTCCAACGATCGAAGGCCTGCGGTCACACCACGTGGATGATTTGGTTCGTTCGGGACTTACCGTGCAAACCATTACCGAAGCGGGTTTGTATTCGATTGATGATCCCGCCGAAATCAGCAGGAAACTCAACTGGGCCGCTCCAGCCAATCGACTTGGCCCAGCTCTCGCGTTCCCGTTCATCGACCTCGCGACAAAAAAACTGAACGGCTTCACGCGATTGAAGCCCGACACCCCGCGAAAGAACAAAAGGGGCAAAACAAACAAGTACGAACAGCCCGCTGGAGAATCACACCGGGCCTACTTTCCGTTTGGTTGCCTTTCGGCGATTGAGACGCCCGGGGAGATGATCGGGATCATTGAGGGCGAAAAAAAAGCTTTAGCTGCCACGCAGTCTGGCTTGCCTGCATTGTCAACGTCCGGGGTCTGGGGTTGGACCAAGAAGCGAAAGAAGGACTCGAGAGGGAAAGCGATTGGGAAACGACTTCTCATTGATGACCTGAGTTCGATCTTGTGGTTTGAGCGGGAAGTATGGATCGGATTTGACTTCGATGAAGACCGGAACCCCGATGTCAATCACGCAGCAGCAGAACTTGCGAGAGTTCTTGAATCACATGGTGCTCGTGTCACAATCATCGAGATCCCGCCAGGTCCAAGGAAAGATGGAGGCGGTTTGTCGAAAATGGCCGTCGATGACTACCTCGTGTTGCATGGAGAGAAGGCACTCCGAAATTTGATTCGGGGACAAGTCTTCCGGAAGGAAGCGGCTCGTTCACTCGACGACTGGCGAAATGATCTAGCGGTCGCACGAATCGACTCGATCCGAAAAAAGGAAGTGAATCTCTGTCGGTCTCCCACGGGGGCAGGAAAGTCTCATGCAGACACGCACGCGATGGACGCGGTTTCGACAAGCCTGGTCGTGCTGCCAAGCCACAAGAACTGCTCTGAGTTCCAAGGAACTTGCGAGTCAGTCGGCATACCCGCTGTCGCGTACCCCAAGTTGTCTAAAGCAACCTGCGAGAACTTCGATTTGGCTAAGAAAGCGATGGCAAGTGGGCTGTCTCCATCACAGTCAATTTGCCCGAAATGCCCTCATGCTGAAGGATGCGAATACCAAGACTTGCTCACGCTGGCGGAGAAAGCCCGCCACAAAATCTGCACCCACGCTCGCGGAGCAATGTCTTTTGACCAGCTTTCCGAGGGCCGGGAGTACATCAGTGTCCACGAAGAATGTTCCGAGTTTCTTCGTCCTGGGATTCAAATCTCAAGCGGACTCAAGCAAGTAACGATGGTGGCCGAGGCTGCCATCAACGATTGCAAGAACAACTACCAAACGAACAATCCGGATCTTAGCGAAGAGTACTTCTACGTTCGGATGAGAGAGATTTCGGAAGATCTTGCAAAGTCGCTCAAGGCGGACAAAACCGCGGTGATCGACATTCCGGTTTTCACAGGGCCTCCCTGGAACTGTGATGCGAGACTGTGGGACGCAATGAACAGCATTGACGTTTGGCCTGATGCTGATTCAATGCGACTTGTCAAAGCGTTGGCAAGCGGCGAGATATGTGAACTAGTTGTGCGTGTCGACGAAGTTTTCCAACGGGGAGGTGATCGAAAAACGAGAACTTCGATTTGTGCCGTCCGCCAAACCAAAATCCCAAGCGACGTTGCTATCTGGTTCGCTGACGCGACAGCTGACAGATCGGAGGTCGAATCGCTGCTTGGTGGGCTGCAAGTCCGAGATCGCACGCCAGTCGGCAGCCTCGAAGCGAAGCACCCGTCGCTGCAAGTTCCCGTCGACATCACAAAAGGCACATCTCCAAAGAACGTTGCTGCCATTGTTACCGGCATGCTCGAGAGTTTGCCCTATCAACGAATCGGTGTCATCTGCCATCGAGAGCACATCTCTGCCGTGAAAGAGGTCGCCGGGGTCATTCAAGCGAGCCATTTTCGTGGGGGTGAATCCCGTGGCTCGAACGAATGGCTTTCTGAATGTGATTGCATGCTGGTTCTGGGGACGCCGCGTGTTCCACCGCATGTCATCCGGGATCGGCTACTAAAACTTGGACTCCCGGCTGCAATGGCAAAATCAGATGAGGAAGTTCGGTGGGGGAAAGACTATTGGTCAGGCCGCACAACGCGAGGGAATCGGATCACCGTTACGACGCTGGCCTACCGAGACCACGATTGGCATCGGGCTCACTGCCAAATCGTTCGGTCTGAAATCCTTCAATCGGCTGGTCGAGGTCGATCGGTAACTGAAACGGGAATCCCAGTAGTGGTTCTGACCACCGAAGACATGGGACTCCCAATTCTGGAATCAAAATTTTCGCCACTGACTGAATCTCAGAGAGAAATTCTCGAGAGTCTGAAGTTTCACCTCCTTCGAAAACAGGTTTCCAGCGTCGTTCGAGGCGAAACGCTATCGGAACCATCCCCTACAGGAGCGTCATCGGAACAAACTCCTACTATATATATTGTAGGAAATGGTTCCGTTAGCTCGTCCACGATCGCATCGGCGGTTGGATCCTCTGACCGCTACGTCAGGAAAGTTTTGAAAGAGCTTTCAGAACGGAATTTTGTGAAACGGATTGGCCAACGGGGTGGCTGGACTCTCGATCAACCTCCAAAGCTCAACCTCTATGCCGAGGCCGGGATAGCGAATCTGTCTGCTTGCACCTCTCGCGGGGGAAGCCAAGCATGAGTCGAAAGCAAACCCCGTTTTCAAAAATGTCGCCGGATCAGCGACGTCGTTTTGTCGGTGGCAGGCGTGCTCACAACCATCGCCGCCGTATCGAGCGAGACTATCGCCGCTGTCGCTTGGCCGAAGTTTTGAAAACTGTTGACGAGTTTTCGTACGGAGCTCGAAAAAGGCTGGCGAGCGAATTGGGGATCAGCCGGTGGACGCTGCGAAAAGACCTGATCGCGTTGGGAGTCATCACGCGAACTGAACGTCGCGAACGAACCGAACGTGATGCCGTCCAACGTGAAGCTTTCGCCAATCGTCTGCACGAAAGCTTGAGGCGTGGTCGTGAAATTCAAGAAGCACAGGAGCAAGCCAAATGAGAAAGCAAAAACCAAAGACAACGGGAACCAAAACTTCGAAGCCGAAAGCTTCTTTCCCTCCCGTCCCCGATCAGCCACCAGCGACGTTGGCAGAGCTCAAGGCCTACCGCGATTCGCTTCCGGCATCGACTCGCCGGCGCCGTGGACCGCTGGCTGGATGCGACACCGATGGCCAACTCGCTCAGCTGAAACGCTGGAACGAGGAGCTTGGGCAGCGAGAAGGCGACCTACCGAAACCGAAACGCAAGAAACGACTGAAACCACTTCCATTTTCTGATGCCGATTCCACCACCAACGAAGGGAACGAAAAATGACAACCACGATCCGAACGAACGACATTGATCAGATGAAAGCGAAGGCCCAGCGTGACGTCGAGGATGCGAACGCCGTCCTGGAAGAAGCCCGGCGACGCCGTGAAGCAACCGAACAGCAGGTCACCGGTAGCCAGGCCGAACTTGATCGGCTGAACGCTGAAGCAGCCGCGAAGAAGCAAGCCATCGACGCCGCCCGCCAAGCGAGGATCGACGCCGATGCCGAATTGCAAAAAGCCGCGGAGCAAGCTCGCATTGCCGAGGCGAACCTCCCGCAGAATCGAGTCACCCTTGAGACCGCCGAAGTGACATCTTCGCGGGTATTGAGTGCGTTTGATGAATTCCGAAGGGAAAGTGAATTTGCCGACAACCAAGACTTGCCTATTACCGAGTCGTCAAAAAAGTTCTGGTGTGCCATCGACAACGCTCGCGACCGCTTATTGACCACAGACGTCGACGACGATGCATCTGCGATCGTTTTGGGAGTGGAAGGCATTGTGTTGGCTTGTGAGCGATGGGAAGAAGACCGGAAAAACCTTTGGGAAACAGAGATTCCGCCAAGTGAACTCGGAGATTGCCCGCCAGAAAACCATCGTGTCGAAAAATTCGAACGCGATCTTCGCCGGCTGTTGGCAGGTGAGTCTCCGACCTTCACTTTACCAATGATCGGAGACCTGATTCTTGAAGGATTGTCCTTCAGGCAGATTGCCCAGAGGCTGAATTATCTCCGCCCGAGCGGGGTGGTTTGCTTAGAGACTCTCGCAGTTTTAGTCGACACCTTCGATCGACAAGACGGTCCTGAATTCATTTCAGTGCATTGGATGGGAGCCCGTACGTTCGAGACAGCATGGAAGCGACGGCAGGCATCGATCGAATCCCGCAGGAAGAGACGCAATCTATCAATCGCTTCGTCGCTTCGGATTATGCGTGATCCCAATGCGAGGCTTAAGAACGACCCCACTCGCGAGTCGTCGGAAGCAGCACCGGCTCGACGACTTGGCGGTTCATCGGCTTCCGAACCGAGCCAGCTTTCAACGATGCAAGCCGACTGGTAGTCCGCTCCGGCACTCAGTCAACAACCCGACACCGCAAACCACAGCCAGAAGGAACCAGATGTTTGGAGACATGACACTCGCCGTTGAGCGGCGGTTTGATATAGATGCGAGCGAACCGCAATTGCTGGTTGACGCCTATGACGATGGCCGACTGAACGAACTGCTTCCTGATGGCTGCTTCTGGATGGTTTTGATCGGCGACGACGGAAGGTTCACGAGCATTGAACCGATGCGGGTAGACACCACAATCCCAATCCTTCGCTTCGTGATGGTGCGGGAAGGATCATTCGTCATGCGAACGACGAACGAGAGCGAACAGTACCTTCGGGCACTGTCGGCACCGAGTGCCGAACTAATGAAACGACTCAAAGGAAATTAAAGCGAATGACTACCCTCGTCTACAATAATGTTGTCCTGAAGAACTGCGAAACACTTCGATTCGAACAAGACCTCCAATACGACGAATCGAAGACTGATCTTCTGTTTTCACGATTTCGCATCCGAGTCGGATCTACCCTGGTTGCGGTCCGCTATCCCGATGATGGCGGCTTCGGGATCCAGACGCCGAGAGGGTCAACGGTCGGTCAGCGATTGCATGACATTCAGGCGAGACTGTCGCAGCCGCGGAAAGACTTCTGGTTTTTAACTGAGTCGAATCCCATTACAGAAAACGGGGATTCCGGTGCGATCGATCAACCGCTGATCATTGCAACTGGCGAGCCCTACTCCTATGAGTACTCGGAAAGCTCGGTCGATGATAGAAGCCGCGTCGATGCTGAGAAGACCGTTCGCCAGCTGCAACCAAATCCGCTCGATTTCTCTCATGTCAGTGACTACAGCACGGAGAGGTACGGACCGTTCAACACGCCGTTTCCGGCTGACCAAGTGGTTGACTCCGACAATGGCCCCAAGCCCAAAGACATCAATTGCACTGCAATCTTTGGCGGTCGATCGATACGCGTTGAATTTGAGATTGAAGTTTGCCGGCACTACTGCGACCCCGATAGAGCTGGTGACCCTTATCCGCCGACTGAACCGTGGATCGAAGCTCGCGATGACGACGAAGACACCAAAGGCGAGAATGAAGCGGAAGATGGTTTCCGAATCCCGCCATCAAAGAACATCTTTTCAAACCGGTGGTATCTCACTGAAACAAAAGATGCCAACTTTGTGACAACCAAGACGATCCAAGGGACGTTGCGAGTTGCCACGAAAGAAACCCTGCCGCACCTACAACGCTTCTTAGTGGTTCCGCCTCTTTTAGATGGCTATCAGCGAACCGAGCAAACGTTTGCTGACGATCCGTCCGGCTTGGTGCTCAAGTATCGGATCAGCGATCGAGAACGTCACGCCGCTCCACCTGCACCAGCCGTCGACTGGAACGGGACCTACACGGAGACGGCGTCCAAGATGGGCATATATCAGATCTCGCATCTCGACGTGACTCTAATCGGTCCACCTTCGGTCGACAAAATAGATTTGATCGGTGCGGCAGGGCGAGTGCTCAACTCCAGAATGAAAAACTTGCAGAAGGATCCCGCTGACACCAGCCAAGACTATTCGGTAAAGCTTCTCGACATGGCGGTCATCGAATCACTTGATCAACCGATGGTAACTCTTCGCGTTACAGTTCAACATGTCGGCCTTGACGCGACCTATTTCAACTTGCGGCTAGGACAAATTAGCAAGCCGTTGAATAGCGGTGATGACGAAGAGAACTCAGACGGCGACGAAGACGCTCAGTCCATCGATGGCTACTATCCCGATCGTTGGCCGGCTCCGTTGCCGTATGATTCCGAAACGCCAGCGGGATTGTTTTCCTGTTATCTGCAAGATCCTTGCAGCGTCTGGCATTCACCGACGATGCGGATCGAAGGAGAGGACCTACCCAACCCTGGTGGCGAATACGAAGCCCGCGATCTTACAGATGAAACCGGCTCACCGACTTATCCCACGCCGAGCGAAGAAGATGACGTTCCGCGACCTGGCAGTGTGTCCCGCAGCAAGAACAAGCTCGACCGAGACATTCGGCACGTTTCGTCTGACCAGCTGTTCCCCGAACAGGACAAAAAGATCATTTCGCCCGAGCAGTTCGCCGGATGTCCCTACACCTATTGGAAGCTGAAAAGCGAGTATCAGATCAGCACCGGGCGTGCAGCCTTGCCGTTGGCCGCAGTTCGCAGTCCCGAGTACGCGGAACTCCCGCATAACGGCCCAACTTCGAAGATCATCAAGTTACATGAGAACACTTGCAAAAGACTGTTCTGGATCGAAGCAACGAGGGTCGGCAAACCCCCGCAGTTTCCATCTCCAAAAGACACGATGCTCGACATGAATGGTGCGACGGAATATTTGATGGACTGGAAGATCGGATTCGCGAACCCAACACTTGGCCCAGATGGAAGCACCAGGGAATACACGATCGCCGCCGAATACGTCTATGCCCTTGATCGTGCTCCCGCCAATTCAGAATTGTTCCGGATTCCGGTCAGCCCAATCGATTTCACACCGAACGATCCGCGATCGATCAGCGGCACGGATCTGTTCCGGGATGACTTGGTTGAATGGCGGTTTAATGTCGTTCCGTCGCCTCCACCAACCCCATCGCCATAATTCGAAGCCCATCATTCATACGAGAGACATTCCCATGATTCGTGCAATCATTCAATTGTTCAAACGCTGGTCCGGTGATCGTCGCATCTTTCGTTTCCACAATGGCAAGCGATGGACCTATGCCGATCCGGTGATGGTTCACCTGCTACTGAAGTCGCATCCGGAGTACTTGCACCGACACTTGGCCGAAGCCCGAACCGGCGACCTGGAGGCGATCAACGTTTGTGTCGATGCGGCGAGATCCTCCTTTGGTGCCGACGATCTTCCGAAAGCTGACTGCGTTCGGCTTTTGTTCGCCTTCGACATTTGGAAGACCGTTCTTCGTGATAGGCACGATGCTTTCTGTCGCTTGGCTGCAATACATGGCTGCGATGTTGGCTCGCTTGATCCTGAGCGATTCACCGCTCTCTACTTCGCTCGTGCTGAATCACAGATCCGGCAAGCCGACACGCAACGCCTTGGGGCCCGGGCTGCCCATGCGGAGCTGCCACGTGGCTGGTTCACTGCCACTCGCGACTCGCCCGACGAAGCCGTTGCCGATTACGAACAACATATCGCCGCCATCGCTTCGGCTCATGCCCGGGCGGGAGCGTGATCATGGCCAACCAGCATGTTCGTTTTCAGTTTTACGACGGGTTTCGCAGCCGTTCGATCGATCCGCTGGAAGTCATCGAACGCTATCAATCGGTCCACCAGTATCGACCGGCGATGATCGATCAAGCCATCAACGGAGACTCTCAGTCCATCCTGACACTCTCTGAAATCGTTCGATTCGCGTTTGATGTTTCGTTCATCAATGAGCGTGGACGTGGGATGACTCGACTGGATTGCGTCCAGCTTGCCCACCGCTTTGATTCTTGGATTCGCACCCTTCAGACCAAACAGCAGCAGCGATGATCGACAACACAAACGACGACACGCTTGGCGAAAGCAATGACGATCGCAAAGCAGCTATTGCGAAGCTGGAACGGCAAGCGGCCAGCGATGCGGGGCTGAACCAATCGAGCCGAACGACACGAAAAGCCGTTGCTTCGATTCGTCGTCAGTTGCCAAGGCGTTCGCAGCTTCGTTCCCTCACAAGCAAGGTTTCCCGGCTTTCCCGACCGAGTCGATACGAACGGACGCTACAACGACGTGCACTGAATGAAACGCGGATTGAGCGGCTATCGGATTCTGACATCGCGGCGATTCCACCCGCTGAGGTTCCCAGCGAAGAGGCAGCGATTGAGAAACATCGCCGGGCACTGCCAGCGTTCTATCACCAACAACACGGTGGTCGCACGCAGGCTGAGTTACTGGAGATGCGTGACTTTCGCCGTGATCAGATCCCATCGCAGTTTACGGTTAAAGAATGGAGGTCATTGGTTCGCCAACAGTTGCATGACTGGGCCGAGAGTGCGACGAAGCCTGAATCGTTGGCTGGCGAACCGAGACAGCAACCAGCCCCAATGGCTCAAACGCCAACAGAACAAGCTGCACGCGTCGTTGAGGCCGCTTCCGTCGATGTCCAACAGCCATCGAACGATGGAACCAACGCCGATCCTGTGAAAATTGATCCAGAATCGTTCGTGACACTGGCAACTCAAGACCATCGCTTGTTGAACGCACGACGTGGCGAGGTGGAACACGACCCTGAATTGCTTCGACGGTTTGATTCAATCCACAACCAGCAGCAACATCCTGACAGTGGCGAGCCGATCGACCTCGAAGCTGAGGTGGCAAAAGCTTCGAAATCTGTTGCCCAAGAACAAGCCCGATCTGTGATGGATGGCACGCCGGGGGATATGAACACGGAACATCCATCGCGGTCAGAAACAACGGTGGACATGCTCCAGATCGGTGCTGATGCTCTGGGAATCGTCGATCAGACCGCAATCACCGACAGCGCCAACGCGATGGTGAGCTTGGCACGTGCGGCGATGGACCCGCGACGGCGGAAAGAACATCTGCGAAACGCTGCTGTCAGTTTCATCTCGACCGCACCGGTGGTTGGAGACTTCGCGAAAGTCTTCAAAGCATCGAGCATGAAGCGAACGTTTCAGAGTGCGGCGTTTCACGAGTCTGAAAAGAAGCCGAGCAGCCAGCGGGCACCGCGACGGCGGGAGAATGGTCGCGACGACAGAGTTCAATCATCAAACGAGCATGACTTCGACGTCAAGCCTTGGATGGGCGATTCAATCAACGACTTC
The DNA here is from genome assembly GCF_002727185.1 of Rhodopirellula bahusiensis. Classification (NCBI taxonomy): domain Bacteria; kingdom Pseudomonadati; phylum Planctomycetota; class Planctomycetia; order Pirellulales; family Pirellulaceae; genus Rhodopirellula; species Rhodopirellula bahusiensis. The sequence continues at coordinate 258,604 of NZ_NIZW01000008.1, forward strand.
CTGGACGTTGCCAAACTCGGCAAGCCACAAGACATCCCAAAGGGACGGTCACCATCGCTGGCTCAGCTGCGACAGCGATCATCAAGCGGTGCCGACGCCGCCAGGACGTTCGTTGAGCATCACGGCGGATTCAGCGGTGAAACGGGCAAGACGGACGTTTTAAAGGTTGCCGAGGCGATGGAGGCAATGAAACGCCAGCAAGACGCCATGCCGCCGGTTGAAACACGGCCTGAATCACGCGGTCAGCAACCAGGAGATCTTGATCCAAACGCTACCGACACGAGCTCGGTCAGCAATGCCGTCGATTTGGGGCAGCTCGCCTTGGATGGCATCGGAATCGCTGATCCAACACCGATCAGCGACGGTTTAAACACGGCAATCAGTATTGGTCGCGCGGTCACCGATCCAAACCGCCGTGGCGAACATTTACAGAATGCCGCGATCAGTGCGGTTTCGATGATTCCGTTCGTCGGCGACTTGGCAAAGGTTTTCAAGGCACCGCGTGCAACCAGGTCGGTCAACCAAGCGACCCGGGCGATGAAACGACAACCAGCTGGGAAAGCAGCGAACCGACTTGATGGCATCGTGGATGCTCAACGTGTGGACGACATTGCCGAAGGATCATCGATGGCAAACCGGACTACGGCCGGCGATACTGCAGGCGGATCAGGCGGGGGAGACGTGCCACCAATTTCACCAAGTATCACCGACCCGGGCGATCCTGATCGGGATCCGCGTGAGACCAAACGTCGAATCGAAGATCAACGGAAGTTGCAGGAATTGCAAGACAGCTACCTCGACACGCTGGAAGACGTTGTCCTGGCCACGGGAGCGTTTGGAGTCGCATTGCTGGGAGCCGTCAAGGCAGTTGGTGTCGTCATTGCGGCGAACAAATCGACCATCAGCAACAACAAACATCTTGAAGAACTGAACCCCGTGATTGCCGGTGCCTTCGTTCGTCACGAACTGGATGAGGTTCGCCGAAACCTTCGTCGTGGGGAAGCTTTGCAAGATCAAGTCGCGAACGCCATCGAAGCGGATTCTGAATACGAAACGATGCGTGCGAAGTTCACAACTCCGATCGATTCAATGAAGGCTGATTTTGGAACTGCTGGAACAGAAGTCACTTCCACCATGGCCGAATTTGGAGATGCAATGACGGGATTATCCAGAAACCTCAACATCTTGTCGCAGGCCGTTTCATTCTCGTCGACGCTCTTCTCTGGACTGAATGACATCGCCAAGTCTGGCCTGGATCTATTCTCCGGCAAGCCAATCGCCGAATGGATGACAGGCAAGAAGGACGAGCCGAAAGTGAATCCGAACGCTACGCCAGCTCAAAAGTTCCTAGATGACATCCGAGACGGAAAGTTTGATGGCCGCTCCGATGTTCCGCCATTCTTTACGAGGAAATTCTGAATCACTGAATGATTTCTATGCATCGCGGTCAAAGAGTTCCCTGAGCAACGTTTTGGAATCACTCACGTCTTCTGCAACTCGGAACGCAACGATCATGAACTCGCAGGCGACTCGTAGGATCAAAAGCGGAATCACGAAAAAGAGGTTCACAATGATGATGGTCAAAATAATTCCAAAAGCATTGCCAGGCATAGATGCACCCACGTAGCCCCCGCCACCATTTTCAACGAACGAAAGCGATTGGCCGATCGACGCTGACGCAAGATAGGGTTTTGGCAAAACGTCGGTGGCGGCAACGCCACCGATCGCAAATTTCATTAGTTCGATCGCACTGCCAATGAACGCTCCACCCCAGAAAACAATTGTTGCTAGAACGATCGTCACCGTTCCGATCCCGTAGATGAATCGGATGATCCAGGGCGTTGCAAAGCTATTGAACCGGAAGTCGAAAATCGTGATGAATGCACTCAATGGATCACGTGGAATCGCCAGTTTGATTCGCTTCCCGCCCGGCCTGCCAGGTTCGATTTTCAACTGGAAGTCTGGCTTCGTTTCTCGATCAATGATCGGCTCTTCTGGCTCCGGTTCGCTGGTTGGCGGCGGCTCACTGGCTGGCATCACTTCCCGAATTTGCCGCACACGCTTGGCCAGAATCCATTGTCCCTCAGTGTGCTTGTCGTGCTTCACTTCCGAATCAAAAACAATGTCGCCACGCGATGCGGCTTCAACCAAGACAGCCAAGCTGAAAGGTCCGTGCTCTATTTTGTCGTGATGACGAAGAAGCCAACCGCTGATCGTTTCCATGTTCAATTCCAGTGACGCGTTTGAGTGATTGCGGCGCACGTTAGTCACGACAACCGCCGCTTGCTATCTCATCGCAAAATTCTTTCCGTAAGTGCGGAGATGGTCGGTCGAGGCCGCAAAGCTTTCGCAACCATCTGATCCGGTGCCAAATGGCTGGCAATTCCGTAGATCAATGCGAAACGAGGCTTTTCTGTTGGAAAACTGATTCAGCGTGCACAAAAAAACGGAGGGCCAGTTCTCACGCAGGGAGATAAAAATGGGAATGCCTTGGTTTCGAAAAAGCCGTGGAGAGTGGTATGTCACCCGCGGCAGAAAACAGATTTCACTTGGAGCGAACAAGTTGGCGGCGTTTCAGAAATGGCACGAAATGGAGGCGGCGTTCCAGCGTGGCGAGGCAAAGAACCCCACCTTCAATGAGCTCGCTTTAGCATTCTTCAGGTCCTGCGAAAGAAAGGTGCGAAATGGAGACATCAGTGAAAAAACGGTTGAGGATTACCGCTGGTATATCAATCGTTTCTCCACTTACTACGGCAAATCGCTGTCGCTAAACATCGAACCTCGACACGTCAGTGATTGGCTGGATGCGGAGTCGACGTGGGGCAACTCCGCTCAGCGAGGTGCGATCACAGCAATCAAGCGTCTCTACTCATGGGCATTCAAAGAACGGCGGATCACAGATAATCCTTTGGCTGGCATCGAGAAGCCTTCTGCAAACCGACGTTCCAGATTGATTGATGCGGAAACTCACTCACGCATGATCCTGCGCGTGCGACATGGAGGCTACGCGTGCCCTTCCGACAAGCAGTTTCAACTGGTCTTGGTTGCAATGAAGCATTCTGGCGGCAGACCGCAAGATATCGCCAACGCGAGAGTCGAATACGTCAAGGAAGATTATTCGCGATGGGAATTGCCCAAACACAAACGATACCGGCACACCCTGAAACCAAAATTAGTCTATCTGTCTCCGTGCCTGCGAACCGTCACAATGATCTTGAAGGCGGGGCGATCAAAAGGGCCGCTGTTTCAAGGGCGACGTGGCCCTCTGACTGTCAACGCGATTGGATGCCGGATCAAGCGATTGACGGAACAATTGAAGATTCCCCCGGGCTTGATCGCGTACACCTACCGCCACACGTTCATTACCGAGTCGCTGCAGCGTGGCGTTGATGTTGCCACGGTGGCTGTTCTTGCAGGAACAAGCATCCAAATGATCGAACGCCACTATTCACACATCTATCAGGATCATGAACGTTTGGTGCGAGAGGTGGCGGTCTGTGTTGGATCAAAATCGGTGTTGCCGGCTGACTCGAAATGACGGCAGAATTACACATGGTGAGAAGATGAAATCGGAAATTCGTGCTTGGTAAAATTCGTTTCAGGCTTGACGGGCGGATTGAAAAACCTCATTTTGGCTGGGTCGTTTGGCTGTTGTGCAGGAGTAAGAAACTTGCACAACTTGACCGGTGGTTTTCTCTGACCACGGGTGACAACGCCATGAATTACAATCTCAACGAGACAGAATGCCAAAGCCCAATCATTGGTGGACAATCGAAGCATCGATCCGCAAAGGCGGGGAGCAACGAAAAGTCCTGCGTGGTGTAATTCCCACGTTTCTTAGCCGGTGATTGGGCTTTGTCATGCGCCGACCCTTTGCACGGGGGAAGCGGAAAGGTTGACTTTTTATGTCAACGGCATCCAAAGAAGCGAAGTCCACAGAGCGAGTTTACGGAACCGATCCCTGGACGTGGCCTTTGCTGCGTCTTGATCGCGATTCGAGTTTGTTCAGGGTCTATGAATCCGACATTCAGAGCGGCGACGGTACGGCGAAACCGAACGTTGCCGGTCGAGTCAATGACGATGGTCAGCCAGACATGTACGGAGGCGACGTCAATCTGTATTCGGCGTCAGACGCTTGGCGGGAGCTGTATCACATGGACGAAGCCGAGGAGAGCGTCTCGCTGATGGTCGGGCCCGGTGTTGGACCGGTCACGCTCGAATTTCCAACGTTTCATCCCGACCAGTGGGCCGTCTGGAAAATTGCGAATGGCGACACGAAGCCGATGTTCATGGGGTTCTTCGACCGCCTCGAAGCCCGGGACGTTGCGAAGCGAATTCTTGCCGCCGACGACTGCCCGATTCTTGCCACGCCGTACTTGATTTACACCAATGACTGGGATGATGAAAGCCAACACGGCACCTACTACGAACCGCGCGACCAAACCCAGAACGACACCATCGCCGCGGCTTTGCCTGACTACTCATCGGATGATTTGAGGAGAGTGGCTTCGCCGGGCGGACTGATCGTCAATCGATGCGTCGACTTGGTTGCTGTTTTGGCCACGAAATCCAAGCAGGGAACGCACTGGATGACTGTCATCCCAGAAGACGAAGCGGAATGCTACGTGAGTGATTGTGGCGAAGACTCGATCGAGTGGGAGTGCCTTCCGATTCGGATCCAACTTCCCAACTTGCCGAGCAGCTTCAAGCTTGAGCTCGGCGAAACCAATCCGGACGTTCGGCTCGTTGCTCACGCCGAGGTTCGGGAGGCGGTTCAATGAGAAAGCCTTTCTACCGAAAGTCCCGCGGTTCCTGGTATTTTAACGCCAAGCTTTCCGATGGTCGCTATCGTCAAGTCGAGCTATCTCGCGACCGTGACGAAGCCTTCCGCATCTGGGAGGAACACTACCGACCGCGGCAAGCGAAACGGCACGAACCGGTTGGGCAACGCGAAGTGATCGTCACGAAAACCAAGACAGTCACGAAGACGGTCGTTCAGTCGCCTGCCAGTGAGCCGGCACGCAAGCCCGAAAACGTTCGCGGTCGGTATGCCCAGTTCGAGCGACTGCTTCTCTTGGCTGAATTGCTCGCTCCCCTTCGACGCGGAGCGACGGCCGGCGATCTTTACCGCGATTGCTGCGACCTACTTGGGCGTGTTGTTTGCGAACGCACCATTGAACGAGACTTGGAGTTCCTGCATCAAGTCGGCACTGTGCAAACTGATGACCATCGCCGCTACCGATGGAACGGGGCAAGTGTTCGCAGCGTTGTGATGGAGCGGATGAACGAAGCGATCGCCGGATGATCATCCAGCCCGATAGAATGCCAGTCGACTTGGTCCGCTTTTGGTCCGAGCCGACGACGCCTTTCGAGCACCGACCATGAACCAACGCGATATAAACGGGATTGTTCGCGAACATTCCCGCCGAAACACGGAAGCGGCAAACGTTCAAAAGCGAATCGACACCGATCGTCAATTGGCAATGCAGAGATACGCCAATCGCCATGCCTTTCGGAACACACTGTCCGGCATCATAACTGAGTCGATTCGGGCCGACTTCCAGCTTCGTGTTCATTCGATAGTCAGTCAGCATCAACAGCACCGGTAGTTTCGATCACTTCGTCCGGTGTACCATCCTGCCATGAACGCCAACCCAAACACCCTTTGCCGCGATTGCCTTCACGTTGTCGACACAGTCCCGTCAGACGTCCCGTGGCATGTCATTGAACTGTCCGACTTCATCTTGATTGCCGACGCCCGCGATGAAGCATCTACGCTCATCCTGGAAGCCGTTGCCAGCCAATTCGGTCAAGTGGTCGCCTCCGAGTCGATCGAATCAAATCACACTGACCGTGGGACGCTGCTGGGCTATCTAGTCAAACCATCCGCCGACCTCGCCGATCCTGCTGGTTCGATTCGTGCCGCCTACGCGATTGCGACCACCGAAGCGACCGAAGATGAAGAAGCCGGGCCGTTCTGAAAAGAAACCCCGAGAAACACCCTAAAGGTGTATTGCACCCTAAGGGTGAACTGGCTAGAATACCGATGTTGTTTGAGTGTTTCGCTTTTTTCTTCGTCGGAGTCTTCCATGTCCAACGCAATCCCTCGCCCCCGTGCTTATTTCTTCCGCGATGGCGTCGAGCTGACCGCCCACCCCGCGAACGGTCGCCCGGTCGATTGCATGGGCACGCCGTGCGGAATGACCGGCAAAGCGGTTTGTTTCGATTCGATCACGGTCATCAACGGCCTCTGCAAGTCGTACACGGAACGCGACTTCAAAGGCCCGGTCAGCGTCAAAATCTGGTCGCCTGAATCGAAAGCGATCTGGTTCGGCATCGCGGACGCGGCAACGGTCGCCAGGCTGAACGCAGAAGCGAAGGCTTAGCCAAAAGCCTCAACTCCCCCGCCCCGGTTCATCGCCGGGTCTTTTTTCGTTTCCACACCGAACCGCCAACCAGGAGCCCGCCACGATGGCCAAGAAGAAATCAGCTACGACGGCGAAACCGACCAAACCAACATCCGGAAAGCGAATTGACAGGGCCGCGTATGGAATCGATCTGCCAGCAGTGCTGGAAACGATCCGGCCTCGCCTGGCAGGTACTCACGCCGAGATTGCCGATCGGGCCGGGATGTCGAAAGGCAATGTCAGCAACGTGTTGAGCGGGGCAAAGGAGCCGTCCCTGGGCCACTTGGCAGCACTTGCCCGAGCTGCGGGCGGTCGCATCGACGTGACGTTCATTCCAGAAAAGTCAAAGCGATGATCTTTAACGACAAGCAGATTCCCGCCACGATCCACGAAGCTGCCGAACTGCTGGCAGCCGGGATGACCGACCGGGAGCGTAAACAACTGCTGGCCGGCGATCAGACTGACTTCCATTTCGGGATCGGCAGTGAGATTCGAGACCGATGGATTCACGCCGATGGCTCACGGATCCTGCAGGACCTCCAGCGAACGTACACCGGCATTCACGAAGACCAGGTCAGCGAATTGATTATCAACGAAGCGAAGGCGATCGTCGCGGGGAGCACGGATTGACGAGACTTATTTCATCTCGCAGCCCGCGGGAGATGGTTGAGCGGCAAGGATGCGGCAATTGTCACTGCCCTCGGTTTCGTTTTTCTTGCTGCTCTTGAACGCGGTCACGAAGGCGATCCCAGCCCTCTAGTCTCTCAAGTTTTCCGTGCTTGTTGATGATCGCCAGCGTCGGCGGAGACTTCCGCTTCGCAATCTCCAACATGTGTGGGAGGCAGCGGATTACAGCATCGATCACTACCTGTGAAGACTGCTGTTGAAGAATGAAAAAGAACGCATGGACTTGTGCGTCTATCAACGCGATCAGTTCACTGGGGTTTTTCCCGATCTTTTCGTCTCGACTGATGACGAGCCACCCGTTCTTCCCAACTTCCTTCAGCCACTCCGTGTCTGGGGTGGTGGGGCCAAATTTATCGTCGTGGTGGATAGCGTCGTAACCAGCGTCAATTATCGCCTGGGCAATGTGCTTGCCCATGTTCCTATCGACAAAGAACGGTGGGCCCTGGGCGTGCTTATCAGGCTGCTCGCCGGGGCTGTGCATTCGCAAACATCCATTCAGCGCGGATAGATTCTTCGATTTCGCTGGTCTTGCAGGCGAAGTCGTTGGAAAGCTCTCGGACGGTTTCCCCTGTAAGGTATCGATCCGCGATTACGGAAGTCTTCACTTTTGTCCGATCAACAACTGAGCTTCCGAACGAAAACTCCGGAGAAATGGAAACGACTAAAGGCGATTCCTGGCCGGGACGTCTTGTCAGCGGGAATATCGCTGCCAGGGCTTCGTCTCGATATCGAACACGGGTGAGGTACGATTCCCATCCAGGGAGCAACTGCTGACTAGGGTCGCTCAGTCCGACGATTTCGCCTGCTCTCTCTAGGAACAGTTCTCTGCCGCCTCTGAACAGGTCCTCGTGAAGCAAAGGTTTTTGTATGCCATGTTTTTGCCTGGCGTTCTCAATTGCGACTCCGATAGGACGCAGAGCGATTCTGTCAATCGTGCGAAACATGCGGAGAACATAGGCTTCCACCAAGTTGTCGAAAGACAATAATTTCGGACCTTCACTCGCAGGAATCAGCACCGGTGCGAAATCTGATTTATCGAGTCCCTTGCCGTAGGTCGTTCCAAAGAACCACGATGAAAGCGTTGTCTTGGGTACGTTCAGATATCCAGCCGCGACAGCAATCGTGTACCTCGGAAGGTCCCTTGCTGGCGTGTCGATGTCGATGGAATCGATGTCGAAGGTAATCTTGACCATTGGCTGCTATGCGATGACCCAAAACGCGAGAGCTAGTAACTTTCTTGATCGGCACTTTCCCAGAATTTCGCCAGCTTTCCTTGCCGTGTCGCGTCCCGAATTGTCGCTTGTAGGCCAGTGGCACGCAAACGGAAAGTGAGATCGGCCCAGGTGTCGCGACACCCGCGAAGATGCTTTTCGTGTTTTTTTCAGTGTTTTTGACGCTTTGGGTCGCGTTAATTATCCTCAGAAAGTGGCGTTTTTGCAGCGTTTCCCGGTGCTTTTCGCCGAAACTCTTAATCCGTGGGTCCTAGGTTCGAGCCCTAGCGGGGGCACTCTTTGCCTCGTGAAACACTGGAAATAACGTGTTTTACGGGGGACGCGGACAGCGTGACACAGCCTGAGTCATGCTGAATCACCCTGAGTGGGCTCGTTCGTGGGCTCACTTTTCAATGGGTGTCCGAGCCATCATTGGTTCCCCTCTTGATCATCCCGATCCCAGGGCTCGCGTCCTCGCAGCATGAAGTAGGGCTTCTCCGCCACTCACTGATCTGCCCAGTCACTGATCTGCCCAATCACCTACACCGTCGGCAGTGATCCGACAGGTCCGTCAGTGCTATCGAGCGAAGCCAGTTCCATGGTTCGGGTCCTTTGATTGGCCCTGCTTTGCCAGTGCGTGAGGCTTGAGCCGGAACCATCTCGCGGTACCGAATCAAGGCCTCCCCAATCTTCAGTCGCTTCCTTGTGGAACTTCTGCTTGTCCACGTGAAAGCGAAAACGCAGTCACTTGCTCAGAAGTGAATCGTGATTCTGCCCAACCGTTCTTCCGGCGATTCACAAAGCGACTGAAACCAGATGCACGCCATGGAAACCGAGGCTCGCAAAGCGTCGTTTTGCCCGCGCATCGGGAAATGCTTGCAACGGGGTGGTTGATCCCCAAGAATAGCGGGGGCGTTAGGGCTCCTCAGCAACGGTCGCTTGAACCGATCGCGACCGCTTCAAGCATCGAGCGATTGATCGTCGAAGGATTTCGTTTCAATTCCAGGTCGCCGAAGAACGTCCTGGGCAGAACTCACCGCTTCGACGTTCACAAGAACCAAACGCAAGCAATCAAATCAGGCGGGGATTTCTCGCGGATTCACTAGGCAGGTAGGCAGGAGTGACTGGGCAGAATCATGTGAGCCGTTTGGGCGTTCGCTCCGGTTGTACGTGGGAACAATAGCGTTTGTCATAACAGTTCAAATGCCGAAAGGCTCCTGCCGACCTGCTTGTGTCCACCCAAGCCAAATGTGAGCGGTGAGAACAAGTCACCCAAGTGGACGAAGTCCAGATCAACCGGTGCGAACAGGTGTCGTACCAAGACCTGATTTCATCTCTTTGATTGCTGATCAACAAGTTGTTCGACTGAAAAGCATGAAACGATTTCGAATGTTGACAGCGGTGGTAACCGTTGTCGCAACTGCTGTGTTTCTCGCGGACTCGTATGTTCATCGACCTGGACGAGATTTTCTTTCTGCGATCGCAAGTGCTGACCGAGTGGTTTTCACTGCCGACGGATTCTTTCGTCCGACTGAGACATTAAGAATTGGCGACACGCTTGCCGAAATTACAGACCCCGAACTGATTGACAATCTCTCTTCTGCATTCTCGTTTAGGCGATCCTGGTCAAGAGGTAGCTGTGCCTGTGAAGGATTCCCTCGCGTTGAGTGGTTCCAGAATGGAAAGAGAGTCGCTACAGCTTCGCTTCAGCACAGAGAGGCGATTCGATGGCATGGCCTCGGGTTTGACATGCAGCTTACGCCCGACTCGACAGAGCGATTGGTCGCGTGGTGCGAAAGACAATCCATTCCGACCGATGGCTTTTGAACTTTGTAGCGGTCCGGTGATTGTTAATGAGTAACCATGGCGTGTGCCGGACCCGGGTGTGAGCGATTTTCGGTTGGTCCATTTGTCTCTCGACCCGTTCGTTCAACGCGTTGCCCGAACGATGCGAATTCGAGTCCGTCCAATCTCCGGATTACAATGATGATGTCTTTTCAGTTCGCCATCTCCGGACGCTTGCCCGAGCCAAGCTTGGTCGCCGTGTTGAACCTCGCCGGATTTGACCCCGGCCTTGCCCTTTGGATTGACGCAAGTTTGGAACCTGGGCCATACACGCACTACACAGTTGGCCTCCAGCAACGCGGATCACGAAACGTCCTGAGTATTGACACGTTTCTGCTCGATCCTTGGGTCAACAGCAAAACCGGAGAAACTGGGGAGTCGCCTCACGGCAGTTGCAAGGAATTTACCGTCGACGTATCTGGCAACGTTGTGAATCACGGTGAGGTTGTTGATGTGGACGGCGATGTGACCGAGTGGACCTCGAGTAGTATCAGCTTCTACGGAGGGTAAGATTGGTCATTCACGATTGTCGCGTTCGTCACTGCGGGTAACCATTTCGTGGGACGAAAATTTAGACCGCGAGGTTTTGAAGCGGGGAATCAATCGTTCTCTTCGGTGGCGACGACTTTTATCCGACTGAAATCCGCGGTTTACTCCCATGAGTTCGTTTGAAACTGCCCAGGTTGTTCATGCATATCGTGAACGATGCGAAGATCGCATCGAGATCACCACTGATGGCGACCGCACCGTGATTGTGGTTGCCGATGGCGCTGGCGGAACCGGCGGTGGACACTTTGCGGCCGAAACGGTCCTTCGCGAAACTCGGTCCAGCCTTGCTTCAATTGACGGCTCGACCGGCTGGTCTGATTTTCTCTCGCAGCTCGATTTCGAGATCACTTGCGGTGAAACAACTGCCGTCATAGTTGATCTTCGCCCTGACCGTATCATCGGCGCTAGCGTTGGCGACAGTTGCGCCTGGATCATCGATGGTTCCAGTATCACTGACCTGACGCGCAATCAATGCCGCAAGCCCCTGCTCGGTTCTCAAGCCGCGAAACCTGCACCGTTTTGGCACGGCTCGCTTGATGGCACATTGCTCGTCGGTTCCGATGGATTCTTCGACTACGCTAAACGCGACCAAATCACAACGCTGATTGGTCGAACGGACTTATTCTCTCTTCCCCGTGCTTGCGTTGACTTGGTTCGCCTTCCCTCTGGTGATCTATGGGACGACACCGCAGTGGTTGCCTGTCGCGTGCGATACGCACAATCTCCTCGCAAGCGTTATTCGATTTGACTAACTATGCGAAACTCGCGGATAGCGAGCGTTGGCGCTGGAGTCGGTGTGCCCTTCGCTCCAGCGATCGGCACCGACATTGTATCGCCTCCACTGCGGTCGTCTCCGCCCGGAGATTCACGGATAAGTTCCAATTGAAATGTGTAAACCTTTGACTGCCCTCCAGTCCATCCGTTCCGCACTGACGCTGATTGAACTACTGGTCGTTCTGACAGTGATCGGAATCTGCGTGTCACTCTTGATTCCTGCTTTGCAGTCCGCTCGCGGAGCCTCACGCCGTACCGAATGTGCAAGCAACATACGCCAGTGGCACTTTGATTTTCCCGCGTCACCTGACCGGATCCGCGTGAACTATTGTCCCGATGATCCCAGTGCCTACGGGTTCTTCCGCAATCAGATGGCCAGCAAGCCACTCGCTCATCAGGCCACGTCGCAAACATTTCAGTTCTTTGAGCACGCGGGTGGCTCTGAACGCCCGCTCTATGATCGAAGCTACCATCCTGAACCTGCGTCCGACCCGGAGGTCTGGTTTTCTGATTTGCATCTGTCGAATGGGACCACCCAACGAGAGGTGCGTCGATTCATCGATTACGAACGCCATATTGGCGGGACGGCCAACTACTTGTACCTCGACGGACACGTGGAGACGCTGGACGCTGCTGTCATCGAGGCCTGGATCACTGAAGGCCACAACTTCGCCGATGTCGGAAACGCCACTCCGCCTCGATGACACTCGAGTTCCCAGGTGTCAACGCGATGAATGGAAGCTGCGAAGCATGCGATTCTGAGACGGGTGAATTCTCGTAGCCGCTCGGCTATCTTGGGTTCTGTTCGACTGGCGAGTGGCTTCTTTTCCATGGAAACATCTACACAATATCACATGCAATCTTCATCAAAATTTCTGGCAGTAGCACTTGGTGCGGCAATCTTTGCAATCGGAACCTACCACCTTGCGACTGCGGCAGACCCAAACGCCCCGCACCCAAGCAACTACCTCACAAGTTTTACTGGGAAGACGGTCCTGGTCGTTTTGGATCTCGGTGCTGATGGGATCGAACGAACTGTGCTCCGCGATGCATCGCTCACGGGCATTGGCGAAAAACCCTTTCTAGGTGGAGTTGTTACAGACAAGTACCCAGAGTTCCCGGTCATCATGCCCGGCGAGAAAGCGTATGTTGCACTGGATCGGATCGTGTACGTTCAAGTTCTTGATGATCCGAAGGTAGAAAACGGCGAGTAGCCATTTCTGCTATGTCGTGGCACGCGTCTTCCATCAGAAACGTGAAAACCGAAGCACTGTATAGCGGTTTGCCAGCCGCTGACCGCTCTGGTCATTCGACTGCGACAGCGCGTATCGCTGCAGTAATGTCGGGAGCCAGATCCGAACGCTTTCGCCTGCATCACTCACTGATGCCACGGCCATCTTAAAGTCTGCCAGTGTCACCAGGACGACTCCATTGGAATGGCAACATTGCCGCAGCCACGCGCAGCAGTTATTGTTTTCAACACGCCTGTGAGTCAAGTGATATTGGTCAAACACCCCAACTCACTTGCCCCGTATTGCGCGATTTCCCGAATGCGACCCTACTGAGTAGGGTTGGATCTATTGTTAACCATGCCGTGCATCGGAGTCGGGCTTGCGAGCTTTCTGGTAATGGTGGACCTTTTTCTCCCGGCCAGGTGACGGGCACCGTTATCGGACTGAGCTCGTCCTGCTCTCGTACCGCGAACTGCGTGGCGACACATTGAACGCGAGCGTTGTGCGTGATCGTAGTGGCCTATACAATTTCGCGGCCTGCCTTTGGATGCATGTATGCAGCCGGGCTTCGTCTCTCTCCGTTGCATCACCTCCGCGATTTCCACCCATCCCTTTGACCTGAAAAAATGGCAACATCACAGCAGAGTTATTCCTCACTTCCGTGGTATCGGAAATCAGGTATCAACAACGTATTTATAATTTTGCATCTTTTGACTCTTGGCGTGATCCCATTTCTGATGGTCACTTGCATCGCACTGGTGACCGGTGACATTTTTTATAACGAAACCGATGCCAGCGGCTCTCTCAGAAAATGGAGTTTTGCAAACAAGATAATCGCGGCTTTACTTCTCATTCCTTCGGTTCTGATTGTTGGCGTATTTGTTATTGCGATAGTAGGTGGTATCGTGCGGTCTCTCGCTGGGTAACTGGATTCAATCTGCTGAGTGTGAATTCACACAATGAGCAAGCTATGCCGTGCACCGGAATACTGCATGATGCTCTCAAGAAATGGTGTCAACTCGCCGTTGTCCGACTGACGAAGCACGCGACTCGGCAAGTTCCTCCATTGGATCAGATCGCATATGTTGTGGGCGGGCTTCTCCTTTGCGTGATGATTGGCTTGTTTCTCTACATGTTTTACCTTGCGTTCTCCTATCCTGGTCTAAGAGATGACTCCGGGCTTCACGATTCATTTTGGCCGGAAACTGCGGCCTACGTTTCGACTGCTGGCTTTTTGTTGTGCGGGCTTCCGGGTATGTCAATGCTCTATTTTGCTGCCCGTTATTCTCACGCATGCAATGCCGGGGTCTCTCAGATAGAATGATCCGAGAACGTTGATCGAAACGCTCGGCTGATCGCAGCGGCTGCCGAACGGGCTGACCGCCATGGCGTTCGCACGGAGCGGGGCTTGAGGCCGGGTTTTGAAAGGACAGCATTAACTGGCTGTTGATTGAGTCGTCAATGACGTTTTAACGCATGTGGGATGGGCACTCTTGCCCGTCAGGATTGTGGATGTCGGCCAAGAGTGGCCAGTCTACAATGATTCAACATGCTGTTGTTCTTCCGGCCCGATGACGCCGGTCGATCATTTGAATTGATTGGTACTTTTACGTGACAGGAAAAGGTGATCCATGGGTGAGGGATTGAATCCCTACTCGCCCACCTCCGTCAACGATCTCGCTTGCGCGAAAGGATCTCGCTGGTAGGCGTTCACTTCATTTGTGATAGGGATCCTTGGTGGGACCGCTCTTCAATGGGTGTTGTTTTGGACCGATTCCTTTAGCACAGAGTTTCCACCGATTGGTGGAGCACTACTTGGCATGCTCGCCGTGCTTTCTGCTCGATATCCCTCGATACGCAGCAAGCCTTCAGTAGTACTGGTTGGGGGAGTGAGTCCTCGGGAATCTTCTGGTGCAACAAGGCTCCCCTGCTTTACTGGGACATCCCCCGCGATTTCGCTACCTCGTGGATGCTTGCCTTGGTCGCATTTGGTCTGGCCTCAGTTTGCACGTTCGGGATTGCCAAATCCTTTGAGCGAAGTGCTTCGATGTGGCATTATCCCCGGACAAAGCCTCGATTGTGAGGTCACGGCGAACCATCGGTTGCGACGAGCGGCGGCGGAGGCGTTTTGGCCGTGCGTAGACTCTTTCGCCGTCGCCAGCAGGATCGTGCTGTTCGTCGGCGGGGCAATGCTCGCGTTGCCGGCATCTCTTCCCTGATGTTTCTGCATATGGAATTCGCTTCTTCACCATTGCCTTTTTCGACGATCGGATTTTTGATTCGTTACGGAATTGCGGTGCCGCTTGCGTTTTCGTTTGTCAACCAATCTCGAAGACGCGACAAATTTCACATCGACGGAGAGACGTATGCCTCATTGGCCTTCTAATTGGTTGCTTGATGCCGCGGCTACTGCTTGGATCGCAACAGGTGTGTCAACGCTCGCAATCGTCCCGGTAGGTGCGGTATTGATGCAGGGATCGTTGGCCGACTTGTTGACGACGGACGATGCCTGGGTTGGGTTGGCGACAATTCCGTGGGTCGCTGGATTTGTTCTCGTTGGAACGGCATGTGGCAACTGGTTCGAATCGACCCACGCACGATGGATGTTGGGCTTGGGCCCGCTTCTTCTTTTTGCTCTCTTCCTTGTCCTTCTGGATTGTGTCGAAGATCTCGGGGAAGGCGAGCAGGTCGTCACAGCCTATGGGGTTGGGATTCTGCTTGCTGGGCTCTTCTCGGTTCCCGCGTTCATCTTTCGTGAGAGAAGAGCACGGATACTGCTGATGACGGCCCCGCAACTGACAATTGTCATCGCGCTTGCGTCGTTTCCCGTGGTCGTGTGGTGACAGAGGTGAAAGGCATGGTCGTGTGACGTTGTATGGCTTTCAGTTTCGGCGATTGGCCTCGTCTTTTGATCGCGTCCCATCAGTTCATCCCGATCCAGTGATCCTGGGCGTTCTGCGAATGAGGTTGACCGATTGGCGGAAAGACTATTCATCAAACCTCTCTGATTTACCGATAATTCGATAGGCCGCACGTCTATTCGCAAGGAAAACGCTGTGAAACTTCGCAAGGCACACTGCATCGCACTCGTCGCATCTTCGTTCGCTCTGCTCGCTTTCTTTGCCAGAGTTCACGGACCACGACATGAAGCTGGTCGTGCGTCGATTGGGGCGTCCGGCACGACCGTCCGGTCCTCAGAACCTGCTGGCTATTCAATCACGCGACCAGTTCGAGAGAATCGCGAAAAAACGGTCAGCTACACCGTGATGAAGCCTGTCTACGAACAACGCACCAAAACGATCCAGTACACGCAAATGACGGCTGTCCGCGAAAAGCGAATCAAGCTGAACGAGGTGACGGGCGAATCGATCGATTACGTTGTCTGCAAGATGGTGCCCGAAACCAGGGAAAGGATTGTGAACTACACGGTTTGCAAAATGGTTCCCGAGCGACGAACAAAAAATGTTTCGTACACTGTCACTCGGATGGTGCGTGAAGAACGGACCCTGAACTAACGACGCAACCCAAAGCCATTGAATAGCGATGCTTTCGCTCAATCGGTGAAGCTCGGTGAAGCATTGTCTATCGGATGAGATTCTGCTTGCTGTCTGGTTCACCTTCGTTTCATCTCCGAGCCAATCGAAGACGCTTCCCATCACCTGCTTGTCGCGGTGTCCGTGACGGATCGACCAAGCAAATTGCTGACCGATTTTTCGGACGCGGCGAGGAGTTGTTGATGGCTGTACATGGTCGCGCTCCATTGATCATGATATTTGACAATGGCAAGGCATGGCGGGGACACGCAAGCGATGCGATGGAGTAGATGTGTCTTCCGCTCTGAGGATTGGCTTCGCCATTGTGCGGCCTTCACTGCGGCCAACCCTCCTCGATGATTTGCCATGTTATTTGACCCGGTGAATCAAGCCTGATTCCGCTGGTCATGAGCGACGGAAGAAGCAAGCTTTGTGTGTTGCCACCCGGTGATTGCTGGTATCATTTCATAGTGTGGAACTGACCCAACCTCAATGGGATTGCCTGACGATATTGGCGCGAATGGAACGGCACTGTCACATCTCTGAACTGTTGCTCTATGCGACGGGATGGATCCTGTTTCTTTCGTGCTTCGTTCATTCACGGGGTGGGCCGATTGCTTCATCGATCGCGCTCATTGGATTGCTTCTCCTGCCCGGAACGCTCATATTTGGCGGCATCGGTTTCGCGATGGGTGGTCGACGCATGTTCCTTCCCTGCTCGCTCTGTGCCACTTCGGTTTGGTTGCTGTTGCATGTGGTGCTTGCATCGATTCATCGACTCTAACGCGGGGCGGCGGGATTGAATTGGGCGAATCCTGTTGGTCGTTTTGGTATTCGACCCGGTAGTATGTGGGAACCGTGGCGACAATTTTGGTTTGGTCCGAAGCGACTAAGACGAACTCGCGGGGGTGTGGGCTGTTTTCGAGACACCGCCGATCGGTACTTTCGATGGCAGTGCGAAATACCTACCGTGGTGATCGTGCGGGTCGGTGCTAAATTAGCCGGAAATGAAGTCCGCAAAGCTGCAACGACTGCTGAACGTTCCATTCCGTGTCCGCCAGTTGTGGACGATCGCACTTTGCCGCACCTCCTCAAGTGGAAGTTTGTAGCCGTATGACACATACCACCGTGTCGTTCTTTTTTGGAGCTGCACTGGTCGCAGTTGCAATCGTTTCTGAAACGGCGGCGGTCGAGCCGTGGGACCGCGTTGTTTGTATCCAATCTGAGATCGAGTCGAAGCCCGACACCGGCAAGCTTTGCTCTGCGTTCCTAGTGAATTCAAACGAACGCCTGTTTCTCGTGACCGCTGGGCATGCATCGGAGGAGACGAACCCGAAGAGCAAGTTGAGGTATCGAGACCCAGACGGTGTCTCCCAGTGGGTTGCCTTGAAAACGTTCTTCCGTGCGTCGGCAAACCCTTGGCAACGTGACAAGCGTTCTGACTTCGCGGTTGCCGAATTGCTCTTGGTCGATGGAGCGGAGACTTACTTTGCCCACTTGACCGCGCTTTCGATCTCGCTTGAATCAATCAGCACGGAAACGCCTTCGCGTACAACTGGGATTGTCACAGTCGGGTTTCCGCTCGCGATCGGTGCGGGCGAGGTGCTCTCTCCGGTGGCAATTGTCGGCCATGTCGCATCTCGCGAAACGGATACGAAAAATCGCTGGGGGCATGAACCCATTGTTTATTGTTCGCCACCTCTTGCTCAAGGCACGAGTGGCGGTCCTGCGTTCTTGGACAATCAGCCCGAGGGTTCCTTGGTTGTCGTTGCCATGTACATTGGCGTGATCCATGATTCATCGGGAGCCAAATTGTCGAAGATGGTTCCAGCACGGCTCATCCGAGCGTCAATCATGCAAATGCAAGGCGGTGATTGATCGCCGCTTTGGACCAGCCAGCGACATCCATCCACTTGTTGAACAACCATGGCGAATGATCCCGAGAAACATCGTTGGTCTTTGTGCGAGCTTGACTACGGTGGGATGCCGCTATTTCTGCGGATCAATGAATCCGCTCGCGAATGGATTGGTCATCCGGACTACGGGATCAAGTTGGGGTTCGCGGTTCAGATGCTGGACTCAGAGGGTGCCAGCATTCCGGACCCCACCGAGAATGAATCGCTGGCTGATTTAGAGGATCGAATCGTCGAAACGGTTGCCGAGGGTGCCGACGGGATTCACGTGTTGACGCTGACCAACGCTTCGATGAAGGAGTTGGTCTTTTACATCAAAGAGGGTGCGGACATCGGAGCGATGCACGAATCGTTGAAGAACGCTGATGCGACCCATGAGGTTCAGTGCCAAGCGGTTTGGGATCACGATTGGGCAGCGTTCACTGAGTTTTTGCCAGAGGACGACGCGTAGGGATACGCAATCAGTCCGGTCAAGCGGCATCTCCGATGGAGTCGAGGTCGTCTTGGCTGGGGGCGTTTGACCCAACCAATCGAAGGTCGATGGGACGCGATGCCTGGATGTGCAAGTCGCGTTGCGGGAAGGCGATGACGATCTCGGCTTCTCGAAACATCGAGTCAATCTTCAGTCGCACGCCTGTTTCAATCATTCGCATTTGGGTCACGTTCTTGGCCTGGATCCAAAAGTGAACTTGGAACACGAGCGCGTTGTCGCCAAAGTCGTTGAACCAAACCATTGGTTTGGGCCGATCCAGGACTCCACTTTGCTCTGAGGCTGCGCGGGCAAGTAAACGCAAAACGGAGTCGAGGTTCGAGCCATAGGCAACCCCGATTGTCACCGAAGTCCGCAGTCGATCATCGCGGCGGGTCAGGTTGGTGACGTTGTTTTCCAGAAATTTGCTGTTGGGCACAATGATGTCTTGGTTTTCACCGGTTCGAATTTGAGTGCTTCGAGCGCCAATAGTTGTGACGTTGCCCAGCGTTCCGTCCACGCTGACGAGATCGCCGACTTTGATCGGCCGTTCGGCAAGCAAAATCAGGCCGCTGATGAAGTTGTTCAATATGTTCTGGCTGCCGAAGCCAACACCGATTGCCACCGCCCCGCCGAGGAAGGTGAAAACAGTCAGCGGCACATTGGCGTAGCGAAGGGCGGTCAGTCCGAGCGTGATCAACAAGGCGTAGAAGGTCAGCGATTCGATGGCGTGCGCGGCTGCTTCTTCGACGCCCCATTTGGGCAGGCGACGCCCAAGCAGTGCGCTGAACCAGCGAGCGAGCATGAAGCCGATGAAGAGCAGCAGCACGCTGCTGCAGACCTTGCCGACCGTCAGCGACGTGTCATCGATATTGGCCAGTTCGTAGTTCCAAACTCGTTGGGTTTGGTCCCAGCTGTCTTCGATGATTTCGCTGACGCTCCTTCCTGGTTCGCCATCGATTTGGTTTTTCAATCGTCGAAGTGTTCTTTCGGCGTTGTCCTGTGAAATGACGCTGCTGTTGTAGAACTCGACCTGCTTCGCCAACGAGTCACGTTTGGATTCAAGCCATCGACGGACCGCAGGGTTGGTTCCGTTGATCGCATCAATCTTGGCTTCGACGTTGGACTGATTAACTCTTAGTTCATCGAGTTTGAACTGCCTTGCTCTTCGATCTCGTTCGATTTGTTCAATCTGTTGCTCGGTTTCTTCCACCCATTCCTGGCGTTCCTTGCGTTCGGCTTGGTTGGTTACAACGAGAAAGCGACGTTCCCATGCCTTTTTGAGGATCGGGATCCGCTGCAGTTGTTGATTGATCAAAGACGACTGATTCTGAAGGGTCATCTGTGCGACTTTGAGTGAGTCCACTCGCTCGGTCAGCTCAGGTCCAGCGTTGGGCGTGGAATCCGTTTCTTGTCGGGCCGCCATCCAGCGGCGTTCGGCGAAGTGCAGTTCGTTCTTGAGGCGTGCGACTTGCTGCTTCAGTTCGATCTCTCGAAGGTCGAAGTCATCCAGTTTTTGCTCGAGCATTTCACGAGTGAAGACGATGTGATCACCCACGATCGCCAGCTTCTCTTCTTCGATCTCGAGCTGCAGTTTGGCGATCGTTTGATTGGCTTCGGCGATCGATAGCTCTTGGCGACGGAGCACGAGCATTTCTTCGGCAAGCTTTTGCTCTAGTTCGGCGATTTGATTCTCGTTTTCCGTTGCTGATGTGGACGTTTCTTTCAGTTGGCGGAGCGTCCTTGCGCGGTCGTCCGATTCGAGTTTGGCAGTTTCCGCAGCGTCGCGAGCTGAGACGACAGACGACTCGGCTGAAAGAAGTCGGGTATTCGCATTGCGGACGGATTCTTTGAGTCCGTCTTGGAACACGATCGAGTACGGCGGTGACTTGTCCTCGATTTTTCCGTCTGCGAGCCGAGTCAGAAGTTGCTTGAGCGAGGCGACTTGCGCATCGTGGTCTTCGTTCGACGAGGTTGCCGACTGTTGTTGTGCGATGACAACATCGATCTGCTTGAGTAGGTCGACCCGACTGGAATCAGCGCTGGGTTGGTCGTTGTCGTTTCCAGCCGACTCCGCCTCTTGCTTCTCTTGCAGCATCGCGACGCGAAGCTCTGCGGCAACTTCTTCTTGTTTGTTCTCTAGCACCTCAGAAGACGTTTCGGCAGCCAAATCGTCTTCTGCGGAGACGAGAGCGACGGGATTTGATGCATCAGGACGCGAAGCTGCATTTGGCGAAAAGACCGCTTCGGGTTGCCCGACGTCTCGCAAGTTGGGGACATTTGACGCGGGAGCAAGTTGTTGTGTCGCGGATAGGTTCTGCTCGGTTGGTGCCGCATTTGCTTCGGGCGGTAGGATTCCAACCAAAGAGGCGACGCACAGACACAGCAGCAATCGTCGATAGAATTCAGTCATCGCGAGCGTCCTTGCTTCGGCGGAATGAGAGAGACCTTTGTTGACAAATACGCTTTCGGGCGAAACCGGAGCAAGGCTGCAAGATTCGCAGTGAACGGTCGAATCAGGGAGGCGTCATTGATTCGCGTGCTTTAAACTCGAACCACGCTGATTTTGACTTTCGATTTGGAGCCGAAGATTGGACTGGTCGTCACCGGAACATCTTCCGCCCCTTCGCGTCATCCCCGTTTATCATCCAATTGTTTGCCATGTCGTTCACCGAATACACCGCACCGTTTGCGGAGTACCCTGTTTTGCAGCAAAGGGTGTTGACTGTCTTGAAGCAGTTGCCGGAGGACGTGCAGGCAGACTTTTTGAGCGATGAACGCTTTCGAGTTGAAATTGACAACTACGTTCCCGGTGTGGGCTGGTCATTTTTGATGCCCGCCCCCGGAATCGATGGAAACGGCAGTCGCTGTGTGATTCTGCGGAGCAAATTGGCTGACGCGAGCGAAGCGTTCGCGCACTACGTGATCGCTCACGAGTTTGCGCATGCGTTTCTGCGAAACGGCGGCTGGGGCGAAATCACTGATATCGAACAAGCCGCGGATGCTCTGGCTGCGTCCTGGGGTTTCGAACGACCCGCGTGAATAGGCTCGCGATTAGTGGCATAGGCTTCCAGCCTGTGTTCCGCACAATCACAGGCTGGAAGCCTATGCCACACTTTCTGTTTTAGCTGAGCGACCAGCCTTCGCGAGGTTCCCGAGCGATGAAGGGGGCTGCTTCGGGGCATCCCACGCACTGCATCTTGTCGCGATCCCAGGTGATCTTTTTGCCGACTCGGTGGGCGACGTTTCCGAGATGGTTGGCTTCGGTGGGCGGGCCGGCATAGCTGAATGGGCTTGCAGTCTTGCCTTCGCCCAAACACGCTCGAACCCATTGGGCATGATGTCCGGGCGAGTCAGGCACGAAGGGGGGTGGCGGCTCGAAATCGACGAAGGATTCTTCTGGGAGCAGCATGTGCTTCCCGTAATCGGAAAGCAACATACCTTTGCTGCCAATGAACAGCACTCCGCTATCCCAGCGAGGAATCTCCCCGCGTTGCCAGATCTCGGGTTTGTGTGTGCCTTGGTACCAGGAAACCGACACTGGGCCGCGATCGCCGCGCTGAGGGTACTCGTACTTCGCTGACATGGATGCGGGGGCAATTTCGGGATGAGCCGGATCGCCGAATGCCTCAACCGTGGTGGGAGCGTCGAGCTCCAGTGCCCAGAAAGGAAGGTCGTTCCAGTGGCTGCCGAGGTCCGACATGGTTCCGCCAGCGAAATCCCACCATCGATACCAACGCGGCCCGGGGAAGTAGACCGAGTGGTAAGGACGGACCGGGGCGGGCCCCAGCCACAGATCCCAGTCGACATGTTCCGGTGGTGTCATGGCGTCGCTCGGTCGCGAATCCACGTGCAGTAGATCGCGGTGCTTCTTGGCGTCGGCTTCGGATTGCAAACCCCAAGCTCGGTTCACCCACACGTGAGCTTCGCTGACTTCGCCGATCGCGCCGCTTTGGATCAACTCAACAACTCGATGGTAATTGTCGCCAGCGTGAATCTGGGTTCCCATTTGGGTGACGACACCGGCACGTTCGGCCGCTTCGGTGATCTTCCGTGTTTCGTTGATGTTGTACGCCAATGGCTTTTCGCAATAGACGTGCTTGCCAAGTTGCAACGCCGGCTTCGTTGCGAACGCGTGGGTGTGTTCGGTGGTGCTGACGACGACGCCATCAATATCGCTGCCAACGGCGTCGTACAGTTTGCGAAAATCTCGAAACGCTTTTGCCTTCGGATGCCGCAGGATGGCTTGGTCGGTGTATCGCGTATCGACGTCGCAGACGGCAATGATGTCGACCAGCCCAGTCTTTTCCATCGTCCGCAGGTTTGATCCACCCCGCCCGCCGACGCCGATGGCGGCAATCTTCAGGCGATCGTTGGCGGATGTTGGAGCGGGGTCCTGGGCGGGTGAAACTTTCGAGAGTCCGGTGGCCGCGAAAGCGGTTCCGCCTACCAGAATGTCACGTCGATTTGGAAGCTTCTTGCAAGACATCATTCATCTGGTCTTCATCGAGTGACGGGCGGAAAGCCACGATCCTAATGGAGTGAGCATCCGCCGGGGAAGAAATGTCAGGCTCGGCGAATACTTTCTTCGCTAGACGCTCGTCGGATCATTTTTCAAGCTGGAAGCCCTTGGCTTCGCTTGGTTGCGCCGATTGGACCTTTCCGCTGCATCCGTTTGCCTTGTCGCAATGGCCGCTGGCGACGAGCAATCGACCGTCAGAGAGACCTTCGATGCCGAGAGAACAATTGAGTTCGTGTCGGCCTTTCATCTGGAAGTCTGCGTCGGTCACCAGAGTGATGGCGGGGGAACCATAGCAACCGAACCACCAACGGTCGTGAGCGAAGGTGGCACTTTGGATCCCCAAGTGAGTGTGTCCGCTCGCGATCACGTGCTTCTTGAGAAAGCGAAAATCACTGTCGTGTTCATAGGCATAGTTTTCGTCGACTGAATCGGGCAGTCCCCCAACAACGTAGAAGTGGCCGTCATGGTGTCCGATGCCGCCTGCTCCGTGAAAGACCTCTTGAGTCTCATGTCGACCAAGTTCTTCGAGATTTTTAGTGTCGTAGACATAGACCCATGAATCGGCGTTGCCATTTGGGTCGTTGAATTTGCCAAGGTTGACCGCGACATAAAGCTTGCCGTCGTGGAAGCAGAGATCGCCGTGGTGATTGGCGACTGGAATCTTGTTCAGGACTTTTCCATCGAGGTCCGTTTTGACCAGCGTGGTTGTGAATGACCAGTAGATCGACGCTTCGTCGCTGCAAACGCCTTGCAGATGGTGCGGGTAGGTTCCTTGGCAGGCCACTTCAAACGGTTTCGCTGTGAAAGCGGGTTTGTTGCCCGAGGAAACCGCGTCTTGTGCGACCAGCGAACCAGCAAGGGTGAGGACAGAGAGGAATAACAAGCTGGCGAAGAATCTGGATTGGTGATTCAATTGATAGCAAGGCATGGTGGAAGCGTCTGTCGAGAAACATGGCTGTGTTGAACGGAGGGCCAAAGGTAAGCCTTTGATGGCGCGGCATGCAAACATTCTTCGACAAGATTTCATGAAAGAAGAGGTTGCCCTGCTGAGGAACGTTCGGTCGATCGTTGTCGTGAATGGCTTCGCCGTCGCAGCGTCGGATTAGCGGAGAGATCCTTGAGCACCGCTGATCGGATTAGTGTCGTATGAGAGGAGATTAGTGTTCGGCGCAGCCTGTTTTGGGGAACACTAATCTTCGCTAATTACACACTAATCGATGCCACGGAACGATCCAAAGAACACAGTTATTCTGACATGCATTGATTTCTTGAAGCTTGGAATGATCGAGGCTTTTCATTCATCAAAACTGTCTTGGCCTTGGGCAGAACGCATCCGGTGAGGTGACCATTTCGGTAGTTTTGTCGCGAAAGAGCAGATGGCAGAGATCCTGCCATCGCTGTCTAACGCGAGGCAGTTGGTTCCAGGTTTGCTTTGCGGTCGAGGAGGATCTTCATCATTTCCTCCGCCGATCCGAAGGCGATTTTGCGGATGCGTTCGCGGTCGGTTTCGTCGCCAAATTCATAGGTCACCGCGTGAATTCCGAGTTCTCGAGCCACCCAGGCCTTGCTTGTGCTTCGGTGAGCGTTGTGTCCGTCGTCCCGCAACATGGTTGAATCGCCCATTCGACCGTTGAGAGATTTCAACCACTCGGTCGTGAAGCCATCGGGAAACAGTTTGGTTTGTTTGGGGACGGTGTAGAAAACTTCGTTGTAGGTGCTGTGGAAATCGAGGAACAACCACAAGCGTTTCCCTTGGTCCCCGCGAAGGTGAACCAAGTCGTCACGGATGGATCTCGTTTCCGGTTCTTGAAACTTCAGCCAATCGCGGTTGAGGTCGACGCCGTTGGCATTGGATCGCCAGTAACCTTTGGCCACGCCATCGGGATTGGCGATTGGAATGGCGACGGTCAGGAATTCTTCCCGATAGCGTTTGGCCAACTCGGTGTCTCCGCATAACGCTTCGATGAAATGCATCATTCCGATGGTGCCGGTGACCTCCGGAGGATGCTGTCGCGAAAGTGCGTAGATCACTTCTCGGCTATCTGGGTTGCCGATCGCGATTCGATGAATCGGTCGGTCCTGAACAGAGCGACCTGCAAGTGACGAATCGACAAACGGCAATTGGGCGAGCGTGTCGACCCAGTTGGCGATGTCTTTGTTGCCGACCAGTTCTTGGCCGGCGACCCAGAGGACTTGGTCGCTGACGGGAAGACGCAGTGTCACTTCGCGTCCACCGGGATGACGTGCGACGATCAGATGCTCAGCGGATTCCCACTGGACGCGATCGTGACTGATTTTTGGTGCGTAGCGGTGGGAGCCGCCTTCGTATCGCAGCCGGACATTGATCTGCCTCGGGTTCGTTGCGTGAACGCGGAAGGCATACCAAGCACTGTCATTGATCGGTTCGTTCTCGGGGCGAATCAGGATCTCAAAGTCGCCGCCGCCCAGCTCCACGAGCTGATCGATCTTGCCGCCGGCGAAATCAGTTTCAAAGCTGACGGCTTTGTCTTGCGATTGGAACTTCACCGTGGGCGAAGGTTCCGGAGCCGGGTCCGCAAATGAATGCTGACAAGGCGCGGTCAACAGGCACACGACGCAAAGAAGGGCGAAGGATGGGCGCACGGGAAACTCAGCGGTGAGGCGGGAGGGAGCTTGAGGCGGGCCGAGCGAACTCGGGGTGGGAAGGGCGATGCTCGCTTGCCGATTCGTCCGCGGGAAGTGACATCGCTACGAATCACTTGAATCGAAAGTCAAGCGGCTGGAAAGTGGCTTTCCGACGAACGGCAACAATCTTTCCGCAAAGGAGGTCAAATCTTTCGTTCTGTTGTCCGCAGCAGGTTGGCCCCAAGTTCGATTCGCGGATCGGTAAACGCGTTGAGTGACGGGGGGAGTTAGAATGGAAGCCTCCTTGGAATCCCCTCCCTTCCCCAACTTTATCCACGGCCCACCTCATGCTGATTTCTTGTCACTCAACGTTTCGATCCTTGGTTTGGGCGTTGGCTCCGATTGCTTGTCTTGGATCCATCGATGCGTCTGTCTTGGCCGACGATCAGGTCGCGTCCTCGGTACAGAATGGTCGCGTCGTCATCGGTCCCGACTATGAAGTGGCTCCCGAGTTGAAGGATCAGGGAGCCCCCAAGGGCAAGCAGTTTGAATTTGCGATGCCGCTCTCGGAGAGCAAGATTTTCGATGGAACCGATTCGACGTTGGACCCACGCAAGGATGTTCGCAAGCAACGCAAAATCGTGGTCTATGTTCCGGCGGCTTACCAAGACGGAACCGCAGCCCCGTTCCTGGTCATGCATGATGGGCCGAGTCGGTTGAACTTGGTTCGCAACGCACTGGACAACATGACAAACTCCAAGGATCCAAATCGTCGGCTTCCGGCTTTCATTGCGATCGCGGTTCAAAACGGTGGCAACGACAGCAAAGGCAGCCAGCGGGGATTGGAATACGACACGATGTCTGATCGATTGGCTCGGTTCATTCAGTTGGAGGTGTTGCCCGCCGTCGAAAACCATCCTGAGATCCGCGCGGCCTATCCGAACTTCAAGCTAACGGACGACCCATGGGGGCGTGGCGTGATGGGGTGCAGTAGTGGCGGTGCGGCGGCGCTCACAATGGGATGGTTCCGTCCGGAATGGTTTCGCCGTTTGATCACGTACTCGGGAACGTTCGTTGATCAGCAAGATGATGATGCACCCGAAGAAGCGGACTACCCGCTCGGGGCGTGGGAGTATCACTCGAGCATGAAGCTGATCGAAAACACTGAGAAGAAGCCGCTGCGAATCTTCACTCACGTCGCGGAGAACGACAATCGAGCCAACGATCCTGAGTCGACCTATCACAATTGGGTGATGGCGAATGAACGAACCGCCGATGCGTTGGAAGCGAAAGGCTACGAGTACCGGTATGTGTTCTCAAAGGCGACCCGGCACTGCGATCGCAAGGTGTTCGAAGCGACGTTGGCCGACACGCTCGCGTGGATGTGGCACGGCTACGAGGCGGACGCGAAATAGCGAGGGAACGCTGGGGAAATCACTTCTCCAATCTGCACTGATTAGCCGATGGCCGTTAGGCCCGGTTTCGTCGTAGGAACCGGTGCTCACGCATTTCGGTTAATCCTCAAAAACCTGCGAATGATTTGCCCTGGGCGGGGAATGCAGCGATAAGAGCGGGTGATTGAAAAAGTTAAATTGACAATTGAAAAGTGCAAATTGATGGTGGCTTTTCAAGTGGCCGAGTCGTTCCCGGCAAACATGTTTGTGTAGAGGTGACGAGGGATTGGCACGCGCAAGAACTGCTGCTCGTGCCAATGTTTCGGTCGCTCAGTCTTGGTCGGTGCGGAGCACGGAGATGAAGGCTTTTTGCGGGATGTTGACGCTGCCAAACTGTTTCATCTTGGCTTTGCCCTTCTTCTGCTTTTCCAACAGCTTCTTCTTCCGACTCACGTCACCGCCATAGAGTTTCGCGGTCACGTCTTTGCGATATGGAGCGATCGTGGTTCGTGCGATCACGGTGCCACCGATGGCACCTTGGATCGGAATCTTGAACTGGTGCCGCGGGATCGCTTCGGCCAATTGCTCGCAATAGTGCATCGCGCGAGCACGTGATTTGTCACGATGAACCAGGTAAGCAAGTGCGTCAACAGGTTCCTTGTTGACCAAGATGTCGACTTTGACAATGTCCGTTTTGCGGTATTCGATCGGCACGTAGTCAAACGACCCATAGCCACGCGTGATCATCTTCAGCTTGCCATAGAAGTCGAACAGGACTTCGCCAAGTGGCATCTCGCTGGTGACTTCCAAGCGTCCAGCTGACAAGTAGTTCATTGTTTGGCTCTCGCTGCGATGTTCGCGGCAGAGTTCCATCACCGGTCCGACGTACTCTTCCGGAATCAGAATCTGAGCCTTGATGTAGGGCTCGCTGACCGAATCAATGGTCGATGGGTCGGGCCAGTAAGTCGGGTTGTCGACGTCCTGCGTCGAGCCGTCTTTGAGTTGGATCTTGTACTGCACCGAAGGCGCCGAGATGACCAACCCGATGTCAAACTCTCGCTGCAAACGTTCCTGCACCACATCGAGGTGCAACAAGCCCAAGAAGCCACAGCGATAGCCGAATCCGAGAGCGGCGGAGCTGTCTTTTTCGAACGTCAACGCGGCGTCATTGATCGAAAGTTTTTCAAGAGCCTTAGTGAGGTCTTGGTATTCGTCGGTGCTCATCGGATACACGGATGAGAACACGACTTGGCGTGCGGGTTGATAACCTGGGATCGGTTCGTCTGCGGGTTTGTTCGCCAGCGTGATTGTGTCGCCGATCTCGATGTCTTGGACTGATTTCACACCGGCGACAATGTAACCGACTTCTCCAGCAGCGAGTTGTTTTTTAGGAACAAGCTTGAATTGGTTGTAGCCGAGTTCATCGACCGTGAAGTCGCGATCGGCGTGCATGAAGTGGATGTTGTCTTTGGGTTTCAGTGTTCCCTCCATGACACGGCATTGCAGGATCACGCCGCGATACTTGTCAAAGAAAGCGTCGAACACCAGAGCCTTTAGCGGCGCATTAGGGTCGCCTTGCGGAGCGGGCAGGTTCGTGACGATCCCTTCGAGAACGTCTTCGATGCCCTCGCCTGTCTTGGCGGAAACCGGGATTGCGACGAAGGGATCGAGTCCCAAGTCCTCATCGATCTCACCGCGAACACGATCGACATCGGCGGCGGGCAAGTCAATTTTGTTGATGACCGGCAGCAGTTCCAGATCGTATTCGAGCGCGAGGTACAAGTTCGCGACGGTTTGAGCTTCGACACCCTGGGAGGCATCGACGACCATCAGAGCACCTTCGCAGGCCATCAGCGACCGGCGGACTTCGTGTGAGAAATCGACGTGGCCGGGGGTGTCGATCAAGTTCAGTTGGTACGCCTCGCCGTCTTTGGCGGTGTAGTTCAGCGTGACCGTGTTGCTTTTGATCGTGATTCCGCGTTCCCGCTCGATGTCCATCGAGTCGAGCATTTGGTCGTGAAACTCTCGTTGAGTCACTCCGCCGCATGATTGGATCAGCCGGTCCGCCAGGGTGGATTTTCCGTGATCGATGTGGGCGATGATGCAAAAATTGCGAATGTGTTTCATGATTTTGTTTCGTGCGACGCGGCGTGGACGTCACATCGTAGTGAATCAGGTGTCAATTCAATAGGGTTTCGCTGAAGCGATCGGTTGCAACGAATTGGAAAGAAATACAGGTTTGAGTGGATTTCCTGGATTCTGGGTGACGATCCAAACGGATGAATTGATCTTCCGCTGAAACGTCCTCTTCGGGATGATCGAACGTTCGGAGGACCGTTTCGTCTTTTCTGTTTTCAAGGATGTGTCATGCGGACATTGCTTTTACTCGGCCTGGCCGTCGGTGGCGCTTTCATGGCTGGATGGTTCACCATCGAGCGTGATGGCGACAAAACTCGAATCGAAATCAACAAGACGGAAATTCGCAGCGACACGCGTTCGGCGATCGATCGCGGTCGAGACATACTCGATGAGCGTCAACGTGAACAAGCCGCTCAGCAGGCTGCCCAGCAACAGGGTGGTTATCCTGCTCAAGGCCAAGGTGGCTACTATCCCGGGGCTGCTCCCGCGAATCCGAATGCTTGGCCACCACAGGGCGGGCAACCGGTTCAAGGGGCTGGGTACAGCACTCCGAATTACGGCGCACCTAATTACAACCAACCGCCGGCTTACAACAATTACCCTGCCGCACAACCCAACGCGGGTTATGGCGACCAAGGTGGTTACAACCCAAACGCTTACCAGCCGCAGAATTACAACGGACAACCACAAGCCGCTGAGCAGAACCGATGGGACTCGGCTTCAGCGCCTTGGGCTCCTCAGTATCGTTGAGTTGATTGCGCGTTTGTTTGGTTCGTTCACGTTGGAGATCAACGTGCTACAGGTTGTGGGCGTGACGCAGGCGGTAAATGTGCTGCGGGTTGGTTAGGCGGCTTGTTGGCGTGATCCAACCTGCCCTGGGATCAACATCTCGAGCGTTTTCTGATACGCACCTCGGTGTTGGTTGACCAATTCGCGGGCGGCTTGTCCGAGCGAGTCCGCGGCGGGTACGTCAGTCAGGCAACGTGTTACGAACTCCTGCAGTTCGGCTTCATCGGCGACACGAACCGCAGCGTCGGCGGCGATCAATTGCTTGGCAATCGTGTCGAAGTTCTTTGTGTTGGGGCCAAATGAAACGGCACAACCATAGCCGGCGGGTTCAAGCATGTTTTGGCCGCCCCGGTCACCAAAGCTGCCGCCCACCGTGGCAATCTGTCCGACGCCCCACCAGTGACGAAGTTCGCCAATGGTGTCGACCAGGATCACTTCTTCGGAGTCCCATTGATCAGCGTACTGGCTGTCGTTGCGACTGCGTCGAATGGAGGACAGACCTTCGGACTGAATCAGTTCCGAGACTTCGTCAAATCGTTCGACGTGACGGGGAACCAAAATCAATCGCAGTTCTGGGTGCGTTGCTCGCAGCTTTTGATAGACACGAAGTGCCATCGCTTCTTCGCCGGCCTGCGTGCTGCCAAAACACCAAACTCGGTGCCACGGATCGATACCCGACCAGTTGATGCGTTCGTTGACTTCGGTTGTCTCTCGCGAGCGAGGGGCGTTGTCAAACTTCAAGGATCCAGTGACGGTGATGTTGTCCGGCGAGACGCCGCAGGCAACAAAACGTTCCGCGGCGGAGTTGTCTTGGCACCCGACCGAATCCAATCGCTCGAACGTTGAACGCAACACTTTTGCGAATTGTTGATAGCGACCGGCGCTCGTGGCACTCAGTCGACCATTGATGACTTGGACGG
This sequence comes from Rhodopirellula bahusiensis, assembly GCF_002727185.1. NCBI lineage: Bacteria > Pseudomonadati > Planctomycetota > Planctomycetia > Pirellulales > Pirellulaceae > Rhodopirellula > Rhodopirellula bahusiensis. Next base: position 289,592 of record NZ_NIZW01000008.1, read on the forward strand.
AGCAGTTCGCCTCTTGGGCACATCGAATCAGATTGGGCCACAGTTCAAGTTCCGCGAGCACCAGTTGCTCGCAGCCGAGGTTTTTCAGCGTGCGGCGAACGGCCCAAGTGAAATCGAGCGGGCAGAAGAAGACTCGTTCGTCACCGAAGTGTTTGCGAGCGAGGTCGAAACCGGTGTCGGTGGAGGAACTGATCGCCAGTGCGATTTCGGGATGCTGCTTCTCCAGTCGGCTGACCAACTCGGGGAGCAGGTTGACTTCGCCAACACTGACGGCGTGCAACCAAATGGTTCGCTCGGCATTTCCGCGAATTTGGGCCGCTTGTTCGGATGACAGGCCCAACAGTTTTTGCCCCACGCCGCGTCGATAGCGACCGTGGCGAATCATCCGGTGCAGCACCAACGGCGAGACCGCGGTCAGTGCTGCGGCGTAGGCGATGTTGAGCCACATGGTTGCCTTCCTTGGCAGGGCGTGGAACGTTGGGACCGGGTGTTTGAGCGGAACGGCGCGAGCCGTCCCGAGTTTGAGTGGTTCACATCAAACGAGCTTGAGAATCATAACCCGACGCGTGAGCGAGGGACCACGTCGAATCCCCTTCACAGGCTGGAAGCCTATGCCACATTTTTGATCAACGGTCGCGACGCATGCAGCAGCTCTTGTATTTCTTGCCGCTGCCACAGGGGCACGGTGAGTTGCGACCGATACGAGGCTCTTCGACTCGAACGGTGTCAACGCTGCCTTCGGCTCGACCCTCGCTGCCTGCGGCGGCACGTTGGGCGGCGGTGTTGGACTCCATTTGCGCCGATTGCTGGGCCGCACGACCGGCTTCGTGGGCATCGTCATGGCGAGTTCTCGCGTCGACCCACGTGCTGCGAATGAAGTCATCGTTAAAAGACTCCATGCGGAAGATCAGGTCGGTCACGCGTTCGCCAATTGAGTCCCACATGGATTCAAACAGTCGCATGCCTTCACGTTTGTATTCGACTTTGGGGTCCATTTGAGCGTAGCCCTTCAGGCCAACGCTGCTTCGCAAATGGTCCATCGTCAACAAGTGGTTCTTCCACGAGTCGTCCACGATGTTCAGCAAAATCTGACGTTCCATCCGACGCATTTCCGGGTGGAACTTGTCATCGACGGCACCGTTGACAGCCAGAGTCAGCTCGGCGCGATTCATCCGCGAAAGGTCTTCGGCGGTGTTTCGGTTACCGAGCTCTTCTTGCAGCCAGGTCGCCAAGGCTTCCAGCTTTCCGGATTGTCCGCTGGCGAGTGAGGCGGTCACGTCGGCGTCCGCTCTGCCGAAGAGATCTTCGACTTTCTCGGTTGCCTGAGCGTGCATTCCACCGGAGGCACCGGCGGTTTGCTTGCTGTACTGGATCAGCTGAACCTTCAGGTCGTCACGATTGAGTTTGACCTCATCGACGCTGAGTTCGTGATTGAATCGACCGTGCACCCAATCGACCAAACCTTCGCGGTCGAGTGAAACCTGGGCACCTTGTTTGTCGGTGAAGCGAGAGATGCCGGTCAGGACCGGGTACTCGGCTTCCTTTTCGGTGTAAGCCGCTTCGGCACGACGATTGAGTTCTTCGGTGACGTTGCGGCGGTCTTCCACATCGCGGAATTCTTCCGGAGTGGTTTCGATACCGAACTTGTGACGCATCCAGGCACACAGAACTCGAAGGCCGTAGTCGGCCTCCAGCAATGGTTCGCCTTCGGTCAAATCCGTTTCTTCGATTTGCTTGTGAGCGTGAGCGATCAACTCGTCGATCATCTCTTCGCGATCTTTGTTCTTCAACTGATGGTCTTGGTAGTTGGTGACCAAGCGAGTGTTCGCCCAGGTGGCCATCGCCTTCCAGTTCCATTCGTCTTCCATCGTCTCGGGAAGGTTTTCTTCCACGGCTTCAGCGACGGTGACTTCCGATGCACGTTCGGCTTGATCCTTGGCGTAAGTGTCCGCCATTTCGAAATCCATGTTTTGGAAATCGCGAGCGTCCAGTTGGCAACCCAACTTTCCACCGGCGAACGCCGAGAACGTGTCGACGCCGTAGTTTGGATCCAGGAACGTGTCGACTTGCGATTGAATTTCGTTGTGGATCAACGTCAACAGCATCTCGCGAGAGCTGTGTCCGTCGAGCAAGTTTTGGCGATAGCGGTAAACGCGTTTGCGTTGTTCGTCCATCACTTCGTCGTACTCGAGCAAGCTCTTTCGAATTTCGAAGTTGCGTTCTTCGACCTTCTTCTGAGCCGCCGCGATTCGGCGAGTGACCAGCGACGATTCGATCGCTTCGCCTTCCTTCATGCCCATGCGTTCCATCATGCTTTTGACGAAGTCGCCAGCAAAAATCCGCATCAGGTCGTCTTCGAGAGACAAGAAGAATCGGCTGCCACCGGGGTCGCCTTGACGACCGCAACGACCGCGAAGCTGCAAGTCAATTCGGCGTGATTCGTGTCGTTCGGTTCCGAGCACGTACAGACCGCCGATCTCACGAACGATCTTGCCTTCCGCACTCATGTTTTCGCGTTCGTCGATTTCGTCGACGAGAGCTTTCCACTCGGCGTCCGGCACTTCCAAACGCGTCGGGTATTTGTGTTGCAATTGCGACCAGGCGAGCGTTTCCGGATTACCACCAAGGATAATGTCGGTACCACGACCGGCCATGTTCGTGGCGATCGTGACGGCGCCGATTCGGCCGGCTTGCGAAACGATGTCCGCTTCTCGGCCGTGCTGCTTCGCGTTCAAGACGTCGTGCTTGATGCCGCGGCGTTCCAGCAGTGCGGACAAGCGTTCGCTCTTTTCGATGCTGACGGTACCAACCAGAACCGGACGACCAGCTCGCTCGACCGCAACGATTTTTTCGCGAGAGAATGTCTCGGTCTGCTTTTCGCCTTTGGGAAGCAATTCCACGGCCGAATCGGTTTCGGACTTGATGTTGCCCCACATCTCGGTGCCATCTTTCAGCACCAACACGTCCCACTTGTGAGTGCGTTCGACGTCATCCGCGATCGCTTTGAACTTGTCCTTCTCGGTCAAGTAAATCAGGTCGGGGTGTTCGATCCGTTGCAATCCACGGTGCGTTGGAATGGCGACAACGTCGAGTTTGTAGATCTTCCAGAATTCGTCCGCTTCGGTCATAGCCGTACCGGTCATCCCGGACAGCTTCTTGTACATCTTGAAGATGTTCTGCAGCGAAGCGGTGGCGAACGTCTGCGTTTCTTGCTTGATCGGCACGCCTTCTTTGGCTTCGACGGCTTGGTGCAAACCATCGCTCCATTGCCGTCCATCCATCAGACGACCGGTGAACTCATCGACGATGACAACTTGTTTGTCTTTGACGACGTAGTTGACGTCCAGCTTGTACAGGTAGTGGGCTTTCAGGGCGTTGTCGATCAGGTGCGGCCATTCCATGTTGCCCGCGGTGTAGAAGCTCTCCACACCCGCCAACTCTTCCGCAGCACGAACGCCTTCGTCGGTCAGCGTGACGTTGTGTTGTTTCTCGTCGACGGTGAAGTGTTCTTCTTTCTTCAGTTGTCGAGCGACACGGTCGGCTTCGCCGTAGCGTCCCAAATCCAAGTCGGCAGGGCCGCTGATGATCAGAGGTGTCCGAGCTTCATCGATCAGAATGTTGTCAACTTCGTCGATGATGGCGTAGTTCAGCGGGCCTTGGCACTGCTGCACTTCGCTGGGGAAACGGTCATCGCCCTTGGCAGCCGGACGCATGTTGTCCCGCAGGTAATCGAAACCGAATTCGTTGTTTGTTCCGTAGGTGATGTCGCACTGGTAGGCGGCTTGTTTTTCGCTGGTCGACATGCCGGACTGGATCGCGTCGACGGTCAGACCGAGGTTCATGTACAGCGGCGCCATCCACTCCATGTCACGACGGGCCAAGTAATCGTTGACCGTGATGACGTGAACGCCTTTGGCTTCCAGAGCGTTCAGGTAAGCGGGCAGAGTCGCGACCAGGGTTTTACCTTCCCCGGTGACCATTTCGCCAATCGCGCCGGAGTGCAGCACCATGCCGCCGACCAACTGAACATCGTAATGACGCATGCCCAGGAATCGTTTGCCGCCTTCACGACAGACGGCGAAGGCCTCTTCCATGATGTCGTCAAGCGTCTCACCTTCGCGAAGACGTTTGCGAAACAGCTTGGTTTGTTCGCGGAGTTCGTCGTCGGACAACCCCGCGTACTTTGATTCCATCGCCGTGATTCGGTCGGCGGATTCCTGCAATTTCGCGACTTGTCGGGCATTGGCGGAACCAAACACGCTGGTGGCCAGGCTGCCAACACGTTCGAACGTGCTACCGAAAACGAGGCCAAGGATGTCCCAAAGACGTTCCAGGATGGACATAAAAGATCAAATCAGTGCGATTGGGGGTGTGAAAGCGTGCGGCTTGCGTAAACCATGCCAACTTCCAACGTTACGGGTTGAGGGAAATTGGGTCAACTGCGATCGGATCTCGTTCGCGTTGGCTACTACGGACCCAATTGCCCGCCGGATCAGGCGGCGATGAATCTCGATCGTCGGCGAAGGTTTCATGCAGCGGTTGGATCTCTTGCAACAGCTGCTCGGCCAGCGTTTCCATGGCAAAGCGTTCGCTGGCGTGATGGCCGACCAAAGCCAGCGTTAATCCCGTGTTTTCCGCTTCCAAACACGTATGCAGGGTGGCTTCGCCGGTCAGCAGAACGTCGCAACCACGCCGGCGGGCGGCTCCCACGAACGAGCCTCCACTGCCGCAGCCGATCGCAACACGCTGAATCGGACGGTCAAAATCGCCCACCAATCGGGGCCGCGTGGAGCCGCATGAATTTGCGGCAAAGCTCAAAAACTCTCTCGCAGTCATCGGTTCGGGAAGCTCGCCGCAGCGGCCTGAGCCGACCATTGAGTCTTCCAGCGACGGAACGAGGGGCTTGATTGAGGTCAAGCCGAGACGGTTTGCCCACTGTTCGTTGATGCCCAAGCGAGCGGAATCGTAGGCGGTGTGAGCACTGTAAACAGCGATTCCGGCTCGGCACAGATTCCAGACCATCGCTGAGGCGGCCGAATCGGTCGTGATCCTGGCCATCGGTTTGAACGGCAGCGGGTGGTGGGCGACGATCAAATTCGCCGCCAACTCGGTTGCTTCCTCCACCACCGCTGGGGTGATCGTCAAACAGGTCAATATCCGGTGGGCTTCCGCTGAGCGGTCACCCAAAAGCAGGCCAACGTTGTCCCATTCCTCCGCCAGCTTCAAGGGAGCGATGGCGGAGAGAGACTGGCAAATGGATTCGATGGTGGGAGACACAGGATTCGCGACCGTTTGGAGGAAAGGTGCTCGGAAGAGCACACTTTACGGACGGCGATTCGCTGTGGGAACAATGAATCCGGGGTGGAAAGGCACGCGATTCGGTTGGCGTGCCTTCCAAATCAGAATCCGCTGAACGGATCGTCATCGCCTGCGGGAGCGAACGGGTCGCCATCACCGGCGGGGGCAAATGGGTCGGTCGGAGCGGCGCCTCCATCAAATGGGCTGGTACCCGCATCAGCAGGGGCGGCCGATGCGTCGGCTGGAGCAGCTTCGGTGGCCAATGGGTTGTCCATCGCACCTTCGAGAGCGTCGTTGGATTCGACCACTGCGTCTTCGCCGGCCAAATCATCCGCAAATGGATTGTCATCCGATGCTGGTGCGGGTGGCGGGGTGGCACCACGCTGCATCTTCGGAGCCTGCGAAGGAGCGGCGGGTTGGCCTTGTGAGGAAAGCTCGTTCGAGCGGATCTGCGAGCGAGCGGCGCCGGTTGCCAGAGCTTGCAGGCGAGCCTTTTCGCGAACCAGTTCCAATTTCAGGCGTTGCGAACCTTGGATCCGCGATAGTGAACGGCCAATCGATCGAGCGTCGCCGCCACGAGCTTCGAGCTCGGCGCCCATTTGCCAATCGCCTTCGGCGTAGCCCATTCCGCTGGCACTGGCTGCCAATCCGCGGAAGTAGTAAGCCCGCGGGTCACGGATATTGTTGTCGATCGCCATCGACAGCAATTCATAAGCCTTGCTGTAGTTTCCGGCGTTGTAGGCATGAACACCGCGGCCGTAGATCTCGGCCAATACAGCGGACTGAGCAGAGGCCGTGTTGGTCTGAGCGGTGGTCAAAAAGCCAATCGCCATGGCGATAAGGAGAAGTGGCGAGGCAAAGCGAATCTTCATCGCGACGGGGACCCTGTGACTAAAGGCGGATTGTTCAACAACAGACCGTTGCAGCTTAATTGTCTGTCCCGAGGGAATCAAACAAAACGTTGCGGCGTCTGAATCAAAGTGGGATTGCCGATGCGGTATGTCACGGGTGTGAGCCCCGTGGGGTCGTCCCAGGTTGCTACAATTCGGAATGCGAATTTTTTTGGACCGGTTCTCTCGTTCACACGAAGTCCTAACGATGCGAATCCAGAATCCCAGCAATCAGCCCGCGAAGACGGTGCCATCTCTTCTTTTGAGCAGCATTCTGCTCGTCCCTTTGGCGGGGATTGTGGAACCCTCTGCGGGCTCGTTGATGAGCTCCACCGCGATGGCCGACAGCGAATGGCATCGCACAGTTCCGGTTGTTAACGATGGTGAAATCGCGGAGTTGATCGAGGGACTAGGATCCGAGAGTTACGCGACGCGGGTTCGTTGCCGACAGCGTTTGTCTCGGATCGGTTTGGCCGCCTTCGATGCATTGCGACAGGCTCGCCACCACCCGGACAGCGAAATTGCGATTGCGGCTCGCAAGTTGACCAGCGGCGTCGAAGTGCCGTGGTCGGTCAGCACCGACTCGGCGACGGTTCAAGAAATTCTAAGCGAATACGGTTCGCGTTCCGTCTTGGCTCGACGGCAACGCATTGGCCAACTCGTTGCGCTGCCGACCATGGATTCATTTCCTGCGCTGGTTCGATTGACTCGCTATGAAGCCGAGCCCACGCTCAGCCGGTTTGCTGCGATGGCTCTGTTGGCTCAGCCGGTCCGAGAGACGCTCGCTTTGCAATCCGAATGGACCACCGACGACGCCACGAAAAGAGGGAAGTCTCCCGAGGATGATTGGTTGGGACTGAGTGCTCACGATCGATCGTTGATGGCGATTCATTTGCAACAAGTCTTTGCCAACGACACTGAGTTCAGCGGTCAGTGGATGATCCACTATGCCAAGGAATTGGAATCAGGACGCTTTGAGGCGGACGGATGGAGTGAACTGATCGACGTGATGGAATCGAGTTGGGAGATCGACGTCGATGCGTCGGGGCAAGAGGTTGCTCGCGGCAAGATTGCTCCCGGAGCAATCATCAGCGGCGACGAACTGTTTCGGTTGACTTGGTTGAACGCCGAGCGAGCTCGCGTGTTGGGCCAAGAAGATGATGCTTCGCGGTTCTTCACTCAGCACATTGATGTGATTCCTCCGCGCACGCGCGAGCTCACCGATGCGGCGTTGTGGGCGATCGACCACAAATTGTTTGACGTCATCACGGCAGCTCACGCCAAGCATCGATCGTTGTTCGAAAAGTCGCCTTCGTTGTTGTACGCGTCGGCCGAGGCTTTGCTGGAATCGGAACAACCGGAGCTGGCGACGGAACGAACCAAGCAGGCGTTGGCGTTGAACCCGGTCGTCAACTCAAATGACGCGGGTGAGCCGCAACTGCATCCGGTATTGCTTGAGAATCATGCGGAAGCACACCTTCGAATCGCGGCGGATTTGATCGACCGTGGGTTATCGGATTGGGCTCAAGCCGAGTACCGCAAGTTGATCGACGAGTTGCCGCTGCACAACATCGAATCCTCGACGGCACGTATTGAATTGGCGGAGCACTTGGCTGAGCTGTTGCAGCCCGCTGAGGTGGTTGCTTTATTGCAGCCGCTTGTGGAGCGAATAGAGAAGGACGATGACTTTCGCCACAAACTGATGGCTCACGATTTCGATTACCAATCGCTTCGCAGTCACTTGGATTTCCAAGCCGGTTTGGACTTGGCGAATCGAGACGACAAAGCCGCGGCCAGCGAGAGAATGCAAACCGCGTTCTCGATGGACCCCGAGAACATCGACATCCTGATCGCGATGTACCGCTTGGATTGGAACGATGAGTGGAAGGAAGATGTGGTCAGCAAGATCGAGTCTGTGTTGGCCGAAATCGACGAAGACATCGAAGAGACACGCCAGACGTTTCGAGAGACCGGCAACGGTCGCCCGGGACGCCAAACGGCCATTCGCGACATGTTGTTGGCCAATTTTTATAACCAATACGCTTGGCTGGTCAGCAACACCGAAGGCGACTACGACAAGGCTCTCAAGCGAAGCATCGAGTCATTGGAGATGAGTCCCGGCAGCGAGGCTTTGTTGGACACGTGTGGCCGTTGCTATTTCGCGACGGGTGATCTGCCCGCTGCGATTGTGACGCAGCGGAAAGCGGTCGAGATGACGCCCAACTCTCCTCCGCTCAGACGTCAATTGAAGATGTTTGAAAACGCTTGGTTGGACGCCAACCCAGGCAAAACGCTGCAAGAACTCCCCGTGGTGGAACTGCCCATTGCCACCGCTTCGTCTCAGGAGCGGACCGATCGGCAACGCCGTTTGGGAGTCGTGCCTCCCGATGGTCCGCTGAGTTTTTTGGACAATTGAATGCAGTTGTCTCAAGTTTTGGCCTCCAACCAAAACTCTGATTTTCCGCCGATTGTGAAGTTTGGCAAACCTTGCGGCGCGGTCTGTCACTGATCAAGCGATCTTGCGGCGATGTCCGATGGTAACCCTCGTACCGGTCACTCCGTTTGCTTCCGCTTTGTCGGATCGAGCGAGTGACATCACAGGGGCGACGCTCTGCTTCGGCAGTGTGTTGTTCTGGTTGTTTCAATGACTTCCGCTTGATTGCGTGAGTGCGGGGATTGCATGCGTTGGTTTCTAAAACATTCGCCGACACGTCACGACGTGTCGGCGCATCGTTCCCCATCCATGGGTGTGTTGCTGTCGATGGGGTTGCTGGCGGGTTTGACCGTTGGCACCGGCAGCGATGAGTCGGTGCGAGCCGATGACTTGCAAAGCGTGACCGCGACCAGTTTCCGCAGCAGCGATGCAAGTGTTCGTGACATGCGATCGACCGGTCGGTCTTCGCGTTCGTTGCGTGAAACGCCCACGGTGACCGCGATTCGTCGTGCTTCACCCTCGGTGGTGAACCTGCACGGTCAAAAGACCATCCGAACAACCGCGGCCAGCATGGCCGGTGGCGCGCCGGATTCGTTTCGCCAGGTCAACGGCATGGGCACCGGGGTCGTGATTGATCCACGTGGCTATGTAATCACGAACTACCACGTGGTCGAAGACGTCAACGAACTCAACGTGACGTTGCACACTGGTGAAGCCACCCGGGCCGACTTGATCGCCTCGGATCCGCAGAGCGATTTGGCGCTCGTCAAATTGCGAGGCCAAGGCCCGTTTCCGACCATCCCTCGCGGACACAGCGATGATTTGATGATCGGCGAAACCGTCATCGCCATCGGCAATGCGTTTGGCTATGTCCACACCAGCACCGAAGGAATCATCAGTGCTCTGCACCGTGATGTGCCGGTCAATGAGACTCAGCAGTACCGCGATCTGATCCAAACCAGTGCGGGCATCAATCCCGGCAACTCGGGCGGGCCATTGTTGAACATCGACGGTGAAATGATCGGCGTGAACGTCGCCGTTCGCGTTGGTGCTCAGCAGATCGCGTTTGCGATTCCGATCGATCAAGTCCTCGACACCGTGACCGAGATGATCAACCGCCACAATAATCGCCGCATGGTGATTGGGATGGACGGAGCCGCGGTTTCGCGGGGTGGCCTGCAGGTGACTCGTTTGTCCGAGGGCGGCTCGGCTCACCAAGCCGGATTGCAGGCGGGCGATCGATTGGTGCGAATCAATCAACAAAACATTGCCGATCCACTGAACTACGAATTGTCAGTGTTGGAACTTGGCCCAGGCGATCCACTGCAAGTGGAATTTGAACGCGACGGAGAGTTCTTCCAAACTCAATTGGCGACCGCTGTGTCGTCGCAAGAGTTCGGTGACCCGGCCGCGGCACTCGCCTGGCAAGTCGTCGGCGTTTCGGTGCGACCAGCGGGCGAGTCTTTTGTTCGTCGCATGAATTCGCGACTACGAACCAACTACCGCGGTGGTTTGATTGTCACTGATGTCCGAGCTGGTTCCGCTGCGAGCGAACAAGGCATCACGGCGGGCGACGTTCTGCTGGGGATTCATGTTTGGCAAACCGCCGGGCTGGAAGACTTGGCCGAGATCCTCGACCAACCCAACATTCGACGCGGTTCCAAGGCCAAGTTCTACCTCGTTCGGAAGGATCAGACGCTCTACGGCCATCTTCAATTAGCTTCGCAAGGAAACCAGCTGACACGACGCTAAAGAGTGAGTGGGACGATTGAAGGAACCCGAAACGGCTCTTTCAAATCGCCGGTGTGGTCAACCACACCCAAACGAACTCTTGTCGAACAGAGGTTTCCTGTTTCACCGATCGATTCGTCCTGGGACGAACGAGTCGGATGCATCTCCCGCAGATGCACCGGGCTCGTTCGTCGACCCAGCCGGGACGTGATCGATCGTTCATTCGCCCGTGAACGGACGCATTTGACACCCGCATGTCATTTGCGTCCGTTCGCCCGCGAGTCTTTCCCGACTGACCCAACCATTCATCTGATCGAATCCACGATGGAGTCGAAATTGGCACCTGCGACGCTTGGCTATTTCACGATCGTTCAACAAGAACGCACCGGATGGACGGGCGGCTTGCTCGTTCTCAACGGAGGCGGGCGGCCTCTGGAGTTTCAGTGCACGCTGCCGTTGCGTCCGACCAAGGCTCACGAGATCCTGTTTGGCAACACATTGCGTCAGCATCTGATTTGTGACGTCATCGGACCCACGTTGCTGAAAAAGTGCCGCACACCGATCTCGATGTTGATGTGTGAGCAAACCGAGTCGTTGCAAATGTCGGATGCCAATTGCACAATCGGGTTTGTCGCCACTCCAGAGAACGACGGCAAGTCCTACGTCGCGAAAGAACCCGATGGTCATTGCGCCATGAAAGTTCGCGGCGCGTCGGTGTTGGTCGCGATGGAACAAATGGAAGCGGCCGAGCAAGTTGCTCAGCAAATGAGCGACTTCCCCGATGTGATTGAACCGTTCGAACGAATTCGAGAAGCGATTCGAGAGGCTCAGTCCCAAATCGCGAGGGCGGCGTAGTGTGGTTCCGAAAATCGTCGCCGGTTTCTGCTGATCCACTCTCCCCTTCCATCCCGTCGCCCAGGGACACTTCGTCGAGCGACGTTGCGAAACCGGCGACTCCGGCGCAGCGTCCCGCGATGCAGTGCGAGATCGATAGCGTCAACAGTTGGGACGTTGAAACTGCGTTCGAGTTGCAAACCGATGAGTGGACGCTGCCGGCGCTGCAACCGATGCGGGTGCCAATCAAGTTGCCGCCTCTCGTCGCGAAGACAACCGGTTTCTTGTTTCCCGAATCCGCGTCTTGGATTCCCAAGCTAACCGAGAAACCCGCGAAGGCGGTTGCTGGTTCGATCGGTCCCGAAGGGAATGACCAATCCGAATCAGAAGACGGTTCTAAGAAGCGTCGCAAGTCGATCGGAAAACGTTCGCGAATCAAGCCGCCCAACGACATCGTGAAGTTGCAGGATCGGTTGTATTACCTGTTGCAACCGCCGCTCGATTTGTTGGTCGGCAGCGGGCAGTTGAACTTCCCGTTTGAGCCGTTTCCGTATCAGCTTGATGGAATTGCGTTTCTGTTTCCTCGGTACGCCTGTGTGTTGGCCGATGAGATGGGGCTGGGCAAGACCATGCAAGCGATCAGCACCATGCGGATGTTGTTGTGCAGCGGCGAGCTTCGCAGCGTGTTGCTGGTTTGCCCCAAGCCGTTGGTCAGCAACTGGCTTCGCGAATTCAGCGTGTGGGCGCCGGAGATTCCTGTCGTGGCAATCGAAGGCAACGCGGCCAAGCGAGAGTTCCAGTGGCGTGAACCGAACGTGCCGGTGAAGATCGCCAACTATGAATTGTTGATGCGAGACAAAGACATCGTGCTCGAGGGCGGCCTGCACTTTGACTTGGTTGCGCTCGACGAAGCTCAGCGGATCAAGAACAGCAACAACACGACCAGCGAAATCATCCGTGCCATCCCGCGAACGAGATCGTGGGCGTTGACGGGGACTCCGGTTGAAAACTCACCGGACGACTTGGTTGGCATCTTCGACTTCCTCTCGCCAGGCTACTTGCAAACCGGCATGCCGATGTCGCAGATGGCGGGCATGGCAGGCGACTACATTTTGCGGCGCACCAAAGACATGGTGCTTGAAGACATGCCGCCCAAGCTCTATCGCGACGCGGACATCGATCTGACGCCCGAGCAATGGGCTCGCTATGAGACGGCTGAGAAAGAAGGCGTGGTCCATCTTGAGGAGCTGGAGGAATCGTTGACCGTCCAGCATGTGTTCGAGTTGGTACTGCGGCTGAAGCAGATTTGCAACTTCGATCCAGTGACCAATTCCAGCGCCAAACTGCAGCGGCTCGAAGCGGACATGGAAGAGGTCGCGGCCAGCGGACAGAAAGCAATCCTGTTCAGCCAATGGACTCGGACGATTGAAAAGATGCGACCGACGCTGGAACGATTCGGCCCGCTGGAATACCACGGGAAGATTCCGCATAAAAAACGCGAGGGCGTGATCGACCAGTTCAAGAACGATCCCAACAGCCACATCATTTTGATGAGCTACGGTGCCGGCAGCGTGGGGTTGAACCTGCAATTTTGCCGTTACGTGTTCTTGTTCGATCGATGGTGGAACCCTGCGATCGAAGATCAGGCGATCAACCGGGCTCACCGCATCGGAGCGGCAGGCAGCGTGACGGTTTCTCGAATGATGGCGATCAACACGATCGAGCAACGCATTGCGTCGGTGCTGGACCAGAAACGCGAAATGTTCGACATGCTTTTCGCGGATCAACGCGACGCTTCGAAGAACGCAGCGGGCGACGGTCCGGCAAAGTCGGGACCTCTTTCCAAGGCTGGTGGATTGTCACGAGACGAAATCTTCGGGCTGTTCGACTTGCGGGCACCCGGCGGCAAAAAGGTGGCTTGAGTGGAGGTCTGCTCTGGGAGACGTGTTAAAGCGGTTGTAGCTGAATTCGCCAGAATTCAGAGGCTCGAGTTGGTTGGCAGTCCGAATTCTCGCGAATCCGGCTACGGGAGTGAGTTTGCAGCAACTGGGTGAGTTCGCGCGGGGGCATTCCAGGCTCCCGGCGTCTTTTGGCTGCAGCAACTTTGCCCAGTTTGACAGGTGGTTTGTTCTCACCCGAAAGACATCGCAAACTTCTTTGGACGATGGCTTCATTTCTAAGTAGTGAACGGATGGTGACTTCCGTCGTTGGCCGTCGTCGCAAGCCGCAGAAACGGCTGCGTTTTCGAAGAAAGGGGCTTTTCGCGATGCGGGCAATCGCAATGGTTCGCGGCAACGCAATTTCGCCGGTGCCGCACAGGAATGTGACTCGTATCTGGACCAAGGATTGGCTCCACCGGCTCCTTTTCTTCAGGAGTGTTGAATGTCTCGATTGTTTGAAGCGTCCCGTCTGTCAGAAACGAATTCGTTGACCGAACTCGTGCGAGGCTTTGTGCCTCGATTGTTTGTGCCGCATCTGCCCGCTCTGATTGCCATCGGTGGAGTCACCTGCGGAACGCTGCTGGTGACGCCAACGGAAGTGAATGCCGCCAATGGTAGAGTCGTTCAGACGGCGACAATCCCAACGGGATCCGGTTGCACCAATTGCGGCCAAAACCGCAGCGTGGTGACACGTTCGCCTGTTTCGAGCCGAACCGTGTCGGTGGGAACTCCGGTGCAACACGGACAAGTGATCCACTCGGGCCCGGTCGTTCACCAGGGACCAGTCTCCCGTCAGGGAACCGAGATCTATCGGGGCCAAGCCACGCATCAAGGCCAGGTGATTTACCAAACGAGCAAACCTTCGGTGATGCCGGTCTCGCACTCGGTGCCCAGCTCACGTCGCGTCGGTGGTGCGGTTTCGAATGTCTTGACGACTTTGAACGCACAACGGTCTCGACAAGGACTACGTGGTCTTGCGTATGATCCGCAATTGCAAGCGGTCGCGGAACGGCGTGCTCAGTTGATGGCGTCGACAGGTTTGAAAACTCATCCGTCAGGATCGTTTGCCCCCGGACGCTATGAGGGCGTCGGATGGAGCAGTTCCCACACGCCCGCCGGAGTTTCGGCTTGTTACACCAGCGACCCCAACATGCGAGTGGCAGGAGCGGCGATGGCACGCGGTCGCGATGGCGTTTACTTCTGCGTCGTGTATCGCTGATTCCCGTGATGGTGATGGCCGTCGCTCTGGCTGAGTCGGCGGTTGTGCCATCGGGTTCGATAGGATGTCTGGCGCGGTGCAGTGGGCAAATACCGCTGACCGCGCCGCAGATCACGCCGGCGACCAGCGTCGAAATGACGCCCGATCAAGCTCGCCAATCAGTTCAGTGGTTGGCGGATCAACTTCTCAAACATGTCCCCGATGGCTTTGACGGCGATGATGATTGGGGCAAGACAAAATCGTTGTGGGCGGGCGTGAAAGTCCGCCGCGAAGGTTGGAAGCTGAAAACCAACCGACGCCGCAAAGAGGTTCGGCACGGACGTTGGGTCCGCTATGACGTCACGTTGCCGGAGCTCACCGAGCTCCAACGCCCCATCTCAACAGCCGAATCAACACTTCACCCTCCCTCTGGGAGGGTCGAGCAAAGCGAGGGGAGGGCCGAGCATGACCTCCGCGCGCCCGCCAACCCTAGACGGTTTTCCGCATTGGCATGGCCATCCACCCTGCCCCTCGGCGCGTCGGGGACGCTGGCCCAATCTCCGCTTACGATTCGTTCCGTTGTTCCTTCCACAACGCCGTCCGGCAATCCAGGTTGGCTCGTCGATGCCGTTGTGCGAACGCCCGCGAAATTTCACATTCGGCTGGAACGTTGGAACCTGGGTGTGCAGGCTTTTAGCATCAGCGTCGATGGCACGATGGACGTGAACCTAGACTGCCAGTTTGTGATGGGCATGTCCGCCGACTACAGCGAAGTGCCTCCCGCGATTCAGTTGGATGTGAACGTCGAGCAAGCCAACATGCGGATGGATCGATTCAACGTCGAACGAATCAGCAAGCTGGGCGGTGACGCGGCGGAAGAGCTGGGCAACTTAGCGGAGGACACGTTGATTCGGTTGTGGCTCAAGAAAGAGAACACTCGTTTGGCCGATCGTTTGAACGACGCGATCGCGAAACATCAATCCGACCTACGGTGGTCGATGATGCAATGGTTGGGACAATGGCACTCGGCGTCGTTGCCATCAGCTGATGCGGACAGCACCACCCGCTGACCATCTCTGACTCCTCTGCAAGCGTGGTCTGATTCCGGGCCTCGATTGAATTCCCCAGCCGATCACCAAGATCCGCCCATGAACTTTCTCTGCCACGCCATTCCATACTTGGATGATCCGGTGATGGCGGTCTCGACAGGCATTCCAGACTTCTTGTCCGTGATCGATCGCAAGATCCGAGCTCGCGGTCGTTTGGCGGCTACATTCATCGAGGATGCCGATCCGGTGCTTCGGCAAGTCGCTCGCGGCGTGTTGGCCCACGTCGACGATGACCAGTGGTTTCATGGGGGCGAGACGTTTGCGCGGATGAACCTGGAGTTCGCCGTTCAGCTGCGTGATCTGTTGCCTGGCGATGCGGGGTTTCGGCCCAGTTTTGTGGGACACATTTTGATTGAGATGTTGCTGGATGCGAATTTGATCGAGGACCAGCCCGAGATCGGCGAGCGGTACTGCGCAATGTTTGATGAGGTGCCTCAGGACGAAATTGCGGCGTCGGTTCAGCGAATCACCGGCAAATCGACGGACAAGATCCCCGCGACGCTGCAGCGGTTCGCTTCCACCCGGTTCTTGTACGATTACTTGGCCGACGACACACTGCTGATGCGGCTGAACCAGGTCATGGCCCGAGTCGGGTTGGTGGCATTGCCCAATGCCGTTCGCGATTGGTTGCCAAAAGCACGCCAAGAGGTGCGACTTCAGCACGCACGTCTGCTCGCCCCCGGAGGTCGTCCGATGGCCTATCCTGAGCTGACTCGGGCTTCCTCAGGCAAGCCCGCAGACACGAACACCCGTTGAAATTCCCCTTTCGAGAACTCTGTAGAGAAGAACATTATGAAGTACGGCATGAACCTGCTGTTGTGGTCCGGCGAAGTCACCGAGGAAATGTTGCCCGTTTGCGAGCAGCTCAAAGGAATCGGATACGACAGCGTCGAATTGCCAATGTTCAATCTCGATCTGGACTACGCCAAGATCGGCAAGCGTCTCGATGAGATCGGATTGGGACGAACCGCCGTCACGATTCGCGGCGAAGAAGACAACCCCATCTCTTGCGATCCCGCGGTGCGAGCCAAGGGCGTCGAGCTGAATAAGAAGACGTTGGATTGCTGTGCCGCCGCCGGCGTTGAGATCTTGGTCGGCCCTTATCACTCGGCGATCGGATTGTTCAGCGGTGCTGGACCCACCGAAGATGAGTGGAAGTGGGGCGTTGAATCCATGCGAGCAACCGCCGAATACGCCGAGACCGTTGGCGTGAAATTGGGCGTCGAAGCTCTGAACCGTTTTGAGTGCTACCTGCTGAACTGCCACGGCGACTCGGCCCGCTTTGCTCGCGAGGTGGATCATCCATCTTGTGGCATCATGTACGACACCTTCCACAGCAACATCGAAGAGAAATCGATCACCGAAGCGATCCAGGCCGGCGGTGACAAGCTGTTCCACATTCACATCAGCGAGAACGACCGTAGCACACCGGGCAAAGGCGGCGTGAACTGGAAAGAGAACTTCGACGCGATCGTGCAATCGGGCTACGACGGTTACCTGACCATCGAAGCGTTCGGGTTGGCTCTGCCGGAAATCGCCGCCGCAACCAAGATTTGGCGGAAGATGTTCTCCGACGAGCTGACACTCGCCAAAGAGGGCCTCGAGTTCATGAAAGCTGAATTGGCCGCACGGAACGCCTGATCTGAAATCAGCTGATTTCGGGCCCTCCCGATTCGCGGAGGGCCCGAAATAGACTGCCTAAACGGCAAACAACACCGGTTTCGGTCGATCTCCCCTGACCGGCCGCCTTCCGCGCCAGATCAGAGAAATATCTACGAAACCACCCAGGCGGGGGTGTGGTGCCGGATTTCGCGTGGCTACATTGTTCCCACGTGTATCGCACCAGGCTCGCCGGGGGGTCCCCGATCAATTGGCGAGAGATCACGTGCGTGAGACTGGAAATCACCGATCTTTGAAAGTTGGATGTCTCCCAGATGTGCTTGCTTGCTGTTCAGTACCGTTTGGTTCCCGAAAGTCCTATCCTCGTTGCGGCCAACCGCGAAGAGTATGTGGACCGCCCGAGCCAAACGCCGTCCATTCAATCCGGTAAACCACGCGTGTTGTGTGGAATCGACCAAAAGGCCGGTGGAACTTGGTTGGGGGTAAACCAAAACGGTTTGTTTGTTGGTTTAACCAATCGTGCCACCGCGACGCCTTTGTTCGGACAACGGTCTCGTGGCCAACTGGCGATGGATTTATTGCGTTGCACCTCTTCACGTCGTGCACTCGAAAAAGCCCACGCTGAGTTCGCTAAAAATCGCTACGAAGGTTGCAATATCATCTTGGCCGACGCCAAAGCTGGTTTTGCAATTCACGCCGATGAACGTCAAGAAGTCGTCGAGTTGCAAGAAGGCCTGAATATCATCGGTGCTCGCAACTTGAACGACCCAGACGACGGACGCGTTCAGTTGGCTCGCCGCCTGTTAACCCTTCAGACGCTGGACTCGCCAGTGAAGTTCCTGGCGGTCGCCAGCAAAGTGTTCGCACGTTCGCCGGTCGGCCAAGGTCGACCAAGCATGGTCATTCGCAACGGTGACTACGCGACCGTCAGCAGCACGCTGATCGCGTTGGGCGTCAAACCACGCGATGCGATCTATCAGTTCAGCAGCGGTGCTCCGGACGAGAGCAAGTACGAAGATTACTCGCCAATGTTACGAGATATCCTCAGTCGCGGTCTTCGCGAGGCTCGCACCAAGGCCAAGGTCGGCTCCTGATCTGATTCTGGTTTGAACCGTCTTTGACGGCACTTAAAGAACGTTACGCCAAGGCAGCAAGTCACGCTTGTTGCCTTGGCGTTTTTTTGTGCGCTGGCTGCCCTCACGGCGCTGAAGCGGAAGTCGCTCGGGAACCTTGTCTTGGACGGTCTGACGAGAAAGTTTCGGTGGAATCCGAAAAAAAAGAAAATTTAAGTGTGTTTTTCACGGGTGGAAGTTCTCGCCTGTCTGGTTTTCGTTCGCTACCTATTTTGTCGCGTCAGTGGGTAAGACCGAGCGTCATTGCATAGACTACGGGGTTTAGATGCCCCACGCGAATATCGCGCCACTTTTTGATGACGCGGAACACCCCTCCAATTCGAGTTTGACTTTAGCACTTCGATCCCCCACTATCAGCGGTGTTGTTGCGGAAAGGCGCTTTTCAGGGCTTCAGCGAGCTTTCAAGTGCCTTTGTTGGCTTCGGTCTCTGGTCACTTCGTTTCGATTGGTGGGGATGATGAAATTCGTTTCAATGTTCGGTAAGTCTTTGTTAGCACTTTTGTTGATCGGCATGTGGGTTGGCTGTGAAGCCGAACAAACAGTGATCACCGAAGATGAGGACGCATTCGCGGCCTACGACGCTGAGATGGCGGGAGCAGAAGCGGAAGCTGCCGAGAACGCCGAAGAAGTGGCTCCCTAGCCGCACCACGTGAGCTCGTGCATGCGGACGCACCCACGCTGACACCTTTCAGCTTGAGATTTCGAGCTGGAAGCAATCGCTGATCACAACCATTGCCGTCGGCGATCTTTCTCTCTTTTCCTCATTCATGGTTCGGTGAAATGATGATTCGACAAAGCGGACTTCTGTTTCCGCAGCAGCGAAAGAACAACGAAAGCCGTCAACGTGACGGTTTCACCCTGGTCGAGCTGCTGGTGGTGATTGCCATCATTGGCGTTTTGGTTGGGCTGCTGTTGCCGGCTGTGCAGGCAGCACGCGAGGCGGCTCGCCGGATGAGTTGCAGCAACAATTTCAAGCAGATTGGCTTGGGCGTTCACAACTACCACGCGGCCTACAACCAAATGCCGATGCACGGCACGGGAGCCACAAACGAGACGAATGATTTATGGTCATTGGCGGACGACCATGGGACCGCTCCAGCACCACCGGTTGGATTCAGCCGGCACATGCTCAGCTACATGGTTGGCATCTTGCCGTTCATTGAGCAGCAAGGCATGTGGGAGCATATTTCCAACCCACTGACGGACGAAGCCAATCGGACTTGGCCCGCGATGGGACCCGCTCCCTACGCGGTTCGCTACATGCCTTGGCGGACCGATGTGCCGACCTATCGATGCCCCAGTGATCCCGGTCGGGGGCTGCCAACGGTCGGACGCAGCAACTACGCCGCCTGCACTGGCGACGCGACCAGCCGGACTCAACTCGGTGTCTCGCGGTTCAACGGTGGGCAAAGTCGTTGGCGATACCAGGATGAAAATTGGCTGATGCGTCAATGTCGGGCCAATCTTCGAGGTGTCTTTGTGCCACGCGGGAACACTCGTTTTCGCGACATCCTTGATGGAACGTCGAACACCATCATGTGCGGCGAGATCGTGACGGACTTGGGCGACCGAGACATCCGCTCGGCAGCGTCGTTGAACAATGGCGGTCACGGCGGCCAGTGGGGCAACGGCATCATGGGCAATCCCAAAACTTGCGAAGACAATGCTCTGATCGATCCCGCTCGCCCCGGGTTTTGGCTGTCCGGCACAGCTGTCAGCGGTGGTGCCACGACACGCGGTGGACGATGGGCCGACTTTCGTCCTCTCTACTCGCAGTTCCTCTGCATCCTTCCGCCCAACAGTGAGGTTTGCTTGGGCGGAAACCATGGCACCGAAGGCATCACAACCGCCAGCAGCCGACACCAAGGCGGCGTGCATGTGTTGATGGCCGATGGTGCGGTGAAGTTCATCACCGACTCGATCGAGGCCGGAAATAGCCGGGCGGAAACGATCTGGCATCGCAACGCTTCGCAAGAAAGCAGCAATCCACCCGGATCAGCCAGCCCCTACGGATTGTGGGGTTCCCTGGGAACTCGTGCTGCACGAGAAGTGATTGCCGAAGAGTTTTGACTCTTAGTCTTAGTTCTCACGCAACTTTGCGTTTTCTTTGAAACAACAACGCCCGGCGTATCGTCTGATATGTCGGGCGTTTCTCATGTTTCGCCGATTTGGCCCGCTTTTACTGTGCGAAATTGTCATTTGCCGAGCTACAACGTTCCGCTTATTGTGGTTGGGACTGCACCCTTCGCTGGTGTCACGGCGTTCGGCGATGCCATTGGGAGGACGACACTCTGTTGTTGAGCCCACCGGCGGTCGACGGTTCTGAACGCGATTCACCAGTGCAATCGTTCATTGACTTGCTGCAAGACTTTGCTGACTAAGAGCGAAGTTGCCTTTCCTTTGTTTGTCTGCTCATGACACAACGTTTTTATCTCTTCTGTTTTGCTGCCACTTGGCTTGGAACCGGTTTCGGGACTTGGTCGTCCGCGTCTGCCGTCGACTTTGCCGATGACATTCAGCCGATCTTGAACGAACACTGCGTGGCCTGTCACGGCGGTGTCAAGCAAGCCGCCGACCTATCGTTCATTCATCGCGACAGTGCGTTGGCGGTGATCGAACCCGGCGACGTCGATGGTTCCTACATGATCGATCGGATTCTGTCGGATGACGAATCGGAGATCATGCCGCCACCCGAACACGGTGCGCCGCTGACCGAAGAAAAGATCGCCCTGCTGAAGACTTGGATTGAAGAAGGCGCCAAGTGGAAACAATCATGGGGCTATGAACCTCCGGTTGCCCCCGGCGTTCCTGATATCGCCAACCCGGACGCTTGCCGTGAATCCATTGATCGCTTCGTTCGCAGCACGCTTGAGAAAAAAGGCATCCAGCCTGCCGGGGATGCTCCACCGCATCAATGGCTTCGCCGCGTCACGTTGGATCTGACTGGTGTTCCGCCGACTTTGGATGAAGTCGAACGCTTCAATGCAGCTGCAAAAGAGCGTGGCGACGCTGCTTACTCTGAAAAGGTTGACGAGTTGTTGCAGTCATCCGGCTACGGCGAACGCTGGGCCTCGGTTTGGCTGGATCAAATTCGTTACGCCGATAGTCGCGGTCTGGGACTCGACGGTCGTCGCAACGCCTGGAAGTATCGCGACTGGGTGATCGATTCGCTCAACAACGACATGCCTTTTGATGAGTTCACGATCAAACAAATTGCCGGTGACTTGTTGCCGGATCCTTCGATCAACGATCGCTTGGCAACCACCGCCAGTCGTTTGACGCAGACCAACGAAGAAGGCGGAACGGACGACGAAGAGTTTCGCATCAACGCGGTGATGGACCGAGTCAGCACGGTTTGGCAAACTTGGCAAGGCATCACATTCGGGTGCGTTCAATGTCACAGTCATCCATACGACCCCATCGAACACGAAGAGTTCTATGAGTTCATGGCGTTCTTCAACAACTCGGTCGATTGCGACTTGAGCGGCGAAGAACCGTTATTGTCAGTGCCGCTGAACAATGAAGACGAAGAGCGTGCCTCCAAACTCGACCGGCGAATTCGTTCGCTCAAGGAATCGATTTGGCATCAAGAGTTTGAAGCGGTCAGCGATGGCGAGTTGGATTGGAAACACATCGATTCCATGACCGCCTCGGCCACCAAGCAAACCAAAGTCGACGTCGAGGAACGCGGTGGGCGGACGGAGTTCTACACGATCGACACGTTGTCCAACGGCACGACCGTCTCGGTGGAATGTGAGATGCCTGAGTCGGCCGACAAGCTCACGGCGATTCGTTTGACGCTGCTGCCTCGCAATCCTGAAACCGCACTGGCTGATTCTGAATGGGGATTTGTGCTGTCGCATTTGAATGGGGTTTTGATCGGCGGCGAAGATGACGAGACACAAATTGAATTCTCTCACGTCATCGCGGACGAACCCGAACCGCTGAAGCATGCTCGGTCGAGCATGGACTCGAAGAACAGCGACGGTTTCGCTGCCTTCACTCGTATTCATCACGCTCGCGTGGCAGTCTTCTTGCTAAAGGAACCGGTCGACGTCCCCGAAGGTGCCAAGCTCAAACTCGACATGAGTTGTCGCCAGCAAGCCTTGGGTGCATTCCCTTTGGTCGTTCGACGTGGCAGCGTCGATGTCTGCTCGGACGAAAAAGCATTGCTCGCGTGGACGGATAAGGATCTCAAGGCACAGCGTGACGAGCTGTCTGAGCTTTCAGGCAAGCGACGCAAAATTCCTTCGGTCCGCATCCCAATCATGATGGAACGCCCCGAGCATTTGGCTCGCCCAAGCCATGTGTTCATTCGCGGCTTGTTCCTGACAAAGGACCAGCAAGTCCAGCCGGACGTTCCGAATTCGATGCCGCCGATTGATGGCGAAGGCCCGTTTAACCGAATGGATCTGGCCAAGTGGTTGGTGGATCCGAGCAACCCGCTGACAGCTCGTGTGACAGTCAACCGAATCTGGGCTCGTTTGTTCGGGATCGGTTTGGTGCCGACCGAGGAAGACTTTGGGTCCAGTGGTGAGCGGCCGACGCATCCCGAGTTGCTCGATCATCTGGCTCTCAAATTTCAGAACGAATACGACTGGAGTTGGAAGCAACTGATCCGGTCAATCGTGTTGTCGAGCACCTACCGGCAAGACGCCGTCATCGATCCCGATTCCGACTTGGTCGATCCACAAAACCGATGGTTGGCTCGCGGGCCTCGTTTCCGCATGCCCGCCGAAATGGTTCGTGATCAAGCCCTGTTCGTGTCCGGGTTGCTTTCGCCGGAAGTCCACGGTGCCCCAGTTCATCCCCCGATTCCCGATGGCGTTTGGAAGCCGTTCCAAGGCGGCGACAAATGGAGCACGCCCGATGTCGGCAACCCAGATCGCTACCGCCGGTCGATTTATACCTACACCAAACGCAGTATCCCGTACCCCATGTTCGCCGCGTTCGACGCTCCTTCGCGTGAGTTCTGCACGCCACGGCGGCTACGTTCGAACACGCCACTGCAAGCCTTGACGACACTCAACGACGTCACGTTTGTGGAGTGCATGCAAGCACTGGCCAAGAAGATCGAAGCAATGGACGGGGCGTTGGAAGAACGTTTGGAGAAAGGATTCCAGTTGGTAACTTCGCGGTCGCCAACCTCCGCTGAACAGAAAATCCTGGTGTCTCTGTACGAGCATGCCAAGCAACAGTCCGAACAAGAGCAAGACGCCTACGAAGCGGTCGCGTCTGCGTTGTTGAACCTCGACGAAATCATGAGCAAATAAGATGAATCGCGAATCGATCTCTCAGGAACTTTTTCGTCAGTCGTTGTTGCAAACCAGTCGCCGGCAATTCCTGACCGAATCCGCCGCTGGACTCGGAGCCATTTACTTGGCGACTCAGCAAGCGGGCGGGAACCGTGCCCATGCGAATGCATCGCTGCAACATGGTTTTGATCCCCAGCACGAATCCACCAATCCGCTTAGTCCGCTGACGCCGCCTCAACCAGCCAAGGTCAAGCGAGTGATCTACCTGCACATGGTCGGTGCACCCAGCCAACTGGAGCTGTTCGACTACAAGCCGGATCTCAAAAAGCTCGACGGCAAGGAGTGCCCGCAGTCGTTCTTGGAAGGCAAACGCTTCGCATTCATCAATGGCACGCCTCGCATGCTGGGGCCGCAGTATGATTTCCAGCAACACGGTGAATCCGGTGCATGGGTGTCCGAGTTGATGCCCAACTTGGCCAAGCAAGTCGACGATCTGTGCTTCCTGAAAACGGTCAAGACAGACCAGTTCAACCACGGACCGGCTCAGTTGATGGTGCACACCGGAGCTGCTCCGATGGGATCGCCGTCGATTGGTTCCTGGGTCACGTACGGTTTGGGCAGCGAGAACGAAGACCTGCCTGGCTTCATCGTACTGTTGTCCGGCGGTCGGTTGCCTCGTGTGGGCAAGGCTCTATGGGGATCAGGCTTTTTGCCGTCGGTCTACCAAGGAGTGCAGTGCCGATCCAAAGGTGATCCGGTTTTGAACGTCGCCAACCCCGAAGGCGTTTCGCGACAAGAGCGGCGTCAGGTTTTGGATGCTTTGGCGGCACTCAATCAAGAGTCGTTGCAGCAATACGGCGACCCTGAAACGGTCACCCGGATCGCTCAGTATGAGATGGCCTATCGGATGCAGGTGGCTGCTCCCGAAGCGATGGATCTGTCGCAGGAAACCGCGGAAACGCTTGAGAGCTACGGCGCTGAGCCTGGCAAAGAATCCTTTGCCAACAACTGCCTGCTCGCGCGGCGTTTGGTCGAAGAAGGCGTCCGCTTTGTGCAGTTGTTCGATTGGGGCTGGGACACGCACGGATCCAACCGCGGCGAATCGCTCGAGCACGGACTGCCTGACAAGTGCAAGCAAACGGACAAGCCCATCGCGGCGTTGCTCGCTGATTTGAAACAGCGTGGGATGTTGGAAGACACGCTGGTCGTGTGGGGCGGCGAATTCGGACGCACTCCGATGCGAGAGAACCGAGGCGGAGCAACAATGGCATTCCATGGCCGCGACCACAGCCCCGAGGCGTTCACGATGTGGATGGCCGGAGGCGGCGTCAAACCAGGTTTCACCTATGGCGAGACCGATGCGGTTGGCTACACCGCCGCGACCGAGTCCGTGCACCTGCGAGACTTCCACGCCACCCTGCTGCACCTGCTCGGCTTCAACCACGAGACGATGGTCTACCCCTTCAAAGGCCTCAACCAACGCCTCACCGGAGTCAAACAAAGCCGAGTCGTCGAAGAAATCCTCACGTAGACGGCGTAGGTCGGCTCATCGCAACCCGCCGCGCAGTAAGGAGGTGCTCAAAGTCATAACCCGCCGCGTCAGCAAGGCCACCTCTCTCGCCCAGTAGCTGTTCGATCCTTGCTCACGCTGCGGGTTATGACTGTGCGATGTTGTGTGAATCAAGGCATTCGTCACAACCCGCAGCGTAAGCAAGGCTACCCACAACCTTTTACAAAGGAATCTTCGAGCAAGCGTTTCCGCCCCGCGTTGAAGACGCCGATCATAAACCGCCGCGTCAGCAAGGAGGTGCCCAAAGTCATAACCCGCCGCGTTAGCAAGGTCGCGCGCAACCTTCTACAATAAGAATTTCCAGCAGGCGGTTCCGCTTGAGCCGCGGTGCGCTTTAAACGCCGTTGTCCAACTTCTGCGTGAGGCCAATCATGCCTGATGCCCCGATCGCCTTCTTCTTGACTTGGCCCACCTACGGCACATGGCTACCCGGTGATCGTCGTGGTTGGGTGTTACACCAACACGGTTGGAAGATGCCTGACCCAGCAAAGCACATCGAGGCCTCCGCAAGAATGAACGAAGACGCGTGTCTCTTGTCGGTTGCTGAGCGAGACTTGGTCGAGCGGCAAGTTGCGGAGACGTGTCGAGTCCGCAGGTGGGAATTGCATGCTAGCTCCTGCCAGTCCAATCATCTGCATGTTGTTCTCTCTGCACCGAGTGTTGATCCAAAACGAGTTCGAGCCGATTTGAAAGCTTGGTGCACGCGACGATTGAACGAAGGCTCACCACGAGATCGCAAGCGATGGTGGGCGGATCGCGGAAGTCAGCGTTACGTCTGGGACGAGGATGGATTGGAACGCGTGATAACGTACGTATTGGTAGCTCAGGATCGCAAGGACCGGGACCTCGAATGATTGTGACACACGCACGTTGAGCGTATCTGCCGTCTGTCACAACCCGCCGCGTCAGCAAGGCCACTGCTCTCGCCCAGTAGCTGTTCGTTCCTTGCTCACGCGGCGGGTTATGACTTTCATGCCGTGGCAGGATGGAGGCATCAGTTTTCTCGCCTGCTACACCTCAACGCCCGAACAACATCAGATCCGCGGCCAACGTCACCGGCATCGCCGTGGCGGTCTGCACGCGAGCGTTCTGCGAAAACCGCACGCCGCGATATGTCATCGCCATCGCATCGGCGATCGCTTCGCTGTCCAGGTCAACCTGTTCTTGCCACACGCGGTGTTCAATCGGCTTCAAACCAGCGACCGCCATCTCGTCGACGACCTTCTCCCAACGACTTCGTCGCTGGCCCGATTGCTGCACGTGTACGCGAAGCTCGATCAAGTCCTCTTCGCCGGGAACGGCAACGATCAGCATTCCATCTTCCGTCAGCACCCGAGCAATCTCGGTAACGGGACGACGCCCGAACAACGACAGCACACAGGACACGCTGCCATCCGCCACCGGCAGCGATCGGTCCGCGTTGGCCCAAACCCAAGTCGCTTCCGGCCACCCGCGAGCGGCCAGCTTGATCGCCTTCTTTGACAGATCGATCCCGCAGTAACTGCCCGGCGAATCGCCAAACAAAGCCGGCCCAAAGGTGCCTTCGCCGCACCCTAAGTCGATCGCTCTGGAGTTGCTGCAGTCGCTCCGAGCCGCCGCCCAAGGTCGCAAGGCATCAATCAATCCAGCCGCATGCCCACGTTGCAGCCAACGAAGGCGAGCCAGCACCGCTGCATCCGCATCGCCTGGTTGTTTGGACTTGCGATCCTGCGGCTGGGACAAGCTGTAATAGCCCTCGCGAGCCCGATCGAAATGGTGCCGCTTCTCACAACGCAGCCCACCCTCCACCGGCGACAAAGCCAACCCGCAATTCCGAACTGTGCAACGCAATTCAAACAAACCAAAACCTTCTCATTCATCCAAACCTGTTGATCCCAATCCCCTACCTGCACAATCCCACTCGTCATAACCCGCCGCGTCAGCAAGGCCACTCACCCGCAACCGGATTCGCCAGGATTCGGACGCATACACATTCCCGGCAAATCAGCCATGCACCAATGTAGGCTATGTCTCACATGGCACCCAGCCGATGCTTCACCAGAAGCGAGGCGTCCAGCAATCCCCAGTCTCTGCCCACGACATTTCGTTTGCCACAGACAGCGCAGATCTCACCAAGATGACGCAGCGAACCTACCTCACTGCCCTGCAAGTCCGCCCATCACAACCCGCCGCATCTGCAGTGCCACTTGTCCCAACCCGCCGCGTCAGCAAGGCCACTGCAACATCCCGCGTAGCCTCGCTCTCGTTTCGGGTTATGACTGGCGGCGGCCGGATTCTCTCGCGTGGCTTCCTCTCGTCACAACCCGCCGCGTTAGCAAGGCCCAGCAATCGATCTTCGCAAAGCCCGCATGCTTCCTCGGGCCATCACCTCGGTGCTCTCTGTGACCTCCGTGGCAAAAGCCAGTCACCCACCAAATTCTTGGCGAATCCGGCTACCAATGATTGCGAGCCAAGCCATCCCAACCCGCCGCGTTAGCAAGGCAACGGCAACAGCCAATCAGCCTCACTGACGTATCGGGTTAGGACGTGCAGTTCCCACCCGAATTCTTGGCGAATCCGGCTACGGGGTATCCGCAAGCACGCTCGTCACAACCCGCCGCGTTAGCAAGGCCGAAAACCCCTCACACATCAAACAACTCGTATTCAACCTCTTTCAAGATCCCAGGTTGAGGAACCGGGTACGAACCATCTGCATTCGCGATCACCGGGGCCGGACCGTCAACGGTCAACTCCGCCACGCCGGGGGCAAACTCATGCGGGCAGTTGGTCATCTGGTCCAGCGTGATCTCTTGGCCAGTGTGAGCCGCCATGCGGCCCATGCTGGTCACCAAGCTCGCTTGCACACCGCGTGGCACCTCGTTGTAGGGCTTGTTGTGAATGATCGCGTCGACCAAGTCCGTCCATTCCAGGCGATACGGGTTCTTTTCCGGTTGCGGGTGCGCCCAAGCCACCTTGCGGCGACTTTGGTTTTGGCCTTCAAAGATCCGAACCTTGCCCGGCGTGTGACCGGACGTGCTCACGATCGCTGACCCTTTGCTGCCGTGCACCGTGCTCGACATGTCGTTGCGACAACCCTTCATGCAACGACCGTCAAAGAACAGCTTGCTGCCGTCGGGATAGGTGTACTCCACCGCGTAGGTATCAAAGTTTTGGTCGATCCAATCGCCGCGGTAGTGACGTCCACCGAGAGCCTGAGCCTTGACCGGCCACGCGTTCTTCATCCAAGACGTTTCGTCGATTTGGTGGATATAGAAATCGCTGAAGCAACCACCGCTGGCCCACAGGAAGCTGTGAAAATTCTTGATCTGCCACAGCGTTTCTGGCATGTCGTCCAAGCGACGTTTCGTGAACGCTGACGCGATCGGGCCGTGCATCCGGTAAGCACGCATCATGATGATGTCGCCGATCTGGCCGTCTTGAATGCGCTTGAACAACTCTTGTCGCCCGCGGCAGTGACGAACCATCAAACCTACGCCGCACTTCAGATTCTTCGCGTCGGCCTTGGCGGAAAGTTCCAGCATCCGTTTGGACGAAGGCCCGTCGGCCGTCAGCGGTTTCTCCATGAACACGTTCAACCCTTTGTCGATCGCGTATTGGAAGTGCACCCATCGAAAAGCCAGCGGAGTCGCCAGGATCACAATGTCGCCCGGTTCGAGCGTATCCATCGCATGCTTGTAAGCATCAAAGCCAACGAACTGCCGTTCCTCCGGCACGTCCACTTTCTCCGGCGCATCGATGTGTTCATTCGAGAGAGCCTTCACGCTGCGAGCCACGTTCTCTGGAAACACATCCGCCACCGCGACCACTTTCAGCTTCGCGTTGTCCACATGCAACGCATCATTCGCAGCCCCCGTCCCACGACCACCCGCCCCAACCAAAGCAACTTGAATCACATCCGGAGTCTCCTGCCCATGCACTGCGCGAGCATTGAGTGTTGCTCCCGCCGCAACACCTCCAGCCAAAGCTGCTGATTTCAGAAAGCCGCGGCGAGCCAACGCATCCCCATCGTTAGCGGAACGGTGCAAGCCGTCCGGTGCCGAGCAGTCGGACTTCACATCCTGGCATTCAGATCCATCAACAGCATTCACATCACGATTCATCAGGTCAGCTCCAAGGGTGGGATGTTAGGGAGGGAGTCCCGGAAAGTTTTTCCGGGGCCACGCATTCTATCTGAACCCAAGCCGACTTGTGTCTCGCGCCCCTCGTCCCACAAGCATTCGCTTGATGCAAATTCACATCCGCCGCGTCAGCAAGGCCGCAGCATCGACCCATCCCAACCCGCCGCGTCAGCAAGGTCACTCACCCGTAGCCGCATCCGCCAGAATTCGGACTCCACTAGGTCGTTCGTTGTTCGTCACAACCCGCTGCGTTAGCAAGGCCGATCGCAGTGATTGCTCGCCACAGAGGACACCGAGTTCAAAGAGGTTTTTGTTGAGGCGATGTGAATCCACTGACAATCTGAGAGCCACCTCTGTGCTCTCAGTGATCTCTGTGGCGACATCCTTTCGTTCAGCTCTCATCCCAACCCGCTGCGTCAGCAAGGCCCCTGCAACATCCCGCGTAGCCTCACTGACGTTTCGGGTTATGACTGGCAGTGAGTCTCACGTACGCCCCCTCAAGCTGTCCCAACCCGCCGCGTCAGCAAGGTCACTCACCCGTAGCCGGAATCGCCAGAATTCGGACTCCACTAGGTCGTTCGTTGTTCGTCACAACCCGCTGCGTTAGCAAGGCCGATCGCAGTGATTGCTCGCCACAGAGGACACCGAGTTCAAAGAGGTTTTTGTTGAGGCGATGTGAATCCACTGAAATCTGAGAGCCACCTCTGTGCTCTCAGTGATCTCTGTGGCGACATCCTTCCATTCAGCTCTCATCCCAACCCGCCGCGTTAGCAAGGTCACTGCAACATCCCGCGTAGCCTCACTGACGTTTCGGGTTATGACTGGCAGTGAGTCTCACGTACGCCCCCTCAAGACGTCCTAACCCGCCGCGTCAGCAAGGCCAATTCACCCGTAGCCCGATTCACCAGAATTCGGACCTCATGCTGCGATCAATGCACGACAGGCGCACCCCGAGAGCAGCGTTCTCAATGGCGTGCAAGCCCCCATTGTCAAACGGTAGTTGGCAAGGTTTTCGATCGCCATCCTCCATCGCTGAGACGTCTGAGTCAACGCCTGGCTTCGTTCGGACGCGAAGTCGTACTGCCCTGTCTGGCTGGCCCTTTGGTGAAGTCGCAAGGGCCGGTTCTTCCGGTGGATACAGCCTAAATGGGGATGGTCGATTTCATTCTTGGGAGGTCCCCCGGATATGAAGGAAATGTCTTCTCAGGAGATAGGCTTGATGGTGGCGCTTGGTATCACGAAGTTGAGGTGCCCAGATCACCGTAGGGAACGAATTGTCACCGGTCCGCCTGGGTGGTTTGTGTCTTAGTGGACGCTCGGTGAATGGACGTCTGTACGCTCGACCGCCGGATTTGTACCCAGCAAAAATAATTTTTTTCAGCTTGTTCGGACGCGATTTCCCCAGAAAACGTTTTGTATCGAGGCTTTCTCAATGATTGTGATCCAGTGCGACATTGCTGAAAGCCGGAACTTTTTCCCATGAGAGGGGGGTTCTTCAAGTTTTAATCGATCGAATGCTTGTTTCCCCTAAAACCCCCAGTTAGGATCTCTCCTCACACTCGAGCTAGTACCCCTTCCATGGGGTGCGCGCAGATCGTTTTTCCAGTGCTTGGAAGGGGGGGCTGAGTTCGGGCGGATTGATTTGAGGCCGCTTTTCGGCGGTGACTATCTTCCTCAGTTGAGAAGACGAAATGGTTGGGTGCATCAAAGCAACCGCGACTCCACGAAATCGCCAGAGTGCGATTGGTGAGGCGAAACAGGGCGATTTTTGTGCGTCACTGATCCTATTTTCCACGCTCACACGAGGGCGAGTTTGCCAATCACGTTGGCAAGTATTTCGCCCTCCGCACCCTTTGATTGGGACCTGATTCAACGTCCCTGGCTGGCTCCTCTGGGCCATGCCGCACCCCGCGACGAACAGGTCGCTGAAGCCAATCAAGCCTTGACCAGAAGTTTGTTTCCCCAAGGCCTCATTCCCGAATTCATTTGACTTAGCTTTCTAGAGAATATCCATGTCGATTCGCCCCAATCATCACAACTTCGCCGGCCGCACTCAAAACACCTCCGCCACCCGCATGCAGAAAATGCGAGAGCGAGCGGGTCGTTGGGAGCACAAAGCCAACGAACGCAAGTCGATGTTCATCGAGCGTCAAAAGGCCCGCATCGAGCGTTACAAGAACGCCTTCAAGGGCAGCTGGATCACCAAGATCGGCCTCGGCCTCGCCGCGATCTGGAACTTCATCACCAACCCCCCGTTCTTCGTCAAAATCGAAAAACGCCCCGCGGTCCCCTTCACTGCGATGCTGCCGTTTGGCATCAGCTTTGGGAAGAAAGAAAAAGGCACTCGGCGTGAGAGCACGACGCGTAGTCGGCTCAACCCAGAAGTGCTGGAGCAACGTCAGTTGTTGGCGGCTGATATTGCCAGCATCAACCCCGATCCAGGTCTAGACAACGCCGATTTCATTACAAATCAGAATTCGTTCACCTTGGAGGGGACCTCGACTCCAACGCAGTTTCTTGATGTGAACGAAAATGGGAGCAATATTGGCGGCACGACCGCAGGTTCCAGTGGTAATTGGTCGTTCTCCCTGTCGCGAGGAGAGGGTTCGTATAACTTTGAAGCTGTCGATTCGTTCGATTCGGTGGGTGACACCCAAACGGTGATCGTTGACCAAACTACCCCGAATAATGTGACGATTTCTGTTGCACCCGGTGGTGGAACATATGGCGAAGGGAGTGCTATTACTCTTAGCGGAAGTGCAACAGATCCGATCCCGAGTGGTTTGACGGCGAGCGACATTAGCGGGCTTGATGATGCCGCCGCGGGTTCGTACGCCTGGACAATTACGAAAGACGGGAATGCATTTGACACCGGCGATACGAAAGACTTCACGTTCACGCCGGACGACAACGGGAACTATGTCGCGAGCTTGGTGGTCACGGACATTGCTGGTAATAGCGCGGCTGCTGTAACGCAAGGTTTCACGGTCACTAACGAAGACCCCGTCCCGACGATTGTTGGTGCTCCTGCTGTTAGCAGTCCTGAGGGGACCGAGATCAGTTTGACCAGTACGGTCGCTGATGCGGGCACTGCCGATACGGTCGCCACTTATGCTTGGTCGGTTACCAAGGATGGGTCGGCTTTTGGCTCAACTGGTGCGACTGATGCCTTCGCGTTCACTCCGGACGATGAAGGAACTTACGTTGTTACGTTGACGGTGACCGACGATGACGGTGGCTCAGGTACCACCACGGAAAGCATCACGGTTACTAACGAAGACCCCGTCCCGACGATTGTTGGTGCTCCTGCTGTTAGCAGTCCTGAGGGGACCGAGATCAGCTTGGCCAGTACGGTCGCTGATGCTGGGACGACCGATACGGTCGCCACTTATGCTTGGTCGGTTACCAAGGATGGATCAGCTTTTGGTTCAACTGGTGCGACTGATTCGTTCGCGTTCACTCCGGACGATAATGGGACTTACGTCGTTACTTTGACGGTAACCGATAATGACGGTGGGTCAGGTACGACCACGGAAAGCATCACGGTTACTAACGAAGACCCCGTCCCGACGATTGTTGGCGCTCCTGCTGTTAGCAGTCCTGAGGGGACCGAGATCAGCTTGACCAGTACGGTAGCGGATGCCGGGACGATCGATACGGTCGCCACTTATGCTTGGTCGGTTACCAAGGATGGGTCGGCTTTTGGCTCAACTGGTGCGACTGATGCCTTCGCGTTCACTCCG